>CAZEZH010000004.1:0-59994 GCA_964516305.1 uncultured Halochromatium sp. | reverse complement strand
GCCGTCAGGCTCCGTCGCATCGAGCGCCATAGCATCGCGCCGGTGGCGCCGATGACGATCAGTATCGCGCTACCGGTGAGTCGTGCGGCCAGGGCCGGATCATCGGCGATGATGCTACTGAACTTGTTTGGCACCAGAAAACGTGCAATAGCGCCGGCCAGGCTGCGATTCCAGGGCGCGGCAATCGAACTATGGCCGGGTGGCAGCTGGGTCAGGCTGGTGGTGGCGACGATATCCTGCCACCAGGAGGTCCAGCTGCCGCTCGGCGCGATCCAGAGGCTGAGTACGATGAGCAGACCGCCCGCGACCAGACCGCCGATGACCAACCTGAGTCGCGGCAGCGGCCCGGCGCCGAGGCCGAGCAGCACATAGTGCGGCTTGGCGATGCAGCCGAGCGCGAGCCAGGCGCCGGCGCTAGCGCCTTCGTGATTGCCACGTAGTGCGCGCCAAAAGCCCCAGATCAGCAGCAGGAGCAAGAGGTTGACCTGACCGAATTGCAGGTTCAGATAGAGTCCGCCGAAGCCCGCGATATAGAGCGGTCCCCAGAAGCGCAGCTTGCCGCTCGGATCGTCGCGCGCCAGATCGCCGACGATGACGACCATCACCACCAGGGTCAGCAGCAGGTTGAGCACGAGCATCGTCTTGGCTAGCTGCTCGAGGCTCAGGCCGGCGATTGGATAGAGCAGCGGCAGCGCGGTCGGTGGATAGGTGAAGGGCAGCACATCCCCGGGGCGTCGTGGGTAAGGGTCTTCGGCCTCGCTGAAGACGCGCTCGGCTGCCGTTGCATAGACGGCGATGTCGGTATCCCGCAGCTGGATCTGAGTTGTGATCAAACCGAGCAGGATGAGTGCCAGACCGAGGCCAAGGCCAGGCCAGCGCCCAATCCACAGCTTGCGGTTGTTGCCTAATTTCCCCGCGCTGATCTGCAGTTCAGGTGCTCTTTTTGGGCTCATGGCTCAACGCCCGAGTGAGATATCCTGGACAGGCTGCGCATCAGTCGCTCGGCTCCAGATCGTTGGACTTGGGCTCAGCGACCTTGTTATCGCGGCGGAACCGATAGGCCTCCTGAACCAGCGCAAGATGAGACCGATCTGGGCCCCAATCCTCACTCTCGCTGCCGATCGCTTGGCCATCCTCGGCCCAGAGCCGCCAGAGAATGGCGGCGTTCTCCCAGTAGGCGCCGGCCACATAATGCCCATCGGGACTGAACACGGCATTGGCAACGCCACCGGCGTCGGCCTCCAAGGGCAGAAAGGTCGATAGCGTCTGGACCTGCTGGCTGCTGCCGGTTGGGCGTTTCCAGATGCGGATACTGCCATCGCGTGAGCCGGTCAGTATCCACTGGCCATCCGGGCTGAACTCAGCCCGATAGATGCGATCTTGATGGTCCGCGAGGATCGCGATCGCGTCCCCTTGAGGGCTCCAGAGGCGAGCGGTCTTGTCGAGCGATGCCGTCAGGATCTGCTTGCTGTCGGGCGCGAAGGTGATGCTGTAGACCCGACCGCTATGTCCGTCGAGGTAGCGGATCTGACCACAGCCGCGGTTGGGCGAGGCGCTTTGGTCAGTCGCCTTCAGCGCCGCCAGATCGAGTTTGATGAGGGCTGAACGATCGGCCTCGCCGGCGATGGCGACTTGGCTCCCATCACGGCTCAGCGCGATGTCGCCGATGGCGCCGACGCCGACATCGGTCTCGCAGAGGTGCTGCCACGGACCGGCTTGCGAGCGCTCGGCGAGACGCAGCATGCCGGTTTCGTCACCGGTTGCGATCAGCGTACCTGCTGCGGTTTGCAGCAGTGCCGCGGCGTCGATTGGTGCTCCACTGTGCCGCAGCGCATTGTTTGTCGCCAGCGGCTCGCAGGTCTCGGTAGAGAAGGCGCGCACCGGCTCGGCGCGGTCGTTGGAGGTGGTCAGTAGCCAACCGGCATCCGGGCTGAAGAGTGCGTTGTAGACCTCGCCAAGCGGTGATTGAGTGACTTGCAGTCGGCAGTCGATGCGCTTGTTGACGAGGTCGGCGATGCGTGCGGTACCGTCCTTGTGGGCCGAAGCGAGCCGACGCCCGGAGGGCGAGAACCGCACCTGCCGTGCCGGGCGGGTCGGCCCCTCATCGAGGAATTCGACCCATGGCTCTGGTCCGCTGCTCGAGTCATCGCGACCGTAGCGCCAGACGCGCACGCCGCCATCGAAGCCGGCTGTGGCGAGCATCAGCGTGTCGGTGCCACGGGCGATCGCGGGTGGGGCGATGGCAGTCTCGACAGCCCAGACGTGGTCTGGGTGCTGCAGCCGATAGGCGAGCTGGGAGACCGGTGTCACGCTCCAAAGGCGAACACTCTCATCGCGCGCGGAGAAGGTCGCGACGCGCGTCCCTTGGGCGTGGAATCCAGCGTTCTTGATCGCGGCATCATGGCCAAGTACGGCCAGGGACTTCCCGGTCTGCAAGCCGGTTAGCTTGGCGGTGCCGTCTAGCGATGCGCTCAGGACCAGGCTCTCATTGAGCTCAGTCGCGGCGGGTGGCTCGACGATGCGCAGGGTTCCAGCGCTCAGTCGATGGCTGTTCAAGACCACTGCCTGATCGAAGACCTGCGCTTCGCTCGCTGCGCCCGCGGCATCCTGATTCAGGGTCCAACGCACGATCTGCCCTTCGTCATCTGCGGCGACCAAAAAGGCGCCGGACGGGTCGAAGGCGAGGTCGCGTACCGCACTGCGATGCATGGCGAATATCCGCCCGCCGATCCGCGCCGAGGAGAGCTCGGTGATGGGCTCGCCTGTGCTGTGGTAGAGGCGAATCCGCTCGTCGGCGGCGGCGATGGCGATGCGCTCGCCACTGGCATCGAAGACGGCCCGATCGAATGGGCGACCGAGCGGGCCATCGGCCGGCAGCGAGCGCTTGATGCTGCCGGAGTCGAGGTCGATGAGACGGGTGCGACCGATGCTGGCGGCGGTCAGCAGTGCTCGGCCGTCAGGCGAAAAGCTGAGGCTTCGGATCGGGCCGTCCTCGAGTACCTTCTCAAGGATGATCCGGCCCGGCTGTGTCAAGTCGAGCACGCAAAGGCCATGCTTCCCTTCGCCCTTGTCGCGGCTCAGCGCAAGGCGTTGACGACTGCTATCGAGTGTGAAGCTCAGCCCCGGTGCAGCTCCGCAGGCATAGTCTGGCTTGGGGTCGGTGTTGACCGGTAGGCGCCAGACGCCCTCTCGACTGATGCCAAAGGCCTGGCTGTCAGGTCCGAAGACCAGCGTATGCAGGCCCAGCTCGGCATCGGCGAGCACCTGTGCACGCTCAAAGCGGCCTTGGTGAAGCTCGAGCAGGACCGCCGCTCCGCTGGGCAGGAAGGTTGCCAGCTGAGAGCCCTGGTCGCTGAAGGCCGGGATGCGAGGCTGATCCGGAACCGGGCTTGGGGCTGGGGCCATGGCGATCATCCGGTTGTTGCTAAAGGCGATGCCCAGGGTTTGCACCGCCCGCTGTGGCAGGTCGGCGCCGGCACTCAGTGCCAGATCGACGGCCTGCGGGGTGTTGCCGCGGGTGATCGAGAGGTTAGCCTCGTTGAGCTTACTGCGGCTGAGGTTGGCCTGGGCGTCGGCATACGCGCGGTAGGCCAGGCCGGCCGAGATCACTGAGAGCAGCATCAGTGCGGCGAGCACGGCGCCGACCGCGCGCACCAAACGGCTGCGTCGGCGGAGGAAGGCGAGATTGGCCTTTGATTGGGCGATGAGTTCGCGCTCCAGTGGCTCCAGCTCATCGGCGTAGGTTGCGCGCAGTGCTTCCGCCTCCGCCGAGCCGACATCGCGCAGCAGATACTCGCTGTTGCAGTTGGTCCGCTTCCAGAGCTGCGCCTGTCGGTCGAGCTGAAAGCGCCGCGCCAGCAACTGCCGATTGGTCGGGACGGCGAGCCAGTCGCGCACGGGCTCCCAGAGCGTGAGTAATGCCGGATGACTGAAGCTCACCACCGCGCGGTAATGGCGCCAGTCCTGGCGGTCGCTATCGGCCTCTGCTTCTTGGCTGGCGTTGGCCGCGAGCACATCACTCGTGGAGGGCGCCGCGCCCAGCGCTGCCTCCGTGGTGCTGTCTGTTCTTGTGCTCCTTATGTCGCGCGCTGTTGCCGTTGAGCTTGCAGCTAAATCTTCGGGTGAGGCTGCCGTCGAGCCTCCGCTCAATGCCTTGTCGACAACTGCAGGCGCTTTGCGGCTGGCTTGTTGCAGTGCCTGCTCGCCGGCGTCCTGGTCGGCTGGTTTTGGTTTTGGTTCTGGTTCTGGTTCTGGCTGTGGGTTTGGCCCGCGTCGGCGCAGTCGACGCCAGCGCTGGCGCCACTCCTCGCGGGTCTGGCGCCAGACGCTGGCAAGTTCGGAGCGCAACCGGTAGTCAGGCGGCTCGCAGCGGATAGTCAGGGTCGGGTCGCGCAGCCCTTCGGCGATGACCAGTCGGGTCTCGATCAGGCGCTGCAGCAGCCGTGCGCAGGCTGGATCTTGGCGCAGCAGCTCGAGGCTGCCATAGCGTTTGGTGGCCCGGCCGCTGGCGCCGCCCTCGAGGCTGATCAGCGCCCGGCATAGCCTTGGCAGTGCCGAGCGCGCCTCCGGATCGAGTTCAGCCCAGACCGCGGCTGCGCGCCGGAGCACATGGCCATGGATTCCGCCGCCGGCGAGGTAGTCGGCGCTGGAAAGCCGTAATGGCTCTCCTTCGGTGGCGGCTTGGCGCTGCGCTGCGCGCTGATAGGCGGCGTCCAGGACCGGCTGGACTAAGGCTGGCCAATGTCGAATGCGACTGGCGTCGGCCTCGAGATGCTCGACTAGCTCGCGTTCGCCAAGATTGCCAGTGTCCAGATCGATGCCGGCGATCCGTGCTGGGATCTCAACGATCTGGCGGATGCGTGCGGCCGATGGCGGTCCAATCTCAGTCCAGCCCTGCCGCAGGATCAAGGGCTGTAGCGCCGGCAGACGCTCGAGGGCCGGCAGCGCGTCACTGCGCAGAATGGCGATGACCCAAAGGGTTGCGGCGCTGGCCAGCGCCTGCAGGGCCGAAGCGAAGGTCTGCAACTGCTCTTCATTGGCACGCTCGAGTACTGCGTCGAGCGGGTCTAACAACAGCAACAGGCGACTGCCGCCGCTGGTCGTCAAATCCGGTGAGCTGGCCTTCAGGGCGCTGCTGATCTGCTGCGCGGCCAGGGTGGGGTCGCTACTGAGCAAGCGTTGGAGATCGGCCGTGCTCAGGCCAAAGCGCCCAAGTGGCTCGGCCAATGCAGGCTGGGCGCAAAGTGCCTCGGCGATGGCTGCGGTCGGGCCGGCGTCAGCGGCGCCGGGGTCGATGAGGCATTCGCGCACGGCGGCGATCTCGTCGAACTGGAACGGGCGTGTCAATTTGGGCAATATGCCGGCGCGCAGCAATGAGGTCTTGCCGCTGCCGCCAGGGCCGGTCACCAAGAGTAGGCTTTCTGCCTCTGCGCTCAGTTGTTCTAGGCGTTGCAGCAGTGTTCGCACTTCTTGCTCGCGACCGGTGAAAATGCGCGCGTCGCTGAGCTCGAATGGGCGGTCAGGGCGGAACGGGCTGCCCTGCCAGTGCAGATCACCCGTGCTGGCCCGACGCTCGGTGCTGATGCGGCGATTTAGCAGCTTGCGCAGCTGGGTCGAGACCAGCTCGCGGAACGCCGTGGCGTTGTCGAAGGTGCGGAAGGCGCGGCGAAAGCTGTTGTCGTCGAAGAAGAAGTGTGTGCGAAAGAAGTCTTCGAGCCGGCGTCGGTCGTCGACCGCCTCGCGTGCGAGCGCAGCGTCGGTGATGTCGACCAGCTTTGGCGTGGTCTTCTTGTAGACCAACACCTCGGGGTTGCCAGTCTGGGCCGAGGCCTCGACTGCGTTGACGAATTCCCACTCGGTGCCGGTCATGCCGCGGTAGGGCTCTTGCGGCAGCGGCGAGCCGAGTCGGGTCCAAAGGATGACCAGGACGATGTCGCAGTCTTCCGGCTGAGTCAGGCCGGCCTGAAAGGTACGATCCGCTGTGAGTGCCTCTTCCTCCCAGAGGATCGCGCGCAGCTCGAAGTAGGGGAGATATTCGCTCGCGAGCTGATCAACGATGTCCTTGACCGCAGCGCGCTCATGATCGACGTCGGCGGGTGATGAGACGAAGATTCTGACGGACTTGTCGCTCATGTGCTCGGTTCAGCAGGCCGGATGGATGCGGCAGAGGGGGCGAGGACGGCAGGGCGTCGAGACGCGCCGCGTCGGTCAGGGTACAATGCCACGAGCGGGACCGAGTTGGCACCACTTCAGCGGAGGGCGCCCTGATGCAAAGCGAGACGACCGACCCGCAGCGTATGGCGCAGCTGCTGCGCGAAGCGGTGCGACAGATCGCGGATGATGGTGACCTTGAGCGCTATATCGCCTGGTCTCGGGCTCATATTCCCATCGAGTTAGGCGTTGAGTCGGAGTTGTTCGAGGGCGAGGCCGAGCGTCTCGCCGCCATGCTCGGTGTCGCGATCTGGAATGCGACACCGCGTGCCGATAACGACTGGCGCCCGCGCACGCTATCACTGCCGAATGATCATGAGCCCTGTTTTTGTGGTTCTGGACTCAGTTACGGCGATTGCTGCGAGCCACTCGGGCCCTTGCCCGAACTGCCGCCGGAGCTGATCTGGGACCTGCTCATCGATGAGCTACCGGAAGAGGCCATCCAGGAGGCGCTGCGGCGCCGAGCGGTGCCCGAGATCCTCTTGGCCAAGGTTGCCGAGCGTTGGCTCGAGCACGACCGGCCTGGGCGTGCTGCGGCCTTGCTCGAGCCGCTCTTCAAGGGTGAGATCGGGGCGCTCGATGGCCGTTACGAGCCGGCGCTGGACATCCTTTGCGATGCCCTCGATGAGCTCGATCACTGGAAGAAGAAGCAGGCGTTTTTGCTGCGGGTGACCGATGAAGGGAGTCGTGAACTCAAGGCCGCGGCCTGGCAACGTTTTACCATGATGTTCATGGACGAAGGCGAACTCGACTACGCCGACGAAGCCTTCGAGCAGGCCTTGCGACATGGCCCGGATAACCCGTCGACCGCACTGCTCGAGATCACGCTGCTTGCGGCACGCCATGATGATGTGCGTGCCCGCTCGCGCGCCCAATTCTGGCGCCATCGACTGCGGCGCAGCGGCGATGCGGATGCCGGTTTTCTCGGCTTCCTCGAGCAAGCCATGGTCGATCCTCAAGAAGCGCTCGTGTCGAGCCATTCCGCGGCGATGGACCCCTTGCTGCTTGAACTCTGTCACTGGGTGCGGTCGCTTTCCGCGCTGCCGCTGCTGCCCTATCAGCTTGAATCGCTCGAAGACCCTCTGCAGGCGGGTGCTGGCTATCAGTTATCGCTGTTTCCGGAGGAGCAGTTCCCAAACGAGCGCGTGATGACGCCCTCCGGCGCGGTTGGGGCGCTCCTACCAAGTACCAGCCTGCGTGCGATCGAGCGTGAATGGCGCCGCGTCTTTTCTGCCTCAAAGCCCTATGCAACGCAACTCTCGGCGCTCGACGATGGCGCCGTTTGGGATGGGGATGGCTGGATGCGCTTTCTCAGCGCCCAACCTGATGCGGCCAACAGCCTGGATGTGCTCGATGATCTCGCGACCGCGCTTTATGAGCATCCGGAGAGCAGTCTGCCCTGGGTCTCGCATACGCTGCTGGGGCCGCTTTACAAGCGCGCACTTGCGATCATCGATGCCACCATCGCTGCAACTGGCGTCAACTGCTTGCCTTGGAGTGCCGAGCGGAATCGGCCGGCGCTGCGGTTGTTGTTTCGGGCCTATCTGCACGAGGCCGAGGCGGGACGCGAGGAGGCCGCTGCAGCGGCGGTCGAGCGTCTATTGGCCTTGAATCCGCAAGACAACCATGGTGCTCGTGCCGAGTTGATGAACCATTACCTGCGTTCCCGATCGGATCAGCAGGCGTTGGAACTCGCTCGCCGGTTCCCGAATGACCTTCTTGCCGATCTTGCCTATGGCGAGGTGCTTGCGCTCTATCGATTGGGTCACCAAGAGCATGCGGCGCAAGCGCTGAGCAGCGCGGTTGATCGCCTGCCGCGCATCCCGCGCTTCCTGCTGCGCAAGCGTATCAAACGCCCAGTGCTGGATGATGCAGGCTTTACCCCTGGGGGGGAGGATCAGGCCTGGCTCTACCGTGAAGCCATGCGTGACGTCTGGGAGGCCGAGCCGGGCCTACTGAGCTGGATGAAGAAGCGACTCACCGCCTGAGGAGGCATTGATGGCGCAGTCCTTTAAGGTCGTCTTTACTGGAGCCCTCGATCCGGCAGCCAATGCCGAGGAGGCAGTGCGCGATTTTGCCGGGGTGTTTAAGGTGAGTGAGGAAGAGGCTCGCTCACTGATCTTCGACAGACAGGCGCGGGTGCTAAAGACCGATGTCGATGCCGACAACGCGCGTCGGTATCAGGAGGTGCTCGAAGAGATCGGCCTTCAGTCGCGGCTTGAGCCGATGGACGCTGACGCCGGGGTCTCAGTGGGTGAAGCCCAGACCGTCTCTGCGGCAGCTGATGCGCTCCCAGAATCAGGTCCTCATGGGCTCGGTAAAGGTCTTGGTGCGCCTAACGCACCTGAGACTGCAGCTGAAGACCACGGGCAGCAAATGCTTGACCCGATTCAGCATCCCGCTAGCCGGGGTTGGCGTTGGATTACGCAAGCCTGGCAGCAATTCAAAGCACAGCCGCGGGTCTGGCTGTCCGCTGTGGCCTTGGTCTATCTGGTGACTTTTGTTCTCAGTTTGGTGCCAGTGGTCGGGTCTTTGGCGACCATGATCCTGGGGCCGGTGTTTGCCGGGGGGCTGATGCTGGGGGCCCAGTCACAGGAGCGTCATGGCAGGCTGCGGGTTGCAGCGGGTTTCGATGGATTTTCAATGCAGGGCGGCCAGTTGGCGTTGGTTGGTCTGCTCTATCTGCTGGGCCTATTCGTGGTATTCATGGTGGCTGGGCTGCTCTTGATGGCAACCGGAGTCTTGACGGCCGGCTCGATGGAGGCGCTGAACTCGAATGATCCAGAGGTGGTCGCCGGCGTGTTGGGGCCTGGGATTGGTCTGGTCTTGCTGGTGTTGATGCTCGCGATGGTGCCGCTGCTGATGCTGTATTGGTTTGCGCCGGCCTTGGTTGCGCTTGAGGGTATGAGCGCCGTTGAGGCCATGCGAATGAGCTTTCGCGCCTGTTGGCGGAACATGATCCCCTTCCTCGTCTACGGGCTGGCGTTGTTCTTTATCCTTATGGGCGCCAGCCTGGTCTTCGGCATCATCAGTGCGATTCTCGTTTCGATCTCGGAGGCGCTCATGGTCGCCTTGATGCTGTTGATGATCCCTCTGATGCTGGTGTTCGCGGCGCTCGTCGTGCTCTCGATCTACACCGCCTATCGAGATGTGTTCCATGCCCCGACGCGGTCGCCTGGAAGCCTTGCCTTCTGAGGCGCGAGCCGGTCTGAACCGCGCCCTGCGTCAGAAGCTCACTCAAGCTCTTACCCACGTTTGTTTATCCGACAGCAGGAGACATTGGAGATGCGATTTCGCTCACTGACCTTGACCGCGAGTCTGCTCTGCGCCAGTTCGCTCGCCGTGGCTGACGAAGAGCCGGCCACCAATTCACCCGCCAGCGCTCAGGACAGCGCACCTGCTGCCAACGCGCCAGCCGCTAGCGATCTGCCGGAGGGTCGCCTGGTCTATGGCGAGTACATGGCGACCGCGGGCGATTGCATGGCTTGTCACACGCGCCCCGATGGCAAGCCTTTCGAGGGCGGTTTACCGATCGATACACCGTTCGGCACCATCTACACCCCGAACATCACCTCGTCGAAGGGCTACGGCATCGGCTCGTTCAGTGACAAGGATTTCCTGCATGCGTTGCAAGAGGGTATCTCGCCGAGCGGGCTGCCCTACTACCCAGCGCTGCCTTATCCCTCGTACACCAAGGTCAAGGACGATGATTTGCTCGCGATCAAGGACTACCTGATGTCACTCGAGCCTTCTAATTACCAGCCGCCCGAGACCGATCTGCGCTGGCCGTTCTCGATGCGGGATCTGATGTTTGGTTGGCAGACGATCTATCTCGACAAAGGCCGCTTCGTGCCTGACCCCAGCCGCAGTGATGAATGGAATCGCGGCGCGTACCTGGTCGAGGGCTTGGGCCATTGCGGCTCCTGCCATACCCCGCGCAACCTGGCTGGTGCCACCGAGCCCTCGAAGGCGATGACCGGTGCCATTGTCGACGGTTGGTATGCGCCGAATCTGACCTCTGAGCTGGATGAGGGCTTGGGCCGTTGGACGGTCGATGAGCTCGCCAGCTTCCTGCAGACGGGGCTGGCACCCGCTGAACTCGATGCGAACGAGGAGCAAGACCCCAGTGGTGCACCGGCGACTGCTGCGTTAGGGCCGATGGCTGAGGTGGTGCACGACAGCCTCTCGAAGCTGGCCACCTCGGACCTGCGCGCGATGGCGGTCTATCTGAAGGATCTGCCGCCCAAGACCGAGGTGATGCATCGGCCAAAGGTACCAGAGGCGTTGACCGAAGAAGCCTACAAGCAGGGCCGTGAGATCTACGTGAAGAACTGCAGTGCCTGCCACCAGGACCATGGTCAGGGGCTGAAACCCTACTTCCCGGCGCTGCGTGGCAATCCGGTGGTCAATGAAGAGCGCCCGAACGATGTGCTCAAGACCCTGTTGCTCGGTGCCCCAGCTGATCCCTCTGAGGCCTTCTCTGCGCATGTAGTGATGCCCTCATTCGGCTTGGTGCTGACCGACCAGCAGATCGCCACGGTGGCGAGCTACATCCGCGCCAATTGGGGCAATGATGCACCGCCGGTGACTGCGAAAGAGGTCAAAGCGTTGCGCAAATAGTTGGCTTTGTAGTTCCCGTTTGCGCCTTTTGTTGCGCCTTATCCTGCTTGCTCTGACCGTCCTGACGCCGATCCTCGCTGGGCTGCTCGTCTGGTGGGGCCATCGGCCGCATCCGAGCTACGACGGGGTCTACGAGGTCTCAGGGCTCGAGCAGCCAGTGAGGGTGCGTTATGGTCCGCACGCGGTGCCGAGCATCCAGGCCGAGACACTCGGCGACATGCTCTTTGCACAAGGCTTCGTCGTCGCGCGCGAGCGTCTCTGGCAGATGGACCTTCTGCGACGGCTCGCCGGTGGGCGCCTTGCCGAGCTGTTCGGCGCCGGTGCGCTGGTGAGCGACCGTTTTTACCGAACAATTGGGCTGCCGCGGGCCGCGCGGGCATCGTTTGATGCGCTCGAGCCAGAGTGGCGGCAACGCCTGCAGCGCTACGCCGACGGCGTCAATACCTACCTGAGCCGGGCGGTTGCGGAGCATCGGTTGCCGCTCGAGTACCAGCTGCTTGGATTGGAGGCGAGCCCCTGGCAGCCGCAGGACAGCCTGCTGGTCGGTGCCTACATGGCCTGGCTCAACTCGGTGAACCTGCGCGAGGAACTGGTCTTCCTACGGCTGGCGCGGAGATTGGGCACCGCGCGCGCGCTCGAGCTGTTCCCGACCGATCAAGGCGAGCCTGCGCCTGCTGATGCACAGGATCTACCGGATTATCGGCTCGAGTTTGGAGTCAACCAGCAATCCCCAGCCGTCAGACTGGCGAACAGTTCTGCGAACAATTCTGCAAACCGGCCTGCGCCCAATCCGATCGCAAAACCGATCGCCAAGTATTCAGCTAGCTCGGCTGAGCAACTTGCTTCGCGAACGAGCTTGGCGGGTACCAAGGCACCATTCGCGCAAACTGCTCCGGCGCAGGCCCTCAGCAATGCTTGGGCCGTTACCGGCTCCAGAACCGCTGACGGCGGGGCTTTGCTCGCGAATGATCCCCATCTGCCGGCAGTGATGCCCGGTACTTGGTATGAGCTTGAGATGCAGGCGCCGGGCTATCATGCCGCTGGCGTTGCCATCCCAGGCGTCCCCTGGATACTGATCGGGCACAATGCCGATCTTGCCTGGGGTATTACTGCGGCTGTGGCCGACACCCAAGACCTCTTCGTCGAGCGCCTCAGCGACGACGGCGCAAGGGTCTTGAGACCGGATGGCCACTGGGAACCGATCCAGGTGCGGATCGAGACGCTCAGGGTTGCTGGCTCTGCTGGGCCGGAGCAGATCGAGCTGCCGATCCGCTCGACCCGTCATGGTGTGCTGATCGACGAGCTGGTCGCGGCACCAGGCTCGAACCCAACAGGCCTTGCCGCGATTCGCCGCACAGCGGGAGCTGACTGGCGTCTTGCACTGCGCCTAGCGCTCGACCGACCCGACCGATCGTTCGTCGGCTTCTATCGGCTCAATACTGCGACCAGTCTCGCCGAGGCTCGCGCCGCTGCAGAGGATCTGTACCACGTCTCGCTGAATCTGCTGTTTGCCCATCGAGACGGCCAGATCGCTTGGCAGGTTTCCGGTCTCTTGCCGCGTCGCGGTCGGGGCAGCGGTACCTTTCCGGTGCCCGGCTGGCAGCCTGGCTATGGCTGGAATGGCTATCGGCCCTTCGCGCAGAATCCGGGGGGCACGGCGCCACAGGATGAACTGTTGGTGAGCGCGAACAACGCCATGGAAGCTGCCATGGGGGTGGGCGCTGACAGCCCTCAGGCGATCAGCCATTCTTGGCTGGCCCCATTCCGAGCTCAACGCATTGAGGCGCTCCTGGATGCTACCGAGCAGGTCGATCTCGATAGGATGGCCCAGATGCAATCGGATCGCGTCAGCCCCGAAGCTGCGGTCTACCTGGCCTCTCTGCGGCGCCATCTTCCCGAGATCAGCAGGCTTGATCCCGAGGCCGCGGCCTTGGCTGAGGACAGGTTGCTGAACTGGTCGCTTGGCTTCGAGGATGATAGCCAAGCGGCCGCACTCTTCGTGCTGCTCCGCTCCGAGCTGTATCGCGCGCTCTACGCAGATGAGTTGGGTGACGACCTCGACCTGCTCATGGACCTGGATACCAATACCTACGGCCCCTTGGCCGAGACGATGTACAGCGACGCATCAAGCTTCTGGGACGATATCGAAACCGCTGGCGTGGAGGAAGGTCCAGCGGCTATCTGGGCGCGGGCATTGCGCGTAAGCGCCGCAGCGCTGCGGGATGCCGCCCCGGACGAGCAGGCACCGCGCTTGGCTGCGCGACGACAGCTCACCTTTGCTCATGCCTTCGAGGGTCAGCCACTGCTCGGTCATTTCTTCAGCTTGGGGCCGATCGGACGCGGCGGCGATAATGGCACCATCGATGTCGCCATCGCGCGGCTGACGCGCCCGCGTGAGATCGGCAATATCGCCTCGATGCGCGTCGTTTATGCCCCCTCGGATTGGTCTAAGACGCGCGGAACCTTGGCGCTTGGACAGTCCGGTCATCGGTTTTCGCGCTATCGCTCGGATCAGCTCGACGCTTGGCTCAACGGCCGCTCTCACCCTTGGCCTTGGGATGGTAGCGCAGCCGGACAAGCACTGGGTACGCTGGTGCTGCGGCCGGTTTCTGACTGATCGGTCGAAGAACCTAAACTGCAGATTGACGCAGATTGAAAATAGATGAAACAGTGCTTTAGCGAGATGCCAAGGTTACCGACCAGGTGAAGCAGGGATTGACCGGAGTGTCTTAATCTCTCTGCGTTTTTCTGCGTCATCTGCGGTTGAAATGCCCTTTTGCGAAGAAGAACTGGCGGTGCCACCAGCCGCGTCCTGATGACACCAGTGGTAGAGCTCGCGGGGTGCACTGTCGCAGAGCGTGCAGCCGATGCATGCGGCGGGAGTCGGAAGCCGCTCGACGCGCCCTTTGTCAACCCATTTCTGCAAGGCTGCCCGTGCGATATCTGCGGGAACACCGAGCTTGAAGGCAACCTCCTGCAGTGAGATCACGCCCTGCTGGCGGACCAGATCGCGGGCTGCTATCAGCATCAGGCCCGACCGCCAGCGGTTTCCAGCACCATCTGCCGTCCGCGTTTGCCCCATACCCTTAGACCGGTGAAGACCAGGATGAGCAGAAGCAGGAGGACGCCGATCCAGATGCCGGATGATAGGGGATGCCGCTCGAAGGTCGCTGTCTGGTAGAACAGGGTCGCGGTGATAAAGGCGATGCCGGTAGTCCAGGTAGCGACGAAGGCCGCCCAGGGCGCCCCGGCCTCGCGCACGATGGCGCCAATGGTTGCCACACAGGGGAAGTAGAGCAGCACGAACAGCAGGTAGGCGAAGGCGCCAGCTTGACCATCGAAGCGTTCCGCCATCGCGCCGAAGGTCCCGGTCGTGATCGATTGCTCGGCGGCAACGGCGTCAGGGTCGAGGACCTCGCCGACTTGCAGGCCAAGCGGGTCAGCCAGGCTGCGACCGACCTCGGCGAGATTGGCGGGTACGGTCGCGGCCGCAGCGGTGAGGGCTTCACCCAAACGGAAGGTCGTCTCTTCTTGCGCTGGCGCCGCTTCGGCCGCAAGGCGGCTGTAGAGGCTGTCGAGCGTACCGACGATGACCTCTTTGGCGAGTACGCCCGAGACGATCCCCAGGACGGCGGGCCAGTTGTCTTGGCCGATGCCCATGGGTGCGAATAGGGGTGTGGCCAGTCGGCTTGCTGCAGCGAGGATCGAGTCATCGCTATCGGTCTGGTCCAGTCGGCCATCGGTACCGATCGAGCTGAGCATGTTCAGGATCAGCACCATGATGATGATGATCCGCCCGGCCTCGCGCAGGAAGAGTCGCACCCGATCCCAGGTGCGCAGCAGCACGCCACGCAGCCTGGGCATGTGATAGGGCGGCAGTTCCATCATGAAACCGGTGCTGGAGCCGCTGAGCAGGGTCCGTTTCATGACCAGGCCGGTGAGCAGCGCGATGGCGATGCCGGTCAGATAGAGCGCGAAGACGATGTTCTGGCCGGAGTGCGGGAAGAAGGCAGCCGCAAACAACACATAGACTGGTAGCCGTGCGCCGCAAGACATAAATGGATTCATCAGGATGGCGAGCTTGCGCTCCCGCTCGTTTTCTAGGGTGCGTGTGGCCATCACCGCCGGCACGTTGCAGCCGAAGCCGACGATCAGTGGCACAAAGGCCTTGCCGGGTAGCCCGATCGAGCGCATGAAGCGGTCCATCACAAAGGCCGCGCGCGCCATATAGCCCGAGTCTTCGAGCGCGGACAGGAAGATGTAGAGACTGGCGATGATCGGGATGAAGGTGGCGACCACGGCCAGTCCAGCGCCGATGCCGTCGGCGAGCACCAGCCGAGTCCAGTCAGGCGCGCCGACGTGGCTCAGCAGCGAGCCAAGTCCGTCGACGAACAGTGCCGACGCGGCACCGTCGAAGAAATCGATGAAGGCTCCGCCGATGTTGATGGTAAACACGAACATCAGGTACATCATCCCCAAGAACAGCGGGATGCCCCAGAGACGGCTGAGTACGACGCGGTCGATGGCGTCGGAGAGATGTCCGCCGGCGGCCCCGCGTTGGCGTTGCACCGTTTTCGCCAGCGCGTGGGCGTGGGCGAAGCGGGTGTCGGCGATCTGGATATCGGCGTCCTCACCGGTGCGGGCGGCGATGGCATGGCGCCAATGGTCGATGCGTGCTTCGAGCTTGGGCGCAAGCTCGGCGACGACCTGACGATCGCCCTCAATGAGCTTCAGCGCCAGCCAACGATCATTGCGCTCCGAGCCACTGTCCAACCCTGGCGCCAACTCCGCGATGGCCTGCTCAACCACCTCATCATGGCCAAGCGCATAGCCGCCGCTTTCACGGCCGTCGGCCACCGCAAGTGCGCGGGCGCTCAGCTCGGTGATGCCTTCTTTGGAGACTGCGACTACCGGCACCACCGGACAGCCAAGTTTCTCGGAGAGGGTCTCGGTATCGATCTCGATACCACGCTTGTGCGCGACATCCATCATGTTCAGCGCCAGCATAACCGGCACGTCGAGCTCGAGCAGCTGCACAGTTAGATAGAGATTGCGCTCCAGGTTGGAGGCGTCGACCACATTGACCACCAGGTCGGCCTCGCGGCTGAGCAGGTAGTCGCGGGCGACTTGCTCATCGAGCGAGTCGGCATCCAGTGAGTAGATGCCAGGCAGATCGATGACCCGCACTGGACGCCCGTCAAGTTCGCTGCGGCCCTCGCGCCGCTCGACCGTGACGCCGGGCCAGTTTCCGGTGGTTTGGCGTATCCCGGTAAGTGCGTTGAAGAGGGCAGATTTGCCGCAGTTCGGGTTGCCGGCGAGCGCGACAGTCAACGGTGCCTTGACCGCTGATCGTGCGTTCTGCGCTTTAGGGGTGCGATTCATCGCGGCACGACTCCATGCGAGGCTATGCTGTAGCTAAGGGTTGTAGCTAAGGTTCTTGTGACGGATCTTGTTTTGGCAATGGGTCTTGGTCATGATCGGTCGGGACGATAAGCAGCTTCTCGACGATGCCGCCGCCAAGCGCCACCCGGGTATTGCTGATCGAGACCACTAGACCAGAGCCGCGACGATGCTCGATGCGCACCTCGGTACCGAGGTGAATACCCAGCCCGCGGAGCTTTCGATGCAGCTCATGCCCGCCAGCGATCTTTGTGATGACGGCTGAGGAGCCGACCGGCAGCTGCGTCAGGTTCAAGGGGGGTGAGACAGGTTGATCCATCGAATGTGGCCGAGTTGGGCAGTGTCGATCAATAGAAGGGAAAACGTTTCGCATTCCCAAGATAGTGTTGATGTCGTTGTTGCGGAAGTCCGTGGCGCTGAATCGATTGACGCGGCGCAGCATTTCAACAGATTGGAGCGGCGACCCTTGGGGCGCCCCGGTTGCCTGTACTCCGTGTGAGGAAAGTTCGCTAGCCGCCCTTAGGCGATTTTTGCCGACGCTCAACCCGCCTCGCTGGTCTTTTCGCTCCCCTTCAGCGTTGCCTCGCCGGTCACATAGCCCGGTGATATTCTCGATGACGCTCCTTGTAGGAAAACGAACCGAAGGCAAACGAACATTCTGCGCAGTTCGGTACGAGCTTTCCCGGCAATCGCCTTAGGCGCAAGTGTCTACAAGAAGAGACATGGAAACTACCCATTGAGAATTGCTCCACCTAGTCTATGCTCAGAAACACAGGTGACGCGGCTTGTCGTGCAGAGCACGCGGGTCTTGGAGAGTTGCTACGCGGTGATCAACGGAGATGATCGACAGATGGTATTGATTTTGCAGGCACTTCGCTAGTATCCAAGTGGCCTGTAGTGCAGAGGCATAGATGATGACACCGAGACAGACCCATACCCTTTGGCATCTTCGCCGCCAAGGGCTGCAGTTTGAGGCTGAGGGCGCGGAGCAGGCCTGGTCGAAAGGGCGTGAATTCCTCCCTGAGCAGCATGCGCCGCTCAAGCGTGAAACGCGTGAGCTGATCGAGCAATGTAACTGGGAGCTGGTCGCGCAGGTTGCATGAGCTAAGCGCTTACCGTGGTCGGCATATCGCACCACAGGGTGCATCGAGTGCGTGATTACAACGACGATGCGAAAAGGCTACTTGCTGCTTGAGACGCATCCTGAGCGACCAGGAGTTGTCTCCGTTAGCACGGGGGAAGGCGCACCTCAGCTCGACCGGTCAGGACTGAGGTTCGCCGCCCGCTTCGACGATATCGACGCAGCACTGATGCACCTTCATGAGGGCCTGCGCGGACACCTCTACAACCTGGAGCCCCGGCGCTACGCAGTCGATCTCGACGAGGCCATTGCGATGGCCGATGCCGTCGAACTCGACCATCGTCGGGTCTTTATCGAGCCATCGCTAGCGGAGCGCAGCAGCCTCAAGGACCACATCAAGAGGTTGCACCGTCGGCATCGGCGATTCGATTGGTTGATGCACGCGATCGGTGCATTGGCCTTGATTCTGCTGTTGTTGCGAGGCTTCATTCCGCTCTAAATCTTCCTCGCTCCCGTTTTCAATACTGTGAGCGCGCCGCTCGCTGAGGTGGTCGTCTCGCCTCCAGGGTGCTTGTCGGCGCAGGCTACGAGTCAACGCAACCAAAAGCCCCTGATCGAGGCGATCCCTTGGGCGCCATGGCCTAGGGCCTTGTCGAGATCACTGTCGTCGACACCACCGAGCGCGTAGACGGGCAGGCCTGCCTGATCGACCAGCCCGGCAAAGGCCCGCCATCCAAGTGGTGTAGCGGCTGGATGGCTTTGCGTATGTTGTACCGGCGATAACAGCGCGTAGTCGAGTCCAAGCGCCGTAGCCTTGGCCAGGGCCTCGGCGCCATGGCAGGAGGCGCCCACTAGGGTTTTGTTGACCTGTGGGCGTTCGGTCAGCGCAGCGAGTCGGGCCTCGGTCAGATGCAGGCCATCGCCGGGCAGCGCGGTGGCGAGTGCGAGATCACAGTTCAGCAGCAACTGCGCCCCGGTCTGGCGGCAGACCGCGGCGCAGCGCTCTGCTAGATCGGCGTAGTCCCTAGCGTCGAGCCCTGGTGTGCGCAGTTGCAGGATGCGCAGCTGAGACTGGGCGAGGACCTGTTCAAGCTGCCGAATGAAGGCGTCGGGCTGGCTCGGATCGCTACCGGTGATCAGATAGCGTGTGGGGAGGCGCAGGGCGCTAATGACTGGGCGGTCAGCCGCTGGAAACTGGCTCGGGTCCATGTCCTGCGGCATCACCCAATCCAGCGCTTGGCCTTCGCGACCAGTCGGACGTCCCTGATAGGTGAGCACGCGGTGAATGTCGAGCAGCACCAGCCGGTCTCCATAATCATGGCGCAGACGGATCAGCGGCCTCGAGGCGGTCACCTGAATGCCCAGCTCCTCATCAAGCTCGCGGACCAGTCCCTGTGCGACCGGCTCGTTGGACTCGAGCTTGCCACCCGGGAACTCCCAAAGGCCGCCTTGGTGGGTACCCATAGGCCGCTTGGCGATCAGCACGCGTCCACCGGCGTCAGTGATGACGCCAGCGGCGACATGAATCAGTATGGGGTTCGAGGATGTGCCTCTCATCTTGGATCGTTCCTGCAGGACGCGCAGCACTAGAAAGCTTGCAAGCGCTTAGATTGGTTGACAGCAACCAATCGCTGCAGATGAATCAAGGGGCTGCAACGCAGCAGGCCCCCGATTCCTCGGCATAGGACCAGGTTTGTCTAGGTCCGGTACTCGGCGTTGATGCGCACATAGTCATAGGAGAGGTCGCAGGTCAAGACCCGAGCGTTGGCGTTCCCGCGGCCAAGGTCGACGCCGATACTGAAGGCATCCTTTGCCATCACGGCCTGTCCGGCTTGCTCCTGGTAGTTCGGGTCGCGGCCACCGCCCGAAACGATGAGCAGATCGTCGAGCCGAATGCGCACTTTGTTGATGTCCAGGTCGTCGAGCCCGGCCCGCCCGACTGCGGCGAGGATGCGCCCCCAATTCGGATCAGAGGCGAACAGCGCCGTCTTGACCAATGGCGAGTGTGCGATGGTATCGGCGACCTGTCGTGCCTCACTGGAAGTGCGGGCCTCGCCAACCTCGATGCTGACCAGCTTGGTGGCCCCTTCGCCATCGCTGACGATGGCGCGCGCTAACTCGTCGCAGAGCGAGTCGAGTGCCTGCTGAAAGGCCTCAATCTCGGGTGAGTTGGGATCGCTGAGCGGCGCATTGCCGAGGCTGCCGGCCGCCGCCAGCACGCAGGCGTCATTGGTCGAGGTATCGCCGTCGATGCTGATGGTATTGAAAGAGCCCTCGACTGCCCGTGCCAGACACTGCTGAAGGCATTGTGGCTCCAGCGCCGCATCGGTCGCGATAAACGCGAGCATGGTCGCCATATTGGGCCGGATCATGCCAGCGCCTTTGGCAATACCGGTGAGGGTTGCTTGCCGCCCACCGATCATCAGTTGCCTGGTAGCGCGCTTTGGCCGTGTATCGGTGGTCATGATCGCGCGTGAGGCTGCATCCCAGCCGTTCTCGTCGAGCGCTGACAGGGCCTGTGGGAGCGCTGCTATGAGCCGATCGACCGGCAGATAGTCGCCGATCACCCCAGTCGAGAACGGCAGCACCTGAGCCGAGTCGACCCGGGTCATCTCGGCCAATTCACGGCAACAGGTCTTGGCATCCTCGAGCCCGCGGGCCCCGGTACCGGCATTGGCATTTCCCGCGTTGATCAGCAGCCAGCGTGGGTCAGTTGCAGCGAGATGCTCGCGTGCCAGGGTGACCGGCGCAGCGCAGAAGGCATTGCGGGTAAAGGTGGCCGCGCATCGGGTGCCTTCTGGCAATTCAATCAGGACTAGATCGTCGCGATCGCGATAGCGGATGGCGGCCGGGATAGCGGCAACCCGAACGCCCTGTATGGATGCATGATGGGCCATGGTGTGGTCGTTGATCGCCAGTGGATGCTAGGAGACGCGTCCATGGCATTGCTTGAATTTCTTGCCCGATCCGCAGGGGCAGGGCTCGTTGCGTCCAACCTTGCGTCCATCACGCACGAAAGGCTGATGGCTGTCGTCGGCTGATCCAGGGGCCGCTGCCCCCCCGGTACTCCGATTGGACGGCTGACCGGCAGCGGCCTCCGGGGCCTCCTTTGCCGAGGCTGGAAGACCCTCGAACGCCTCATGCTTGAACTGGAACTCGGAGGGATTCGGCCCCTGCGGCATGATCTCCTCGGGCATCTGCAGTTGCATCCGAGCCAAGGTCTTCACCACGTCCTGCTTGATACTGCTGAGCATCGCGGAGAACATCTCGAAGGCCTCGCGTTTGTACTCTTGCTTCGGGTTTTTCTGCGCGTAGCCGCGCAGATGGATGCCCTGGCGTAGGTAATCCATCTGCGCCAGATGGTCTTTCCACTGCGTGTCTAGGGTCTGCAGCATCACGGCCTTTTCGATCTGGCGCATATTCTCGGCGCCGGTCGCCTTCTCCTTATCGGCCGCCTGCGCGGCGAGTTCATCGATGATGCGCTGGCGCAGCGTCTCCTCATGCAGCTCGTCATCCTCGTCCAGCCACTGCTGAATTGGC
This sequence comes from uncultured Halochromatium sp., assembly GCA_964516305.1. Taxonomy (GTDB): domain Bacteria; phylum Pseudomonadota; class Gammaproteobacteria; order Chromatiales; family Chromatiaceae; genus Lamprobacter. Next base: position 39,143 of record CAZEZH010000004.1, on the reverse strand, counting down.
CAGTCACCGCCGTAAGCATCCTGAAGCGAGGCCATTAGGCCAGGCACGTCCCATTGCTCCTCGAGGCTCTGGGGCGGGATGTGGTTGTTGATCTGCTCGTTGACCACGTCGTGGCGCATTGCGGCGACGGTCTCGGAGACGTCGTTGCCGTCCATGATCTCGCGGCGTTGCTGGTAGATGACCTTGCGCTGGTCGTTGGCGACGTCGTCGTAGTCGAGCAACTGCTTGCGGATATCGAAGTTGCGGCCCTCGACCTTACGCTGGGCATTCTCGATCGCTTTGGTCACCCAGGGATGCTCGATCGCCTCGCCCTCTTGCATACCGAGGCGCTGCATCATGTTGGCGACGCGATCAGAGGCGAAGATGCGCATCAGATTGTCTTGCAGCGATAGGTAGAAGCGGCTCGAGCCCGGATCACCCTGACGCCCCGATCGCCCGCGCAGCTGGTTGTCGATGCGTCGGGATTCATGGCGCTCGGTGCCGATCACATGCAGGCCGCCTGCCTTGATGACCTGCGCATGACGTTTCTTCCAATCGGCCTTGATGCGCCCGCGCTCTTCTACAGCTGTCGCCTTCTCGAGTTCGGCATCGAGGTTGCCGCCAAGCACGATGTCGGTGCCTCGTCCCGCCATGTTGGTCGCAATGGTGATGGCCCCCGGCTCACCAGCGCGCGCGATAATGCCGGCCTCGCGCTCATGCTGCTTGGCGTTGAGGACCTCGTGCGCGATCTTCTCGGCGTTGAGTTTCTGTGATACCAGCTCGGAGGTTTCGATCGATGCAGTTCCCACCAGTACCGGCTGACCGCGCTCGACGCAATCGCGGACGTCTTCGATGATCGCGCGGTATTTGTCCTCTTGGGTCAGGTAGACCAGATCGCCGCGGTCATCGCGGATCATCGGTTGGTTGGTCGGGATGACCGTCACCTCCAACCCGTAAATACTCTGAAACTCAAACGCCTCGGTATCGGCGGTACCGGTCATGCCGGCGAGCTTCGGGTAGAGCCGGAACAGGTTTTGGAAGGTGATTGAGGCCAGCGTCTGATTCTCTTGCTGGATGGCAACGCCTTCCTTGGCCTCCACGGCCTGATGCAGGCCTTCGGACCAGCGTCGACCCGGCATGGTACGGCCCGTAAACTCGTCGACGATAATGATCTGGCCGTCCCGAACGATATAGTCGACGTTCTTTTGGAAGAGCGCATGGGCGCGCAACGCCGCATAGACATGGTGCATCAGCACGATGTTGCCGGCATCGTAGAGGCTCTCGCCCTCGCTGAGCAGGCCGAGCTCGGTGAGCTGTTGCTCGACCTTCTCATGGCCGTCCTCGCTGAGGTAGACCTGCCGGGCCTTTTCGTCGACCGAGTAGTCGCCCGGGCCGAAGTCTGGCTGGCCTTCCTCGTTCTTGATCGGCTCTTGACGCGTCAGGCCCGGGATGATCCGGTCGATCTTGATGTAGAGATCGGTATTGCCTTCCGATGGCCCTGAAATGATCAGCGGTGTACGCGCTTCGTCAATCAGGATCGAGTCGACCTCGTCGACGATCGCATAGAAGGGGTCGCGTTGCACCCGCTGCTCGGGCGTGAACGCCATGTTGTCGCGCAGGTAATCGAAGCCGAACTCGTTGTTGGTGCCATAGGTGATGTCGGCATAATAGGTCTCGCGCCGGGTCACTCGACGCAGATGCCGGTAGCCTTCTTGCTCCGTCGGGTCATAGGACGGATCGAACAGGAAGGATGCGTTATCCGGGCCCATGCCCCCTGAGCTGTTGATGACACCGACGCTGAGGCCGAGCGCGTGATAGATCTGGCCCATCCAGGCCGCATCGCGTCGGGCCAGGTAATCGTTGACTGTGACGATATGGACGCCCTTGGCCGGCAGGGCGTTGAGATAGGCGGCGAGCGTCGCGACCAGGGTCTTCCCCTCGCCGGTGCGCATCTCGGCGATCTTGCCGTTGTGCAGGACCATGCCGCCGACCAGCTGCACGTCGAAGTGGCGCATGCCAAGCACGCGTTTGCCGGCCTCGCGCACGACCGCAAAGGCCTCGGGTAAGAGGTCATCGAGGGTTGCCCCCTCGGCGAGTCGGTCGCGGAAGCCTTGGGTGCGAGCTTGCAACGCCTCGTCAGAGAGCGTGGAGAGATCGTCTTCGAGTGTATTGATCTGCTCAGTGGACTTCATCAACCGCTTGACCAAACGCTCATTACGGCTGCCGAAGACCTTTCGGAAAAGGCGAAGGGCCATGATTGGGGACTCTATGTGTGGTAGGCAGAAAATTGTGCAGAATGATACCGGAGTCCAACGGACAGCGCAGACCTGCGCGCCGTGCTGGTGCTGAACTAAAGACGCCGGAGGCCTTTGCACAAGACCTCCGGCGAACTCAACACCGGCTACAGCGGCAAGGTGTCCGGCAACGCGACGCCGGAAGGCAGGGGAAAAGCCAGCGAGGCGGTATATCCTTTGACCGAGGTCGCCTTAGAGACGCGCCAGTCGAGAGCGCTCGCTGAGGTCGAGAAAGCGCATCGGATTCAGCGCCTGGCCGTCGCGGCGTACCTCGAAGTGGACATGAGGGCCCGTGGAGCGGCCGGTCGAGCCGAGCTTGGCAATCACCTGACCCTTGGTCACCAGGTCGCCTTTACTCACCAGATTGCGCGAATTATGGGCGTAGCGGGTCTCGAGGCCGTCCGGATGCCGGATTTCAACGATCTTGCCGTAGCCGGTCTTGCGCCCTGAGAAGATCACCAGGCCATCGGCCATGGCGACGATATCGGCGCCATGCTTGCCGGAAATATCGATGCCCTTATGCATGCTGCGCCGTCCGCTGATGGGATGACGGCGCATACCGAAGGTTGAGGTGACAACGCCGCCAGTGATCAGGGGCCAGCCATCGGGGACCGAGTGGCTCTTGAGGTCCCGTTCCATGATCAGGGTTTCGAGGAGGACCAGTTTGCGTTTGCGGTCGTCGATCTCGGCTAGCACCTTGGCAAGGTCCTGGGCAACCTCGTCGACCTTGTTCTCCTGTAGGCTCGCCTTCTCGGGGCCACCACCTGAGGGTGCTGGCTGAAGGAAGTTGAATTCGTCACCATCCAGACCAGACATCTCGACGAGGCGTTGGCCTAGTGCATTGATTCGGATGATCTCAGCCTGCATTTGACCGACGCGCATCGCGATACTGTCAAGCTCTGCGCTGGAGTCCTCGATCGTCTCGGCGCCTGCGAGACGCCGGGCGTTGACATGGGAAAGGATACTGCCGAGGTCGGTTTGTGCCCGAGCCGAGAGGCGGTGCTGGGCCAGCCAGAAACCGGTTGAGCCGGCCATAATGGCAACCAGCATGACGCTGAGGAGGGCTACAGAGCCGTAGCCAGATTGGGATTCGCTGTCGTTGCGCCGTCGCATCGTTTCTCCGAGCAGTCGATGTCATTTGCGGCGGCCGCTAGTCATGATGACCAGCGGGCGCCATTCAATCAGGCCCAGCCTTAGCCTCTGGGTACCAGCGTTATGCCGGGCTCAAGCCGAAGGCTGGACATCATGATCGTAAACGCTGAAGGTCGACACATGGCCAAGTCCACAGCGCACATTCGCCGTCATCTTCGTGCGAGCCAGCCCATCGCCGCGCTGCTCGATGAGATCGAACAGCGCGAGCAGCTGTTGAGCGATCTGCGCCAGCGTTTGCCAGCCGATCTAGCCAAGCATTGCTGCCAAGCCGCGCTCTCAGCGGGTGAACTCACCCTGTTTGTTGATTCCCCCGTTTGGGCCGACCGATTTCGGTTTCTTTGCCCTGAATTGATCGGTTCTGGTCTGATTTCAGGTCTTGCCCCGGGAGAAACCGAGGTGGCGACCTGCAAGGTGCGAGTCCTTCCGCGTGCATCGGACTCCTTATCGCAGCTACCGCGCCCTGAGCGTGAGCGCGGGAGTCCCGGCCAAGCGAGCGAAGGCGACACGGATGCCACCTCCTCTGCGTTATCGCAGGCGCTTGCGCGCCTAGCTCGAACCCTGGGCCAATCGTCAAGCTAATTCTTATAGTCTCCGCGTACCTGCACGGTTAGAGCGCCGTGGCGACCGGATGGCCATAACGAATCGGCAACTCAACGCTATCGTCGAAGGTCACCTCTTCCCAAGCCGATCGATCGGCGAGCAGGGTCCGCAACAGTCGATTGTTCAATGCATGGCCCGACTTGTGGCCACGGAAGGCGCCGATGAGGGGATGTCCAAGCAGGTAGAGATCACCGATCGCATCGAGGATCTTGTGCTTGACGAACTCATCTTCATAGCGGAGGCCGCCTTCATTTAAGACGCGAAAATCATCCACGACGACGGCGTTGTCGAGGCTGCCGCCGAGCGCTAGGTTCTGTTGCTGTAGAGCCTCGATGTCGCGCAGGAACCCGAAGGTGCGTGCTCGACTCACCTCTTTGACGAACGAGGTCGTTGAAAAGTCGACCGTCGCCGTTTGCAGGCGCGAGGCGAAAACTGGGTGGTCAAAGTCGATCGAGAACTCAACCTTGAAGCCATCAAGCGGATCGAAACGTGCGTACTTATCGCCGTCTTCGACAAGGATGGTTTTCTTGATGGCGATAAAACGGCGCGGACGATTCTGCTCTTCGATCCCGGCGGACTGCAGAAGGAACACGAAAGGGGCGGCGCTGCCGTCCATGATCGGGACCTCGGGCGCGCTCACGTCAACAAAGGCGTTATCGATACCAAGGCCAGCAAAGGCGGAGAGCAGATGCTCGACCGTTGAGACTCGGACGTCGCCATTGGTCAATGTGGTCGACAGCCTGGTGTCGCCCACGTTGAGCGGATTGGCCTGAATATCGACCGCGGGCTCGAGGTCGGTGCGGCGAAAGACGATGCCGGTATCGGCCGCTGCAGGACGAAGCGTTAGATAAACTTTGTCGCCGGTGTGCAAACCGACGCCGGTCGCCCGAATCACGTTCTTGAGTGTTCGCTGGCGGATCATTGGCGCTCCTCCGAGCGTTGCGGCCAGTGGCACTCCGGTGCCGGACCGCGTCTTAGTTCGTGGTTTGCAGCACGCGACAACGCCCATCCGTGGGCCTAAGCGACATCTGCCATTCAATGCCTTGACATGTTAGGGTTTTCCCGAATTTTTATCAAGTATTGAATGTTATTGCAAGTAAACCGTCTGATTTTTATCCAATAATCCGCGTTAGGGGTTGTCCTAGATCAATCCGCTTGGCGGCGCAAGAAGGCCGGGATATCCAGGTAGTCGAGGTCTTCTGCGGTGGAGTCGCCTCCATTGGTGGCCGCGCGTTTGTTGCGGAGATAGGCGGGCTGATCCATGTTGCGGTAGTCAGGTGCTGAGCTGTCGCCTTGATCGGTGTCGACCAGCCGCATCCTCGGCTCACCACCGCGGGCGGCGAGACGCTCGGCCTTGCGATCACCGAGTCCGGTTGCAACCACCGTGACGCGTAGCTCTTCCTCCAGCTCTGGATCGATCACGGTGCCGACGACCACGGTCGCGTTGTCATCGGCGAAATCGCGCACCGTGTTGCCGACCTCGTCGAACTCACCGATGGTCAGCGTCATGCCTGCTGTGATATTGACCAGGATGCCGTTGGCGCCGGCGAGATCGATATCCTCCAACAGCGGGCTGTTGATTGCCTTCTCGGCGGCCTCCCGGGCGCGGTTCTCGCCAGTCGCCGAGCCCGTGCCCATCATCGAGACGCCCATGCCCGACATCACGGTCTTGACGTCGGCGAAGTCGACGTTGATCAGACCCGGACGGGTGATCAGCTCGGCGATGCCCTGGGTCGCATTCAGCAGGACGTCATTGGCGGCGCTGAAGGCATCGAGCAGGGTCATCTGCTTGCCGAGGACTGCGAGTAGTTTATCGTTCGGGATTGTGATTAGCGAGTCCACATGCTTCTCGAGCTCAAGGATGCCGTCAATCGCGACCTTGGCGCGCTTGCCACCCTCGAACACGAATGGCTTGCTGACCACGGCCACGGTCAGGATGCCGAGTTCGCGAGCGACCGAGGCGACGATCGGTGCCGCACCGGTGCCGGTGCCACCGCCCATGCCGGCGGTGATGAAGACCATGTCGGCGCCATCGAGCAGGTCTTTGATGCGGTCGCGGTCTTCCTCAGCGGCTCGGCGTCCGACGTCTGGATCGGCGCCAGCGCCAAGCCCCTTGGTGATGCCAGCGCCCAACTGGAGGACCGTCTTAATCGAGACGTTTTCGAGTGCCTGAGCGTCTGTGTTCGCGCAGATGAACTCGACGCCCTCGATGTTAGCTGCCGCCATGTGATTGACCGCGTTGCCGCCGCCGCCGCCGACACCGATGACCTTGATCACGGCATTCTGGGTTTGGGTGTCCACTAGCTCGAAGCTCATATCAGTTACCTCGCGGATGTTGCTGTTCTAGTTTGCTGCAGTTGAACCTGTTCCCCTCGGGCCGCAGGGAGCGTCTCGCCCGTCACCATCGTCAGAAGCTGCCACTCAACCAGTTGCGCAGACGCCCCCAAACGCCCGCGCTTTGGTGTTCCGCTGCGCCAGAGAACCGATGCTGCTTGGCGTAGATGAGTAGCCCGACCCCGGCCGCGTAGACGGGATCGGCGATGGTGTCTTCCATCCCTGTGACCGACTGGGGAAGACCGAGTCGAACGGGCATGTGGAAGACCTCCTCGGCCAAATCCACAATGCCCTCCATCTTTGCACTGCCGCCGGTGAGCACGACGCCGCCGGCGATCAGCTCTTCGAAGCCGCTGCGCCGCAGTTCGCTCTGGAGGAGGTTCAGGAGCTCCTCATAGCGTGGCTCGATCACCTCGGCGAGCGTCTGGCGTGACAGTTGACGCGGCGGTCGCTCACCGATGCTGGGCACCTCGATGTTCTCTTGGCCGCCCTTTGAAGAGAGCGCGCAGCCGTGTTCAACCTTGATCGCTTCGGCGTGCTGGGTCGGCGTGCGCAACGCCACGGCAATATCATTGGTCACCTGGTCACCGGCAATCGGAATGACGGCGATATGACGGATGGCGCCATCGGTGAAGACGGCCAGGTCGGTGGTGCCGCCGCCGATATCGACCATGCAAACGCCTAGCTCCTTCTCGTCCTCCGTGAGCACGGCCAAGGAGGAGCTGAGCTGGCCGATGACCAGGTCGTCCACCTCAAGACTACAGCGGCGGATGCACTTGACGACGTTTTGTGCGGCACTCACGGCACCGGTGACCATATGCACCCGCGCTTCCAAGCGCACACCGCACATACCGATCGCCTCACGGATGCCGTCTTGGTCGTCGATGATGAATTCCTGCGGCAGGATATGCAGGATCTTCTGGTCGGCTGGGATGGCGACAGCGCGCGCAGCGTCGATGACGCGATCGACATCGCCTTGGTTGACCTCGTGGTCTTTGATCGCGGTGACACCGTCGCTGTTGCGGCTGCGGATATGGCCGCCGCCGATGCCGGCGTGCACGGAATGGATCTCGCAGCCCGCCATCAGCTCTGCCTCCTCGACGGCGCGCTGGATTGACTGCACCGTCGACTCGATGTCGACGACGACGCCTTTCTTGAGGCCGTGCGACGGATGGGTGCCCACCCCGATGACCTCGATGGTCTCGTCGGGCCTGATCTCGCCGACCAAGGCGGCCACCTTCGAGGTGCCGATATCGAGACCGACCACCAGGTTCTTTTCACTGCGTCTTGCCATGCAGGTCCGCTCCGAATGTAATAATCAGTTGGCCGCGATACGCTTGGGGGCGCCCACGCTGTTGCCGATCGGCAGCCAGCGCACGGCGAGGCCATTGGCGTACCGGAGGTCGAGCCTGGTCGGGTTGCCGATCGCCTCGATCTGGCTGTACGCGGCGATCAAGCGTTCAAGCCGTTCTTCGACGTCGTCGGTGCCGAGCAGAACGTCGGTGCCGCCCAGCAATTCGATCGACCAGTCACCCCTCGCATCGCGTTGAACGCCATCGACGATGAGGCCTAGGGCAAGCAGCCGTGAGCCCCAGTTTAGGAAACGGCCCACCACCTCTGGGGCTTGTTCATCATCGGCAGCACCGAGACGCGCGAGACCGGCCGGTAGCCGTCCGTCGCTCGGGCGAAACACCACGCCCTGCTCGGTGACGAGCCCGCTCTCATTCCAACGTGCGATCGCGCTGTGTTCGCGCACGGTGACCTGAATCCGGTCTGGCCAGATCCGACGCGCTGTCGCTTGCTCGACCCAAGGCAAGGCCTGCACCCGCGCCCGAAGCGTCGCCAAGTCCTGGGTCAGGATGCCGCCGGTGATCTCCTTGCTGATCGTCTGCTGCAAGGCCTCGCGCGAGAGCCCGTGCATCTCACCCTCGATGCTGACCGCGCGAACCGGCAACAGTGTTGGCTCCCATTGCAGTCCGATCCAGCTGGCGCCAATCAGCGCGCCGATCAGGAGCACGGCGCTGAACAGCCGGGACAGGATGCTGAGCCGCGTCAGGGGGCGGGCTGACGCAATGGCTGGACTCTGGGGGGCTTGCTCAGGCATTGCTTGAGGCCTCCACCATACTGGTCTCGAGAATACGGGCACAGAGACTGTCGAAGTCGATGCCAGCGACCCCTGCGGCCATCGGCACCAGGCTGTGATCGGTCATCCCGGGGATGGTGTTGACCTCGAGCAGCCGAGGTTGACCGGCGTCATCGAGCATAAAGTCGACGCGTCCCCAGCCGCTGCCGCCGACGGCGTGGTAGGCTTCTAGGCAAAGTGCCTGATAACTGGCCTCAAGCGGCTCCGGAAGTCCGCAAGGGCACAGATACGAGGTACTGTCGGCCTGGTACTTGGCATCGAAGTCGTAGAAGGCGTTCGGCGTCTCGAGTCGGATCAACGGCAGCGCCTGTTTGCCGAGGATGGCGCAGGTATATTCGGCACCGGTCAGCCAGCGTTCGGCGAGGACCAGGGCATCGAACTGAGCCGCTTCGCGCCAGGCGGTGAGCAGCTCATCGCGATTGTCGACGCGCGCCATGCCCAGACTAGAGCCCTCATGAGCTGGTTTGATCATCAGCGGAAAACCCAGATCGACGGCCTGCGCGAGATCGGCCTCCTCGAGGATCAGTGCGAACTCGGCCGTTGGCAGGCCGGTACCGCCCCAGATCTGCTTGGTTCGGTACTTGTCCATCCCGATTGCGGAGCCCAGCACCCCGGAGCCGGTGTAGGGTAGGCCCAGGGTCTCGAGCGCACCCTGGATCTGACCGTCCTCACCCCCGCGCCCGTGTAGGATGAGGAAGGCGCGATCGAAGCGCCCGGGGCTCAGTGCCTCAAACAGGGCGGCGCCCGGGGTGTCGGCCGGGTCGAGTGCGGTGACATCGATCCCGAGCCGCTGGAGCGCAGCGAGCACCGCGGCGCCGCTCTTGAGCGAGATCGGCCGCTCGTCGGAGGTGCCGCCTAGGATCAGCGCGACACGGCCGTAGCGGGCCGGGTCAAAGGGTGTTGGAGCTAAGGTCTTCATGCGAACGCCCCTAGGCGACGAACCTCCGGTTGCAACCGAATGCCATGGCGGTGCTCGACTTCGACTTGGATCAGGTCGATCAGCGCGGCGATATCGGCCGCGGTGGCGTCGCCGAGGTTGATGATGAAGTTGGCATGCTTGGGTGAGACCTCGGCACCGCCGAGCCGTCGGCCCTTGAGCCCAGCGGCCTCGATCAGGCGCGCGGCGTGGTCGCCAGCGGGGTTGCGAAACACCGAGCCGCAGCTGGGCACGCCGGTCGGCTGGGTGGCGGCCCGCCGATCGAGCAGTTCACGGATGCGCGCTTGTGCAGCCTGGGTGTCGCCGGGTTCCAGCAGGAGGTCGGCGCCGAGGAACCACTCTCCGGGCGGTCCCGATACACACCGATAGCCATAGCTGAACTCGGCTTGGTCGCGCTCGCGGATCTGGCCCTGTCGATCGATGGTACGGACGCGGCGAACCAGCGGCCAGGTCTCGCCGCCCCAGGCGCCGGCGTTCATCGCCAAGGCGCCACCCAGGGTGCCGGGAATGCCGGCCAGGAACTCGGCGCCGACGAGTCCTTGACGGCTCGCAAACCGGGCGACCTTGGCACAGCTGGCGCCGGCCTCGGTGCGAATCCCGTTGTCTGGCAGCTGGCTTATGCCACCCAAGCAGCCTTGGGTATGGATGACGGTGCCAGGCAGACCAGCATCGCTGATCAATAGGTTACTGCCGAGCCCGAGCCAGAAGAGCGGCTCATCGCTATCGAGCCCGCTTAGGAGCAAGGCCAGGTCTTGGGCGTCAGCGGGCCGATACAGGCGCTGCGCCGGTCCGCCGACCCGCCAGCTGGTATAGCGTGCGAGTGGCTCGTTCAAGCGCAGCTCGCCGCGCGGCGCAGGCTCAGTCATCATCTGGGCTTTTAGCGCAGAGCCATTCATCGCTGCACCTCACTGAGCAGGCTCGGCAACCGTGCCGGAAGCTGGCCGATGTCGCCGGCGCCGGAGACCAAGAGCAGATCACCGGGTTCGAGCAGGCTGTCGAGCAGTGCTGGCACCTCGGTCAGGGTCTGCGCGAAGACGGGCTCGACCTGACCACGCGAGCGCACCGCTCGGCTCAGACTGCGGCCATCGGCGCCCGCAATCGGCTGCTCGCCAGCCGCATAGACCTCGCACAAGATCAACAAGTCGACCTCGGAGAGCACCTGGGCGAAGTCGTCGAACTGCTCCTGGGTGCGCGAATAGCGATGCGGTTGGAACAGCAGCAGCAGCCGCCGGCCGGGCCAGCCGCCGCGTGCCGCTTCGATGGTCGCGGCGAGTTCACGCGGATGATGACCGTAATCATCGATCAAGGTGATCGAGCCGCCATCCGGCAGCGGGCAGTCGCTGACCACGAAGCGCCGGCCGATCCCGGCAAAGGTGCTCAATGCGTGCTGGATCGCGGTCTCTTCAACGCCAAGCTCAAGCGCGATGGCGATCGCGGCGAGCGCGTTCAGGACGTTATGCCGACCGGGCAGATTGAGCTCGACCGGGAATGGCTCTGCGGCGTCCGCGTGCATGACCTCGAAGCGCATGCGCAGCCCTTGCTGGCTGATATTCAGCCCGCGCACATCGGCCTGCGGCTCGGTGCCATAGGTGCGAACCGGGCGCGAGATCGACGGGATCAGCGACGCGACCTCCGGATCATCCATGCAGAGCACCGCCAGCCCATAGAAGGGGAGGTGATGGATGAACTCCTTGAAGGTGCTGCGCAGCCGATCGAAGTCGTTACCGTAGGTACGCATGTGGTCGGCGTCGATATTGGTGACCACCGCCAGCATCGGCTGCAGATAGAGAAAGGAGGCATCGCTCTCATCGGCCTCGGCGACCAGGTACTTGCTGCTGCCAAGGCGAGCATTGGCGCCGGCACTGTTGAGTAGACCACCGATGACGAAGGTCGGGTCCAGATTGGCCTCGGCCAGCACGCTGGCGATCAAGCTGGTCGTGGTGGTCTTGCCATGGGTGCCGGCCACGGCAACGCCATAGTGGAAGCGCATCAGCTCGGCGAGCATCTCGGCGCGACGCACCACCGGGATGCGCTCCGCGCGGGCGGCGATGATCTCCGGGTTGCCTTCGTCGATGGCGGTAGAGACCACCACCACATCGACGTCGGCGACCTGCTCGGCGCGATGGCCGATGAAGCAGCGCGCTCCTAGGTCTCGCAGCCGACGCACGACCTCGTTCTCGCGCTGATCCGAGCCCTGGACCTCATAGCCGAGGTTGGTCATCAGCTCGGCGATGCCGCTCATGCCGGCACCGCCGATGCCGATGAAATGCAGGCGCCGCATCCGGCCCATATTGGCCGCGCTGTGGGTGCGATGAGCGGCGTTCATCGCGCCAGCTCCAGGCAGGCCTCGGCGATGCGCTCAGCGGCATCCGGCTGGGCCTTGGCGCGCGCGGCCTCAGCCATGCGCAGGCGTTGGCTTGGATCGACGAGCAGTGGCTCGAGCAGGGCGGCGAGCCGCTCGCGGCTCATCTCGCGCTGCAGCAAGAGATGGGCGGCGCCAGCCTCGCTGAGCCAGCGTGCATTGCCGACTTGATGATCATCGACCGCATGCGGATAAGGGACCAGGATTGCCGGCAAGCCCGCTGCTGCCAGCTCCGAGACCGTGAGCGCGCCACTGCGGCAGACCACCAGATCCGCCCAGGCATAGGCCTCCGCCATGTCGGCGATGAAGGCTGTTACATCGGCCTTGATACCGGCCTTGGCATAGGCTTGTTGGGCCAGCGCTAGGGTCCGCTCGCCGGCCTGATGCCGAATCGTTGGACGCAAGGCTACCGGCAGCTGCGCGAGGGCTTGGGCGAGGGTCTCGTTCAAGGCCTGGGCGCCCAGCGAGCCGCCCAGAACCAAAAGCCGAGCCGGGCCGGAGCGGCCTGCGATGCGTTCGTTGGGTGGGCGCAAGGCCGCGATCTCTGCGCGCACCGGGTTGCCTGTCGTGATGGCCCCCCGGCTATTCGGGAAACTGTCGGGAAAGGCCTGGTACACGCGGTCGGCGACCCGCGCTAGCCATTGGTTGGTCATGCCTGGCACGCTGTTCTGCTCTTGGATCAGCAAGGGCCGGCGTTGCAGCCGCGCCGTGATGCCACCTGGCCCCGATGCGAACCCGCCCATGCCAAGCACGGCCGCTGGGTTGCGTCGTTTGAGGATGCCCGCGGCCTCGGCAAGCGCGCCGGCAAGGCGCAAGGGTGCGGCCAGCAGGGTGCGCAGCCCTTTGCCACGGATACCACTGACCGAGAGCCATTCGATCTCGAAGCCATGCTCGGGGACTAGACGCGCCTCGATACCGGCGCGGGTGCCGAGCCAGAACACCTCCGCACCGCGTGCACGCAGCACCTCGGCAACAGCCAGTGCCGGGAACACATGTCCGCCGGTGCCGCCGGCCATGATCGCTATGCGCGGCGCCATCTGATCCCCCTTGGTGTGCCCATGCTGGGGGCAACGCCAGCCTCTGGTAGTGGTCCGTTATCCTTGCGGCGCAGCTCGAAGTCGATGCGGATCAGGAGTGCGGCCATCATCACCGAGACGATCAAGGCATTGCTGCCATAGCTGATGAAAGGCAGAGGCAGGCCCTTGGTGGGCAGCAGCCCGGTATTGACCCCGGCGCTGATGAAGGCCTGCATCCCGAGCAGTAGCCCGAAACCGTGGGCGGTGTAGGCCGCGAAGTCGTCGCCGAGTGCCTGAGCGCGAGCGCCGATGGCGAAGGCGCGCCAGGTGATCAGCGCAAAGGTCAGGATGACCGCGATCACGCCCAGCACGCCGAGCTCCTCGCCGATGACCGCAAGCAAGAAATCGGTATGCGCCTCGGGAAGATAGAACTGCTTTTGAATTCCGTTGCCGAGCCCGACACCAAGCCATTCGCCACGGCCCATCGCGATCAGGGCGTGGCTGAGCTGATAGTCGGTGTTGAAGGGGTCGTCGAAGGCGTTGATGAACGAGGTCACCCGCTCCAGCCGATAGGGCTCGATCCAGATCAGCACCACCAGCCCGACGGTGACGGTAGCGATGAGTAGCGCCAATGGCCACAAGGCGGCGCCGCCGAGCAGCAACAGCGCCATCACGGTGGCGATCAGAATCGCCGTGGTGCCAAAGTCTGGCTGCACCATGATCAGACTGGCGGCGAAACCGATCAGGACCATCGGCCGAATGAATCCGAGTAGCGAGCTGCTCACCTCGAGCTGGCGTCGCACCAGATAGCCCGATAGGTAGATCACCGCGACGAACTTGATTAACTCTGAAGGCTGGAGATTGAAGGGGCCGAGCGGAATCCAGCGCGTCGCGCCGTTGACGGTTCGGCCGATGCCAGGCACCAAGACTAGCAACAATAGGGCGCAGCCGAGCAGGAGCAGCCAGATCCCTGAGCGTTCCCAGGTCTGGATCGGGATCGCAAAGCAGATCAGCCCGCAAAGCAGCGCGAGCCCAACTGCGATGCCGTGGCGAACGACGAAGAAGAAGGGGTCAGCATAGTCGCGGGTCCCGATCGGCAGCGACGCGGACGCCACCATCACAAACCCGAGTCCGAGTAATCCGAGCACGCAAACCAGCAGCAGGGCATCGATAGCGGGCTCGCCGCGGTCACGCCGTCGTGCTCGACCGCGCATCGGGGATGCGCTAGGCCTTGTGTTTGAAGAGCGGGCGGTATCACGGGCTGCGTTCATGCTGTTAGTCCTGCGACCGCGGCAGCGAAGATGCGACCACGATCTTGATAATCGCTGAACATGTCGAAGCTTGCGCAGGCTGGTGATAACAGGACCGAGTCGCCGGGGCGGGCGAGGCGATCGGCGAGGCGCACCGCCTCGTCCATACTTGCTGCCCGGTGCAATGGCGCGCAGTCTTGCAGGGCTTGCTCGAGCAGCGGCGCATCGCGGCCAATAAGGACGACGGCGCGCGCGCATCGACGCACCACGGGTGCCAGGGTTGAGAAGTCTGCCCCCTTGCCTTCGCCGCCGGCGATGAGCACGGCCTGGGCTTGCGATGAAGGAGTGCCTGGTCCAGCGTCGTCGACGAGGCCGGCAAGCGCGGCGATGGTCGCCCCTGGATTGGTGCCCTTGGAGTCGTTGATCCAGCGCACCCCACCTTTCTCGGCAACCAGCTCGCTTCGATGCGGTAGCCCTGGGAATTCGCGCAGCACCTCGCAACCGGTTTCTGGGCTGACGCCGGCCATCTCCGCCAGTGCCAGCGCGGCCAAGGCATTGGCCAGGTTGTGGCGACCGGGCATGTGCACCTCGGTGGTCAACATCAGAGGCGTACGACCGCGCGCGATCCAGATCTGCTGGTCCAGGCAGAGGAGTCCGTAGTCGCCCTCCTGTGCAGGCTCGCCCAGTGAAAAGCCGACTTGATTCGGGACCCCGGCAGCGAGCGCTGATGCGATCTGATCATCGCGGTTGACCAAGGCGCGCTCGGTATGCGCGAAGATCCGGGCCTTGGCGGCTCCATAGACGGCCAAGCTCGGATAACGGTCCAGGTGGTCGGCCGACAGATTGAGTACGGTAGCGGCATACACCCTTAGGCTATTGACGGTCTCGAGCTGGAAGCTCGAGAGTTCGAGCACGTACCAATCTGCGTCGGCACGCAAGAGATCCAGGACCGGAATGCCCAGATTGCCGCCGACGGCAGCATCCAGCCCAGCACGCCTGAGCATCTGACCAACCAGCGTGGTCACCGTACTCTTACCGTTGGAGCCGGTGATCGCGATGACCGGCGCCTTGGCGGCGCGGGCGAACAGTTCGACATCGCCAAGGATCGGGATGCCTTGGTCGGCGGCAGCTTTTAGCGCTGGTGTGTCGACTGGAACACCCGGGCTGACGATGATCTCATCGGCTGCAGCCAGCACCGAGAAATCGAAGCCGCCAACGAGGACGGCAACGTCAGGCAGTTCCAACTGCAGCTGCGCCAGCGCGGGTGGCGTTGCGCGCGAGTCCAACACAGCCACCTCAGCGCCCTGCGCGTGCAGCCAGCGCGCGCAGGACAGGCCGGTCTTACCCAGTCCGACGACCGCGACCTTGGGTGCTCGACGCTCGGTCATCGGATCTTCAGACTCGCTAATCCGACCAAGACCAGCACGACCGTCACGATCCAGAAGCGAACGATGACACGCGGCTCTGGCCAGCCTTTGAGTTCGTAGTGATGGTGCAGCGGCGCCATTCGGAAGACGCGCTTGCCGGTGAACTTGTAAGAACCAACCTGGATCATCACCGACAGCGTCTCGAGCACGAAGATGCCGCCCATGATGAAGAGCACGATCTCTTGCTTGGCCACGACCGCGATGGTGCCCAGTGCCGCGCCCAAGGCTAGGGCGCCGACATCGCCCATGAAGACCTGGGCCGGATAGGTGTTGAACCAGAGAAAGCCGAGGCCGGCGCCGGCGAGCGCGCCGCAGAAGATCACCACCTCGCCGACATTCGGTACATAGGGAATCTTCAGGTAGTTGGCGATCTCGATGTTGCCGGCCGCGTAGACCATGATGCCGAGACCGCTGGCGACCATTACTGAGGGCAGCACGGCCAAGCCGTCGAGGCCGTCGGTGAGATTGACGGCGTTGCTCGAGCCGACAATGACGAGGTAGGCAAAGATCACGAACAGTGGGCCAAGCTGGAAGCTGACCTCTTTTAGATAGGGGATCAGTAGTGCAGTCTCGCCGGTCGTGGTGGCGCTGAAGTACAGATACAGGGCTGCAGCCATGCCGGCGACGGTTTGCCAAAAGTACTTCCAGCGGGCCGGTAGGCCCTTCGGATCGCGCAAGACGAGCTTGCGGTAGTCGTCTAGCAGGCCGATCAAGCCGAAGGCGAGCGTGGTCAACAGCACGACCCAAACGAAGCGGTTGTGCAGATCAGCCCAGAGTAGGGTGCTGATCGCGATCGCGACAATGATCAGCGTGCCTCCCATGGTCGGCGTGCCGGCCTTGGAGAAATGGCTTTCCGGGCCGTCGCTGCGGACGGTTTGGCCAACCTTGTAAGCGCTCAGCCAGCGGATCAGTGGCCGGCCGATCAACAACGAGATGGCCAGTGCGGTCAGTACGCCAAGGATGGTTCTCAGCGTCAGATAGCGGAAGACCGTGAATCCGCTCTGATATTGGCTCAGCCAGTCGGTCAGGAGCAGGAGCATCCTCAGCGCACCTCCATGCCGTTGCAGAGCGCGTCAGCAACGCAGTCCATTGCCGACATCCTCGAGCCTTTGACCAGCAGAACATCGGCGGGGCCGGTCTCGGCGAGGAGTGCATCGATCAAAGCGTGCTGATCGGCGAAGTGCCGAGCGCCATCACCGAAGCCGTCGACCGCATGCCGACTGAGCGTTCCAACCCCGTAGAGGGCGCTAGCGCCTGAGGCTCGGGCGGCGGCCCCCATCTCGTGATGGACCTCGGTGCTGTCCGGCCCGAGCTCGCCGAAATCGCCAAGCACCAGCAGGTGGCGGCCGCCCGGCGGCAGTGGCAGCGCGGTCAGTACGTCGACCGCGGCCGCGAGCGAGTCCGGATTCGCGTTGTAGCTGTCGTCGAGGAGCTTGGCGCCGGTGCGGCTGTGGCGTGGCTGAAGGCGACGTTTGACGGGCGTCAGCTGCTCGAGCCCGGCGCGGATCAGTGCCGGGTCGACGCCTAGCGCTGTGCTACCGGCGATCGCGGCGAGCGCGTTGCGCACATTGTGTGAGCCCGCTAGCGGCAGCGCGATCTCGAGCGCCTGTCCGTTGATATTGGCCGTAAAGCGGCTGCGGAAGCCGTCTTCATCCCAGGTCTGGGTGATCGCGTTCTCGCTTGCGCGCACCTGTGCATTCGGGCCCGTCCCAAAGGTCAGCAGAGGGCGTCCATCGGCGAGCTGCTGCCACAAGGGCGTCCAGGGCACATCGGCCATAACGACGAAGGTGCCGTCCGACGGCAGGCCGCGGGCGATCTCGCCCTTGGCATGCGCCACCCCCTCGACACTCCCGAAGCCCTCGAGGTGGGCGCGGCCGGCATTGGTGATGAGTGCGACATCGGGACGTGCGATGTCCGTCATATAGCCGATCTCGCCGTGATGGTTGGCACCCATCTCGAGGATCAGGAACTGCTCGTCCCGCGCCGCGAGCAGGGTCAGCG
Source organism: uncultured Halochromatium sp. (assembly GCA_964516305.1). GTDB lineage: Bacteria > Pseudomonadota > Gammaproteobacteria > Chromatiales > Chromatiaceae > Lamprobacter. The sequence goes on along the minus strand of CAZEZH010000004.1, from coordinate 21,648 downwards.
GCATGCCGATGTCATTATTCAGATTGCCTTCGGTGGCGCGGGTGGCTCCAGCCTGCGACAGGATTGCGGCTGTCATTTCCTTGACCGTGGTCTTGCCGTTGCTACCGGTGATTGCGATGACATGAGCAGGAATGCGATCGCGCCAGGCAGCGGCAAGGCGACCAAGCGCGAGTCGGGTGTCCTTGACGATCAGCTGTGGGAGGTCGATGTAGAGCGGTCGATCGACCAGCAGGGCCGCGGCGCCGTTGGTGGTCGCATCAGTCACAAAGTCATGGCCATCAAAACGCTCTCCTTGGAGCGCAATGAACAGCCGGCCATGGCAGTCGCCACGGCTGTCTGAGGTCACGCCGTCATAGGTGACATCTGCCCCGACCAGCCGTGCCCCAATCGCCCGTGCCGTCTCGCCAAGGGTCCACATGGCATCGCCGCGCGGGTGCTGGTCTAGTGATTGCGCACTCATCGGTTCAGGCCTCGCCAGCTGCTGAGCGGGTCTGTGGACAGGACCATCATGGTGTCCTCTCGGTTGCTGAGGTCAAGATCAGCGGATGCTTGGGATCATCCGGCGCCACGTTATAGAGGCGCAGTGCAGCAGGCATCACGCGGGCGAAGGTCGGTGCAGCGACCGCACCGCCGTAGTATTCCTTGCCGCCCGGCTCGTCGATCATAACGACCATAACGAAGCGCGGATTGGTGACCGGTGCCATGCCGACGAACACGGATTGGTACTTGCCGTCGACATAGCCGCGCCCGGTGGCCTTCTTTGCCGTACCGGTCTTGCCGGCGACACGATAGCCCGTGATCGCAGCCCGTCGGGCAGTGCCGTTGCTTGAGACCACGGTCTCGAGCATCAAGCGCACGGCCCGTGCGGTCTCAGCCGTGAAGACTCGCTCACCGGGTGGGATACTGTCGCGTCGGAACAGGGTTGCAGGACGGCTCACCCCGTCGGCGGCGATGATGGCGTAGGCCTGGGCAAGCTGAAGCGTGGTCACGTTCAGCCCGTAGCCAAACGCGAGCGTTGCATGCTCGAAGCTTGACCAACCCTCGAAGTGCGGCAGAAAGCCGGTGCGCTCGCCAGGAAATCCAATCTTGGTGGTTTGACCGAAGCCGAGGCGCCGATAGAGTTGCCAGAGAACCGCGCGATCCATCTGCTGCGCGATCTTGACGACACCGACGTTGCTCGACTTTGTGATCACGCCGGTGGTATCAAGCTGGCCCAGGTCGCGATAATCGCGCACACGGTTACGCCCGACCTGCATCACGCCAGGCGCGGTATTGATGGGGGTTTGTGGGCCGACAACACCGCGCTCGAGTGCGGCCGCAACCACGAAGGGCTTGACGGTGGAGCCGGGCTCGAAGACGTCGGTCAGTGCCCGATTGCGGCGATCTTCCGCCGATTCCCGCCGCGGCTGATTGGGGTTGAACGAGGGCTGGTTGACGAGCGCCAGGATCTCGCCGGTGGTCACATCCAGGAGCGTTGCCGAGCCGCCGACCGCATTGTGCTCATCGACCGCGCGCTTGAGTTCGCGATAGGCCAGGAACTGTAGGCGCTGATCGATGCTGAGCAGGGTGTCTTCGCCATGATCTGGTGCACGCAGTTGTTCGACCTCTTCGACAATGCGGCGATGGCCATCTTGGATCACGCGGCGCTTGCCTGGGTCGGCCTTCAGCTCGTTGTTACGCACCAGTTCGATGCCTTCTTGGCCCTGATCGTCGATATTGGTGAAGCCGACGACCTGGCCGAAGATCTCTCCGCCGGGGTAAAAGCGGCGATACTCGGTCTCCATGCCGATGCCGTTGAGGTTGTAGGTCTCGATCACATCCTCGACCGCGCGCGCCCGATACGGCTCAACCCGCCGTTGCAGATACATGTAGCGACGCCCTTTGGCTGCGTACTGTTTGACCTTCGCTTCCAGCTCGGCGGTCGGTTCCTCAAGGGCGCGAGCGAGCGACTCGAGCGCCTCGGTGCGCTCGACGAGCAGCTGTGGGTCGGCCCAGATTGTCGCGACCGAGGTACTGATGGCCAAGGGCTGGTGGTTACGGTCCATGATGATCCCGCGTCGGGCCGGGATCTCGCGGTCGCGTAAGAAACGTTTGGCGCCTTCATCCTTGAGAAAATCGGTCTCGACCACCTGGCGATAGAAGGCGCTTGTGGTGACCGAGACAAAGGCCACCACCAAGACGGCGCCGATGAGGAGCCGGCGCTGGCCGAAACGCTTTCGAAGGCGCTGTCGTTCTGCCTCGCGCGGCCCCTGATAGGCCTGTTTTATCTTCGTTGCCTCGATCATTCGGTCTTGACCTCTACGATGCGTAGCTCGCCCGTCCGCGGCAGATGCATCTTGAGTGACTGCCGGGCGTGGCGCTCAATCCGCGTCTGCGTGCCCATTGTTGCCTCTTCGATCCGTAGGCGCCCCCATTCGACGTCAAGGGCGTCACGTGCGGCACGGACCGCTTGCAAGTCAACAAACTCGATCCGAGTCAGGTACTTGACGTAGACCACAGCGGTTGCTGTGGCGACGACCGAGAGGCCGAGTAAGGCCAGCCCAACCAGGGCCCCGATGTGCAGTCCGAGTGGCCTCACGGCAGCCGCTCCGCGACACGTAGTACAGCGCTGCGCGCGCGAGGGTTGCGCTCGATCTCGGCTGCCGATACGCGCGTTGCATGGCCAATCGGTCTCAGGCGCCGGCGCAGCTCGGCATCGCGAACCGGTACGCCCTTGGGGATGTTGGCGCCCTGTGCCTCGTCCCGGATGAAGCGCTTGACCAACCGATCTTCAAGCGAGTGAAAGCTGATCACGACCAGCCGTCCGCCAGTCGCGAGCAGCTCGCAGACCCCAGCAAGCGCGGAGCGCAGTTCCTCGAGCTCAGCGTTGATCTGGATGCGAATGGCCTGGAAGCTGCGGGTTGCCGGATGTTTTCCCGGCTCGCGGGTTGGCACCGTGCGCTCGATCAGGGCCGCGAGCTGGCCGGTCGTGCTGATCGGCGCTTGCTGTCGGGCGGCAACAATCGCGCGCGCGATGCGCCGTGCGAAGCGCTCTTCACCAAGCTCCTGTAAGGCGTGGGCAATCATCTGTTCGCTTGCGGTTGCGAGCCAGTCTGCGGCGCTCTGTCCGGCGCTTGGGTCCATGCGCATATCGAGGGGGGCATCGGCGTTGAAGCTGAAGCCACGCTCTGGCTGGTCGAGCTGCGGGGATGAAACGCCTAAATCGAGCAGGATGCCGTTGATGCGGCCGCTCCAGCCGCGGGCTTGAGCAAGCTCTGGCAGCCGGGAGTAGCGTGCCTGTTCGATCTCGAAACGGGGGTCGTTGTCCGCCAGCGTCGCTGCCGCAGCAACCGCTTCTGGGTCTCGGTCGACGGCCAGGAGCCTGCCGCTGGAGCCCAAGCGGGCCAGCAACGCGCGCGCGTGGCCGCCGCGGCCGAAGGTGCCGTCGAGATAGTAGCCTGTTTCCTGAATGGCCAAGGCCTGCATGCTTTCGTCCAACAGAACTGGTACGTGACCCTGCGATGCCATTGGCTGGCTCGCCCCCTCGTGCTTGTTATTGCCCGCGCGCTTTTCAGAACGAGAACGATGCTGTTTCCGGATTGCTAGCTAGTCTTGAAAGGTCGACGTCTTCAGCGCCTTTAATCGTGGCCTGCCAAGCGGTTTCATCCCAAAGCTCAAAACGATTCACCATGCCGACCAATGCGACGCGCTTCTCCAAGGTGGCGAATTCGCGCTGCGCCGGCGTCAGTAGGACGCGTCCTTGGGCGTCCATGTCGACATCGTTGGCATAACCGATCAGTAGCCGCTGCAGCGCGGTCGTCTCCGCGAGATGCGCTGGCATCGCGTTGAGCTTGCGTTCGAGCTCGGCAAAGCCGGGCTCCGGGTAGATCAGGAGGCATCGCTGCGGATGCGCAGTGATCACGAGGTGTGAGTCACAGAACTGCGCTAGTCGCTCGCGCTGACGCGACGGGATCGCAAGACGCCCTTTGGCGTCGAGATTTAGGAATTGTGTCCCCCTAAACATGACCAGCCCCCCTTAAGGCGGTCACTCCCCAAAAAAATCCACCGCGCCCCACTTTTTTCCAATCTTAGGTGGCAGCTTCCTGGAGGTCAAGGCTGTTATTTAGGTTTTTCGTTTAAGGACAATAGGTTTAGTGCCCTTTTCAAATTCTTGCTTGAAGTTGTGTTTTGAATATCTTTCAAGGGGATACGTTGCTTTTCTGGCCTGAAGTTGAAAAAAGTGCGACAGGCGTCACAGAAATATTCTGGGTGGGGCGAGGTGGAGTGCGCTCGGCCGGAGGGCCTAGGCGTATCTGCAAGCCTGCGCTGCTCTTGCCCGATGGGTGGGGGTTATGGGCTAGCCGCAAGACGTGATCGCGGTCGATGAAGGGCGCGCTGCTGCGACTCCATTGAGCTTGCTGCTCATTGTCGCTAATGCTCGACGTGACTCGAGCTAGCGAATTCAAGCCCCTGTTTTTAAGGCGAGATTAGTAGAAGCCGATCTCGGCAACGCACAGATCGGTGGTCATCTCTCGTCCAATGGCAACGACGCCAAGCCGCTTAAGCCGGGCCGGATCAAGCGCGGGGACAAGCCGGTGCGGCTCGAAGGTCGAGAATGGCAGGCGGACCTCTCGCCAGTCTGGCCCAGCCACGAACGTGGCACGATAGGATTGCCACGGCAGCCGGGTGGCCGAGGTTTTGAGATGGAGGTTGTAGCTGGCGCCATTGCCGCGCACGATAAGCCTAACGCCATCAAAGGTGCTTGCATCCAGCAGCTCGCGATCGGGGCTGAGATCCAGATTCATCTGGACGAAGCCACCGTTATTCTCCAGGCTGACGGTGCCGGTGAGACAAAGTGCCGGACGTCCGTCGATCAGAACGCGCTTCATCTGCGCTTCCGACACTCCTCCCATGACTTGGTCAGTCGTCAGGCGCCAGTCTGTCCCAAGCCTTGATGTCATTTGGTCTGGGCGAAAATCATCAATCAGACCCGAGGTGGTGGCGAAGGACGAACTCGTCATCGCAAGTAATGCAAGGGGCAGTAACTTAACCATGGCTCAAGTCTGCACCCTTGGTCGGCTTTAGGTCTAGGGTCGAATGTGGGATTGACGGCCGTCGCTTCAGATAGGGCCAACCTGCCACGCGGGCGAGTGCGATACTGAGCCCATCCGATAATGCCAGTTAGTGGAGACCTCTATGAGCCAGCCTAGCGATCGGCCGGGGCTTGGGCGACGCGGCGAGATGCTCGTCGCGATCCAGTTCGCGCTGATGATCATCTTTGCGGTCATGCCGGTATGGCACCCGGGGCTCTCGCCGGGCCTGTTCGCCGACTTGCTGCTGCCAAGGCTGATCCTCGCGATCCCGTTAGCGTTGGTGGCACTGGCGTTCGGTGCCCTTGGCTCTCATCACATTCGCGAGTATCTGACGCCCTTGCCCTACCCAGTCGAGCATAACCAGTTGGTACAGCATGGCGTCTATGGCCTGGTGCGCCATCCGCTCTACGCGAGCCTGTTGAGCGCTGCGCTGGCCTGGACGCTATACTCGATCAGTCTGTCGCACTTGCTGTTGCTGGTCGTCGGTTTCTTATTCTTCGATTTTAAGGCGGGCAAGGAGGAGGCCTGGCTGACGGAACGCCACCCTGAGTACACTGACTATGCCGCGCGTGTTAGCAAGTTCATCCCGTGGGTCTATTGAGCGCCGCTGCGGACCGCCCGCCGATGGGTTGCGTTTGGACAAACGCCAGCCGGGCCGAGGCATCGGGCCTGACCTTGCCGCGGCGAGCCGTCTGCGTGTCTAATCTCCGGCCATTATTGCCCGCTTCAGAGTTGCGCATCGATGGCCGCTAACCCAGCAAGCGCCTCCCAGGAGCCGATGCGCCTGGGCGACGCCTATCGTCCGCTGCCGGGCCAATTCGACGAGATGCGCACCAGTGACGGTGGGCTGCGCCCGCACTGGCAATATCTGATCGACGCCCTGCGCGAACTCGGGCCTGAAGGGATCGACAGCCGTTGGCAGGAGGCACGTCGCCTGGTCCGCGACAACGGCGTCACCTACAACGTCTATGGTGATCCGCAGGGGATGTCGCGGCCTTGGGAGCTGGACCCGCTGCCGCTGCTGATCCGCGGCGAGGAGTGGGCCGGCTTGGAGCGTGGGCTGATCCAGCGCGCCGAGCTGCTGAACGCGATTCTGCTCGATCTCTATGGTCCGCGCACGCTGATCGATAAGGGCTTGCTGCCGCCCGAGCTGATTGATGGCTTTCCGGGCTATCTGCTTCCCTGCCATGGTGCCGCGATGGCGGGCGATCGACCTTTGGTGCTCTACGCCGCTGACCTGACCCGCGATACCAGCGGCGCCTGGCGGGTTATTGGCGATCGCACCCAAAGTTCGTCCGGCAGTGGCTATGCGCTGGAGAACCGGGTGGTGCTCTCGCGTGTGATGCCGAGCCTGTTTCGCGATAGCCACGTGCATCGATTGGCTGGCTTCTATCGCTCTGTGCGCCGAGCGATGACGTGCCTCGCGCCACGACATGATGCTCATGTGCGGGTGGCGGTGCTGACCCCGGGACCGCGCAACGAGGCCTATTTCGAGCACGCCTATCTCGCAAATTATCTCGGCTTCAACCTGGTGCAGGGCAGTGACCTCTCGGTGCGCGACGGCGCGCTCTGGCTGCGCACGCTTGGACGGTTGGAACGAATCGATGCCTTGATGCGTCGCGTCGATGACGCGAACTGCGACCCGCTCGAGCTCAACGAGCGCTCGCTGCTTGGCGTGCCGGGTATGCTGCAGGCGGTGCGCGCCGGCAACCTTGGTATCGCCAACGCGCTCGGTAGCGGGGTGCTGGAGCATCCGGGCCTGATGGCCTTCCTGCCAGCGCTCTGCGAGCATCTGCTCGGCGAGGCGCTGCTGCTCCCGCATCTGCAGACTTGGTGGTGTGGTCAGCGGGAGGCGCGCGACTTCGTTATCGCCAACCTGGACAACCTGGTGATCAAGCCGGCTGGTAGCCCGGTCGGCCAGCGCTGTCTGTTCGGGGCCAAGCTCGATGACGAGCAGCGTAGCGACCTGATTGCAGCGATCCGGCGCGAGCCGCATCGTTATATTGCTCAGGAACAGGTTCAGCCCTCGACCGCGCCGGCCTACATCAACGGTGTGCTCGAGCCGCGCCCGTTCGTGCTGCGCAGCTTCTTGGTCAGTGAGCAGGAGGGCTATGCAGTGATGCCCGGCGGGCTGAGCCGAATCGCGCTCGATCCCGATACGCCGATGATCTCCAATCAGCTCGGTGGCCTTGGTAAGGATACCTGGGTCTTGGCCAGCGAGCCGGAACGCCAAGAGACACTGATCGTCACCTCTGATGCTCGAGCCCCTGCGGTGGTACCGGCAGTGGTGCAGGAGAGCGAGGTCTCATCCCGGGTTGCCGACAACCTGTTCTGGATCGGACGCTATGCGGAGCGGGCCGAGGGCTTGGTGCGTTTGCTCCGCATCGTCATCATCCAGATCACCGAGCGCACCAGCCTGGCCGCCGATGTCGACGCCGATTGCTGCCTGCATCTGCTGCTCGCGGCCCTCACCAACCAGAGCCAGACCTTACCCGGCTTCATCGGCGAAGGTGCCGCGGAACTGCTGGCCCAACCGGTGCCCGAGGTGCTGTCGCTGATCAGTGACCAGAAGCGCCCTGGGGCCCTGCCACAGACCTTGCAGGCGCTCGGGCAGGCCGCCTGGTCGGTGCGCGAGCGTTTGTCCAATGATACTTGGCGCGTGACCAATGATATCGAGCGCCGCCAGCGCCTGCTCACCCAGGCCCCGCCGCGCGGCTTGGGCCGGGCGCTGGATCTGCTCGACCCATTGGTTACCTCGTTGGTGGCCTTCTCGGCCCTGACCCACGAGAACATGACCCATAATGAGGGCTGGCATTTCCTCGAGGCCGGTCGTCGGCTGGAACGTAGCCTGCACACGGTCTCGTTGCTGCGCTCGACCCTGGTCAGCGTCAGCCCTGATTCGGGTGAGTCAATCCTGGTCGAGGCGGTGCTCGGCGTCACCGATAGCCTGATCACTTACCGTCGCCGCTATCAGGCCGGCACCCGCGTCGGCGCCATGCTCGATCTGGTGCTGCAGGACGAGGCCAATCCGCGCTCCCTGGCGTACCAGATCGCGCGCTTGTCGCAGCTGGTCGATGAGATGCCTGGCAACAGCTTCTCGACGCGCCGCACACCGGCCCAACGGATCTTGATGCGGGTACTCACCGAGTTGCGGCTGGCCGAGCTGGACCTGCTCGCGCAACCCAGCGACGGTGGCCAGCAGCGCGATGCATTGGATGGCTTGCTGGCCAGTGTCGAGACGTCGATCAGCGCCCTCTCGGACGCGATCACCGCCCAGTATTTCCGGCATGAGGAGCAGCCGCATCATCTGATCGGCCAACGCTCGGAGGCCAAGGCGACGCCGGGCGCTCAGCCAGCGTCCACTCCTGTGGTGGGGCTGCGATGAGATATCAGATCACCCATCTGACCCGCTATGGCTACGGTGGTCCGGTCTCGCTGTGCCACAGCATCGCCCATCTGAAGCCGCGCGAGACCGCCTACCAACGCTGCAAACTCGCCAACTTACGGGTCAATCCCTGGCCCTCGGTGGTGCGTGAACATCGGGATTTCTTTGGCAACCGGGTCAGCTACTTCTCGGTGCAACAGTCACATCTGCAGCTCGAGATCACCGCGACCGCTGAGGTCGAGGTCTGGGCGCCGCCGCTTCCGTACCCGGCGGCGACGCAATCCTGGGATAAGGTACGCGCGCAATTAGCTGGGAGCAGTGGTGCCGATGCGGCAGCCGCGCGCCTGTTCACCCTGCCATCGCCCGCTGTGCCGCTCGACCCCCTCGCGCTCGAGTATGCGCGCGAGTCGTTCGATTCCGACCGTCCGTTGCTCGAGGCGGCCTTGGCGCTTGTCAGCCGCATCCACCGCGATTTTGAATACGATCCAACCTCGACCACGGTGGCGACACCTCTCGCTGATGTCTTAAAGCTGCGACGTGGCGTCTGCCAGGACTTCGCCCATCTCGCGATCGCGGCGCTGCGGGGCCTGGGTCTGCCGGCGCGTTATGTCAGTGGCTATCTCGAGACCCTACCGCCACCCGGCCAGCCCAAGCTGCGCGGGGCGGACGCCTCGCATGCCTGGCTTGCGGTCTATTGTCCGGAAGCGACCCAGACCGGCGGCTGGGTCGATCTTGATCCAACCAATGACTGCCCGATCAGTGATCAGTACATCACCACTGCCATCGGTCGCGATTATCAAGACGTCACACCGCTGCGTGGGGTCTTCTATGGGGGTGGCGAGCATAGTCTGGTTGTCTCGGTGGATGTCGATCGGGTGACGGGAGAAGTTTGAAGGGTAGAGTGTGAAGGGTAGAGTGTGAAGGGTGCCCTAGTTGTTTGCCTTGTTCTAGAGTTGGGTGAGCATGATGAGTCCGATGAGCATGATGGCGCTGCCGATGAGTTTGGCGCGGGTGCGTCCCTCACCGAACCACCAGCGGCCGATAAGCACCGAGAACATGCCGGCGCTGCGCTTCACGGCCATCGCGTAGCTGGCCAGGGTCATGCTCAGGGCGATCTGATCGGCAATCCGCATCAGTGCAAAGAGCACCCCGAGCAGGATCAGTGGCCGCGCCTGGCTGGCGAGCTGCAGTGGCAGAATCTCGCGATAGAAGCGCCGATCCTGGATGCTGAATAGTGTGAACAGCACGACCGGATTGACCACCGCGACGACCACCGCAAATGAGAGTGGGTCGGAGCGCTCGATGCCGATCCGCCCGAGCGTCGAGGCCGTCGCAAAGCAGCCCGCAGCGGTCAGCGTGTAGGCGCTGCCGGGGTTGGTGACTAGACGCAGCAGCGGGCGGTACCAGTCTTCCTGCTCGCTGCTGAGGGCCAAGACATAGCTACCGATGATCAGCAGGCCGATGCCGATGAAACCGAGTGTTCCCGGTAGGGCGCCGGTGAGCAGCCATTCGATGATGATCACGAACGCCGGTGTCAGGGTCAGGATGGGGCCGACCAATGAGACCTCACTGCGCTTGATCGCAGCGTTCAGCGACCAGCCGCCAAGGCCGGAGATCAGCCCGCCGAGCAGCACGACCTGCAGGTAGACACGGTCCTCGAACGGAAAGTCGTGATGCCACAGCACCAGGGGCAGGGTGACCAGCAGGCTGGCGAGGTTGACGTAGAGAGTGAGGGCGCGAACCGATAGGGTCAGACTGAGATGCTTGGTGACTGCGAGCCGTGATGCGTGAAAGAACGCCGACAGCAGCGAGAACAGTATCCACAGATGGGCATAGGCCCCGATGTCCATCGCTAGAGGGTCCAGCCTGTGGCGCTCTGGAACTGGGCCAACGGCCCGCAGCTAAGGTGACCTTCGGCTGGAGCTTGCCTGATTGCGCGAGGCGGACCCTGCCGATGCGCGTTCGTCGGTCCAGTCGATCGCTGGTCTGGACGCTGGTTCCAACGTTGATCTGGCTGCTTGTTTGGGCCGCCGAGCTGGGTGTCATGCTGCGCCATCAATGCTGCCGTGTTGTAGGCCGCAAAGTGCCCTTGGAAGTCGGCACGGCGTTGCCAGTCCGCTTCCGAGAACTGTCCTTGTGCTCGGAGCACGCGCACGCTTGGGAGCCCCGGAAGCGAGATCAGACCCGCGCCCCCGATCCCCGAGAATAGCTTGACCTGAAGGCTGAGCAGCAGGGGGCCGTCGACGCCCATGGTCGAGCGTCCTCGTGCATCCATCGGGCTGAGACTGAGACTGTAGCAAGGCTGGTTCAGGGTCATGCAATGCATCCGCCGGGCCGGCGAGGCATCCCTCAGGTATCGAGCAACCGGAATGGTTAGGTCATGCAGCCGCTGCGTCAGGGCGAGCAGGCCGGTGCGGGACTCGCTACTGAGCTCAAGTGTCTCCAGATTCTGAGCGATCTGACGCCTAGGGAGTAGCGGGTGGCGCTGCCAGGGCGCGGGCGCTTGTTCTGAGCCGGTGACTGCGCGCAGCAGAGCGGTGGCCGTCTCGGCAAGCCGTTGGTGTAGCTGTCGGATCAGACGCTCAAAGGCGAAGGTTGCCAATAGGTCCCAGCTCGGTAGCTGTATCAGGCAGCCCATCGGTCGGTGTCCGGCACAGGTCGCCGCGGAATCAGCCGGTACCAGGGAGGCGCCGAGGCGGGCGAACTCTGACTCGAGATCGGCGAGTCGGTCATTGCAGAGCCTAGGGCCGAGGAAGCTCAGCGGATCGAGGCACTGTCGGGCTAGATACGGGTCTTGCTGATCCAGGAATCGGCTGGCCTGGGTCAGCGCCCTGAGTTCTGATGCCCGCCAGTAGATCAGGTGCAAATGGAAGGATTTGAGCGCTTGCACGCTCTCGCGGTCGTCGGTGTTGGGGTCGCAGTTCAGCGCCAGCTGCAGCCATCCAGGCTGCCTAGCAATGTCTGTGAGCCCAAGCTCGCGGTGGATCTCGGCGCTGCTGACGAAGCGCTGAAAGTTGGCGGCTGTCTGCCAGAGCGCCTGCCCGGTCATGGGCATGACCGAGCTTGCATCGGCCTTGTGTGCCTGTCCGGCGTCGACCGAAGAGACTTCAGTCAGCATCAGGTCGAACAGGGCATGCGGCGAGGCCTTGTCGACCAAGGCGAGCTGGTCCGTCGGCTCAGCGGTTTTGGCTCTCCTCGGGTCCGGGGCAGCGTTGCGGCTGAACTCCAGGCGTTGGATGGTGCGCCGTGAAAATCGAATCTCAAGGCTCTTTGCGGTTCGCTCTGCCCGGCTAAGCTCCAGCGCTCGCGGAGGTCCCGGGATGCGCAGCTGCTGCCAGGCGACCGGCATCTGGCTCAGTTCGGCCGGCATCAGCGCAGCGAAGGGATCTGTGGACGAGCGCCGACGCAAGAGATCAGTCGCCGTTGGCCGAAGCACGCCTGAGTCTGGGCGCCAGGCGCTGAAGGTCATCGACTGCCTGGCTCAGCAGGCGGCCGGTCAAGCGGTTGAATGCGCTGGCCATCTCCTCTGGGGTGCTGGCCGCGGTCGGCTCTTGGCCGCTGTAGCTCTGGGTGAATTCGATCGAACGGTTGCGGCTGACGATGAGCGTCAGATTGAAGGCGGCGCTCACCTGGGGAGGATCTGCGGTGGGCAAATGATCCAGGCGCGTGAGCTCGCCGTTGAGCATGAAGTCTGCTTGCGCGCGATCCGCGACCGACACTACGTACTGAAAGGTGCCAGCGGTGCGCATTGCAGCGATCAGTGCCTCGGACACCGCACGGCCGGGGGGCTGCTCCCAGAGGAGTTGATCGTAGCGCTGCACCTGCAGCGGAGCGGCGGCGGTTCGAAACAGTATCTGGGTACCGCCGAGAAAACCACGCGATGCCAAGGGTGTGATCAGCAGGCTCCCTGGCAGGGTTTGCGCGCTAGGCCTTATGCGCACCTCGGGCTGCAGCGTATAGAATTGATCGCGTTGGGTGGGCCCGGAACTCCCGCAGCCGGCCAGCAGGCAGCCGAGCAGCAGTAATCCAGAGAGCCGATGCCAGTCAGGGCCAGCCGAAGTCCTGGAGACAGGGCGATTGGTGACACGCGCCAGCCATGGCTGTCTCCAGTTCTGGGTCCTCAGCGGTTGAACCATGGCGATTGTTCCTCCTGCTCCTGTCCGCGCAGCAATGAGACGGGGTCTTCGCGCAGCTCACGCGAGAGTGCGGAGAGATTGCGTGATGCACTCTCGATATTGGCCAGGATCGGGGCCAAGGCCACCGACAGCTCTTGGAGCAGATACTGCACATCGTCTAACGAGCCTTGCACGCTGGGGCGGCTGGCCTGGACCAACTGCTGCAGCTCCTCGGCGAGTGCACTGTACTGGACGACAGCATTCTGGATCTCTTCGGTTTGCGATGGCAGCGCTGTCGAGACCGTGGCCAGATTATCCGACAGGGTCTGCACGGCGCTCATGATGCCCTGGATCTGTTCCGGATCGATGCTTTGCTCGATATTGGCACTGACCTCGACCAGGTTGTTCAGGACCGATCCAAGCCCTTGACCGAGATCAGCCCCCAACTCGCCGGTGCCGTTCTGGTCGTCTTTGAAGAGGGCCAGCAGCCCCTGGATACGCTCCTGTAGCCGAGTCAGCGTCGGGCGGATGACCTCATCGAGTGTGCCCTGCGCCTGCTGCATCGTGGAGCTGATCTGCATCGCCAGATCCGGTTCGCGGTCGATGGTCGGGATGTGGCTTCCGGCGCTCAAGGTCGTTACGGCGCTGCCCGGGATGATGCGAATGATGTTGCCCTGCAGCAACCCCGCCGGTGCCAGCTGGGCGACGCTCCCGGAGGGTACCGGCCAGTCCTGCTGGATGCTCAGTTTGGCGCGGAAGCAGGGCAGGTCTGGCGCGCGCTCGGTTGTCGGTAGCGGGCACTCGGCGCGGTCAGCGGCGTTGCGGAAGACCGGCTCTAGGGATCGCATACGGCCGATCACAAAGCCCTCCTGCATCACATCCATGCCGCTGTCGAGGCCATCGGCGTCGAGGAAATAGGCGCGCAGGGTATAGCCGGTGAACAGGCCAGGCGCCAGCAGCACAAGGATGCCAAACACCAAGGCCAGCATGGCCAGCACGAACAGGCCCGCCAGCGCGAGATCGCGCTGGCGATCGTGCGCCTGGCGCTTGCCGGGTGCACCAAGCTCGGGTGGAGAGTAGAGACGATTCAACCTGCTCATGACATCTGTTGGACTCTCAGGGATGTCCCTCGAGGATAGTACGAAGCTCAAGATCGTCGGCACCGACGGTCTCTAAGTCAGCACGGGTGCCGTCGAAGAGTAAGCAGCCACGATCCATTACCGCGACGCGGTCCTCTGGGCCAATGATCTCGAGCATCGCGTTGTCGGTGGCCAGCAGGGTCAGCCCGCGGGATTCTCTTTGCACCTGCAAGATGCCGAGGATATCGCGCAGTGCGGGGCGATCGAGCCCATCGCTGAGGCCATCGCAGATGAGCAACTCGGGCTGATTGATGAGCGCTCGAGCCAGCTCGGCGCGCCGCCGCTGTCCGAGCGACAGGGCGCGGGGATAATGATGCGCCATGCCGTCGAGCTGCAGCTGAGTGATGACCAATTGGGCCGCGCGGGCGAGACTTGAGCGATGGCGGGGCTGGGCGCGCATGGGTAGCAGCAGATTCTCGATTAGGGTCAGCTCATCAAGCAGCGAGCCTCCTTGGAGCACGACGCCAAGGCGACTGCGTAGCCGGTTCATCCGCGCATCGCTCAAGGTTGCCAGGTCGTGCCCGAAGAGCTTGATCGAGCCGGACGATGGCTGGTCTAGCCCGAGCATCAACCGCAGGCTGAGGCTCTTACCGGCGCCATTCGGGCCGATCATCAGCAACGCCTCGCCCCGCTCTAACGAGAGCGAGAGTGCGTTCAGGGCGCAGCGGCCGTTGACATGCTGGAATACCTGCTGCAATTCGACCAGGGTCCTGGTTGCCTCAAGTTGGGTTGCCGCAGGCTGGGTCTGCGTTGGCGGCGTGGCCCCTTCAGACGCTTGCGCACTGGGTTGGCGTCGCCAGGGTGCGCGCATCCAGGCGCGAGCGCGATGTCGTGTCGCGTCCATCCTGTTCACGACCAAGGCGCGAGCACGAAGCCGAGATCGATCAGCAGTATGGCGGTGACGGCACCGATCATGGTGTCGGTGGCCGCTCGGCTGACCCCGGCGACATCGCGCCCGGCGGCGATGCCGTTGGCGGTCGCGATCAAGGCGACCACCAGTGCAAAGATCAGGGGCTTGCCGAGGGCCTCGAGGATATCGGTCGGCCCCAAGGCTTGGCGCAGCGCGTTGTTGAACAGATAGGGTGGGACATCAGCCACCAGCACCAGCCAGAGCATGGCGGCGGTGAGTGCCACCGCGCTGCCCCAGATGGCCAACGCAAACGACATGGCGAGCATGGCGGGGAGCACCGGGCCGGTGGTGAATTGGATCGGGTTCAAGCCACTGACCAAGAGCCCGTCGACCTGGCCGCTGGCGACCAGCGTGGCTTGGCGAGCGGAGAGGGCGACACCGGCTCGGCCAGCCACCAGGACGCCGACCAGAAGCGGGATCAGCTCCATGGTGACGGCGTAGATCACCGGGACCAGGATCAATCCAGGCAGATCGATCTCGGCGATCAGACTGGCCGCTTGCTGGCCGAGAATAATACCCGCAGCCGCCGACACCAGTGTCAAGGCGGGGAATACCGAGAGTCCTGACTGCCGCAGCGCGACGGCGAGTGCTGGCAGGTCGAGCTGCGTCCGGCCGAGCAACACGTCAATATAGAGTTCAGCGCAGAGCTTGAGCGTGATCGCGCCCAGGCCGATTCGCTCCAGCCAATGCAGCTGGCTGTGGCTTTTCGGCCGGCGACGGCGCTGCGCAGCCCCGCGACTGAGCAACAGGCGACTCAGGGGCATGTTGAATGGGCGCCGCTAACGCTCACGCCAGATCGTCGTATAGAGATCATGGCGGCGATCCTTGAGGTTTTGCACCGTGCCGGAGTTGCGCGCCTCGCGCAGCGCCTTCAGCCCGAGGTCGGCGAAGGCCACGGTCTCGACGTTTGGCGTGGTGTCGGCGGCGATGCCATCACGGGCGAACGGGAAGTCGCAGGGGGTGAGGATGCAGCTCTGGGCGTATTGGATGTCCATGTTGGCCACATTCGGTAGATTACCGCAGTTGCCGGAGAGAACAACGTAACACTGATTCTCGACTGCGCGCGCCTGACCACAGTAGCGCACGCGCAAATAGGATTGGCGCTCGTCGGTGCAGAAGGGCACGAAGATGATGTTGGCGCCTTGGTCGACCAGGTGACGGGCCAGCTCAGGGAATTCGGCGTCATAACAGATCAGTACGCCGATGGGGCCGCAGTCGGTATTGATCGCGGCCAGCTCGTTGCCGCCCTCGATATTCCACCAATAGACCTCGTTCGGGGTCGGGTGGATCTTCGCCTGCTCGTGCACCTCGCCGTCGCGCAGGCAGATGTAGCAGATATTCTCGACGCGGCCATTGGCCATCTTGGTCGGATGGGAGCCGGCGATGATGTTGATGTTGTAGCGCATCGCCATCTCGCGCAGCGCGTCTTTGATCGGGTCGGTGTAGCGGGTCAGCGCTTCGATGGCCTCAGCCGGTGAGAGCTCCTGATCTTCCATCGACAGCAGCTGCAGCGAGAACAGCTCTGGGAAGACGCAGAAGTCGGCGCGGTAATCGGCGGTGACATCGACGAAATAGCGCAGCATGTCCAAGAATTCGTCGAAGGATTTGACCCGCCGCTGCTGATACTGGACGGTTGCGACCCGTACCGTATCCATCAGGCGCCCGCCGTAGTGCTTGGCGCGTTCCTCTTCCTGCTCGTCTGGCGCGTGTGGATTGCGCCAAAGCAGGTGGACGCCATAACCGCGCGATTGCTTGTCCTCGGGCCAGTAGCCCGGCATCAGGCCGATGACCTGAAAATCATTGCGCAGCTGGAAGGTCAGCACCGGATCGCGCTCGCGGCCTTCGACGACAGCATCGACATAGGCTTGCGGGCTCTCGTAGGCATCGTCTTCACGCGTCAGGGCCGCATCCAGGGTGGGCAATCGACCCCCGTAGATGATGCCTTTGAGCGCGAGGGATTGGACCAGCTTTTTGCGCTCGTCGTAGAGCCGCTGGCCGATCCGCAGGCCGCGGTACTCGGGGTCGACGCAGACCTCCATGCCGTAGAGGTAGTCGCCATCGGGGTCGTGGCGGGAGGCATAACCGCTGCCGGTGATCCAGTTCCAGCCGTGCGGCTTCAACGCGATCTCGCCACTGACCAGGAAGCTGGAGCAGAAACCGATCAGGCGCGTGCTGTCGTCCTCTTGGTATTCGGCGACGAATTGGCCTTCGGAGAACTTGTTGATCTGCCCGCGCAGCATCGCCGCGCTGTAGCTGCTCACACCGCTGCCGGCATAGGAGCGCTCGAACAGGGCGCGGATGGCTGGGACATCCCGCGGGGTGGCGTTGCGCACATGCAGTTGGGCGAGGCTGTCGGTGGTGTCGTTCATGCGCTCAGGGTGCTGGTAGAGGAGGGTCGCTCAATGGCTAGAACGATATCATCATGTGGCCGAGTCAGTCGGCAAGTCGATGTCGCGGGCGAGGTAACCGAGCGATGGACAGCGTCCCAAGCACATCTCAGTGATGGAGTCCTTGTTCAGCGCGGCTTTAGATTCGGCGACATCTGCTGTTCGTCCAGCATGCATGAAAAGGAGGCATGAATAGGAGCAAAAAACAGTCATGACTAGCATTCGACTATGATCTGTAGATCGCTTCAACCGGAGATCAGCGTATGACACCCCAGGCAGAATGGACACCACGGATCAGCTTTGAAGATTGGCTCGAGGGCGAGCGTGCCAGCCTCGACGGGCGTACCGAGTACGTCGACGGTGAGATCTTTGCGATGAGCGGCGGCACTGCCGAGCACAACGCCATTCTCAGTAACATCAACGGTCAGCTCTGGACGCAAATGAAGGGTCGCCCTTGCTGGGTTTACGCCAGCGGGATGAAACTGCGCATCCAGCACCAGCATGCAGACGTTGGCAAGTATCCGGATCTGATGGCGCTCTGCGGCGAACAGGCGTTTCATGATGGCCGCCGCGATCTGTTGCTCAATCCGAGTCTGATTGGCGAAGTCCTCTCCGACTCCACCGAGGGCTACGACCGCGGCGAGAAGTTTGCGCTCTACCGGCGTATTCCTTCATTACAGGAGTATCTGCTGATCTCGCAGCACCGCGTGTTGGTCGAGCGCTACAACCGGGGTACTCACGGGCACTGGATACTGAGCAGTTTCGAGGATCTGGCCGACCAGGTTGTGCTCGAGAGCATCGGCTGTACCCTGGCGTTAGCGGAGGTCTACGACAAGATTCAGTTCGAGCGGGATGCGCCGCTGTAGTGATCGCTGATCACCTCAAAGCCGACCAGATTGCGCTGTTCCTTGCTGAACTCGATGCCGATGAGGTGAATGGGCTGGTTCAGCGCTTGGTACTTCTCAGCGTAATTCCTGGCCTTGAGCTGCTCCAGCGCCCGGCCCTCGGGCACCAGCTCGACCACCTTGAACTCGAACAGATAGACCTGTTCATTGAACAACAGCGCCATATCGAGCCGGCCGTGATTGGTGGCGTCTTCCAAGCGAAGATCCAGCCCCAGGGCGGCGAAGTGGCTGTAGAAGACGCTGGCCCAGTAGCCTTCGTACTCCGTGATGGGGTTGTTGCGGAACCAGTCGTGGGGGATGCTGGCGTAGAGGCTGACGAAGTGCTGGCGTAATTGATCAAAATCGCCGCTCATCAGGCTGTCGTACAGACGCCCCAGGCCGCGACTGGCTTGGCTCGGATCGCCCATGAGTGCCTTGGTCAGGGAGTTGTTCAGCGCGCTTCTCACTTCCAGGTTGGGATAGCCCAGCCGGTATTCGATACGCGCGCCGGTCTGGCGTTGACCACGCAGGGTCAGGTAGCCGGTCTGCCAGAGCAAGGCTTCGGTGGCGATGTGATCCACATCGAAGGCACTCAAGAGATCCTCATCCCCGCTCATGGTCTCGAGGCTCGGGCTGAAGGTGCCACGGCGAGTCAATACATCCAGGAGAAAGGTGGGCGTGCCGGTTTCAAACCAGTAGCAACGGAACTGGCGGCTGTCGAAGAGCAGCAGGAGATCGTAGGGGTTATAGACGGCTTCGCCAGTCCAGTTGTAGCCGTTGTACCAATCCCTGACCTGCTGGCGGTCGAGCCCGGCGAGCTCGGGCGCGAAGACCTCATCGAGATCGGCTTCGGTATAGCCGCACAGGGTTGAGTAGCGCTGGTCGATGGTGATGTCGGTGAGGTTGTTCAGCCCGGAGAACAGGCTCACCTTGCTGAACTTGGACACGCCCGGTTAAGTGGGGTTAGCCCGGCTTTAGCGAGAGGATGAGCGTCAACGGATTCTTCGGTGACGGGAGGAATCCATGGTGGCGGTAGAAGGCGGTGGCCTCTATGGATAGCGCGTGCACGAGCAGCCCGCGAAGACCAAGAATCTTACTGGCGGCGCGGGTGCGCTCGACGGCATCGCGGAGCAGGGCGACACCCAGACCATGTCCCTGCCAGCGTTGATCGACGGCCAGTCGTCCGAGAATCGCCATCGGCAAGGGGTCCGGCATGTTGCGGCGGATGCCACCGGGCGCCTCGCGCAGCGCGAGCGCGCCTGAAGCCAGACAGTAGTATCCAACCACCGCTCCCGCCGCTGCCACGACGTAGGTGCGCGAAGCGCCGCTGAGCTGATTCTTCCAGGCGCGGTGCATGAGCCAGTTGTCCAGCGCTTGGATGCCGGAGCAGAAGCCAAGGGTTTGATGTATGTCGGTTAGCGGTGCGGGGGCTTCGAGGGTCATGCGCTCCATGGGCTCGGCGCTGACATCAACCGCTGATAACCCGCTTCGGTTGGGGGCTGGTCGAGAATGGCCAGGAAGTGCTCATAGGTCTCCCGATCGACACGCACCAGGGTTTGGTCGAGCAAGGTTTCCTCGGCGGCCCGCCGCGCGGCATCAATCATGAAATCGGAGCGTGACCGCCCCTGAATACTGGCCGCCTGATCGATGAGTCCGCGGATTTCTTCGCGCACCCGCAGGCTGATCGCGCGGGTGGCCTGCTCGGATTTGGGCTCGGATTTGGGCTCAGATTGGGCGGCGGGCGGGAGAATGGACATGGCGGACCTCGACTTTTGAGGACGGTGAATGATATACATTGTATATCTCCAAACCTTGAAGTCAATGACGCAGCCGATAGCCCACACCGCTCAGGGTTTGAATCAGGGATTCCTCACCGGCCACGGTCCCAACAAGGCCAGAAGAAGTGCAAGTGCGAAGAACAAAGCCGTGGGTTGTCTTGCGTGAGGGTTGGGGTTGGCGTCGCAGGTTTGTGGATGACCTATTGTGTGAATAACCCATTGCCGCCGCTGCCAGCGCTGCTCACCTCAAAGCCGACCAGATTGCGCTGTTCCTTGCTGAACTCGATGCCGATGAGGTGAATGGGCTGGTTCAGCGCTTGGTACTTCTCAGCGTAATTCCTGGCCTTGAGCTGCTCCAGCGCCCGGCCCTCGGGCACCAGCTCGACCACCTTGAACTCGAACAGATAGACCTGTTCATTGAACAACAGCGCCATATCGAGCCGGCCGTGATTGGTGGCGTCTTCCAAGCGAAGATCCAGCCCCAGGGCGGCGAAGTGGCTGTAGAAGACGCTGGCCCAGTAGCCTTCGTACTCCGTGATGGGGTTGTTGCGGAACCAGTCGTGGGGGATGCTGGCGTAGAGACTGACGAAGTGCTGGCGCAGTTGCTCGAAGTCGCCCTCGATCAGGGTGTCATAGAGGCGGCTGCTGACCTCGCTGGCCTCGCTGGCGTCGCCATAGAGTCCTTTGAGCAGGGCCTCGTTGAGGGCGCTTTCCACCTCCATGTTTGGATAGCCCAGGGTGTATTCGATGCGGGCGCCGATCTGGCGCTGGCTGTGGATGGTCAGATAGCCGGTCTGCCACAGCAGGGCCTCGGTACTCATGTCATCGACATCAAAACGCGAGAGCAGTGCCTCAGTGGCGCGCCAGGCATTCAACCTGGGGCTGAAGGTGTGGCGTTGGGTGAGGACGTCGATCAGAAAGGTCGGTGTGCCGGTCTCGAACCAGTAGGAACGGAACAGCCGGCTGTCAAAGAGCAGCAAGAGATCAAAGGGGTTATAGACGGCCTCGCCGGTCCAGTTGTAGCCGTTGTACCAATCCTTGATCTGCTGGCGATCCAGCCCTTCGAGCTCTGGCGCGAACACCGCGTCGAGGTCGTCTTCGGTATAACCACAGAGCGCCGAGTAGCGTTGATCGATGGTGATGTCCTGGAGGTTATTGAGCCCAGAGAAGAGGCTCACCTTGCTGAACTTGGACACCCCGGTGATGAAGACAAAGCGGATGTAGCGGTCATGGTCCTTGATCACGGAATAGAGGTTGCGTAGCCCTTCGCGCATCTGCCGCGCCAGCTCGGGCTCGGAGAGGTTATCCAGGATCGGCTTGTCGTATTCATCCACCAGGATGACCACAGGCTGGCCATAGGTCTCTTCCCCCACACGGATGAGCTCACCAAAACAGGCGGGTATATCCAGCTCAGGCGGACAGGGGATGTCGAGATTGCGCTGATTGATGCGTAGCAGATCCCGCATCTTGGCATCCAGCGCCTCGCGATCGCGCATCACGCCACCGCCAAAGCTGAGCCGGATCACCGGGTAGGGGGTGCTCCAGTCCCAGTGTTGCTCGGCATCGAGCCCCTGAAATAATGGCCGGTTGGCCTGGAACAGCTCAGCCAGGGTGTCGAGAAACAGGGACTTGCCGAAGCGGCGCGGACGCGAGAGGAAGTAGTAGCTGCCCGCATCGATCAGCTGCAGGGCCAGCGCGGTCTTATCCACATAGTAGTAATCCTCGCCGCGAATCTTGGCGAAGGTCGAAATACCGATGGGGAGTTTCTTGCGTTTCATCGGGCGATCATAGCACTGGGCGCGGTCGGGATCGGCGAGGGCCCTCGGTTCGACAGACGACCGGGCGCTGCGCGACCTGCGCCTCTGTATGCAGAGGACATTGCCATCCAGGTTGCGCAGAGGGATGCGCGCGATCAGGCCGTCAAATCCGAGTGATGGCGCCGATCAGCCCGTTCTTTTGCAAGACCGCATAGACCTTA
>CAZEZH010000003.1:0-74198 GCA_964516305.1 uncultured Halochromatium sp. | reverse complement strand
GCCATGAGGGTCTGGTTGAGCTGCTCGATACCGCTGACCGTGTTGATCTGCGCGATCTGCGAGGTCATCTCGTGGTTCTCGAGCGGATTGAGTGGGTCTTGGTTCTGTAGCTGGGTGGTGAGCAGCTGCAAGAAGCTCTCGCGCAGCTCGTCGGACTGGCTTTGGCTCATTGGCATGCTGCTGCCAGCATTTGCCGCTCGAGCATTGTCGATACCGGTGATCATGATCGTTAACCCTCTCCAATGGTCAGTGTTTTCATCATTAGCTGTTTGCTGGTATTCACGACCTCGACATTGGCCTGGTAGGAGCGCGAGGCGGAGATCATGTTGACCATCTCGTGGACGGGCTCGACGTTGGGGAGGGTCACATAGCCCTGCTCATCGGCGAGCGGGTTGGCTGGTTGGTATTCCATACGCATCGGCGCCGGATCATCAATGACCTCGCGCACCCGAACCCCACCGATGCCGCGCGCGTTCTGCGCTAGGCTCTCGAACACGACCTGTTTGGCGCGGTAGGGCTGGTTGTCGGGACCGGCGATGCTGTCGGCGTTGGCGAGATTGCTCGCGGTAACATTCATGCGCTGCGACTGGGCCTGCATGGCCGAGCCGGCGATGTCGAAGACAGAAAACATGGCCATTTCAACAGGTTCCTAGGCGTTAGTTCGGTCGGCTATTCGAGTCTACTCGGGCTGCATCGCGCCTTTCAGCCCCTGAACCCGTCGAGCGACAAGGGTCAAGCTGGTTTGGTAACGCAGCGCGTTGTCGATGAACTGCATGCGCTCTTGTTCCATCTCAACGGTGTTGCTGTCGAGGCTGGGCTGTGCCGGCATCCGGTAGAGCAGCGCATCGTCCTGCAACAACCCGGTCAGCGGTGGGCCCTGGCCCTCAATGTGGCGGACTGATGTCCGCGCGAGCGCTAGCCCCTGTTGCTCCTGATCACCCGCGCGACGCCCCTGCTCGACGGCCTGCTTGAGCTGGCTCGCAAAATCGATATCGCGGGCCTTATAGTTGGGGGTATCGGCGTTGGCAATGTTGCTTGCCAGCACTTCGTGCCGCTCTTGACGCAGCGCAACGGCCTGCTGGCCAAAGTTGAAGGCTGCCGCAAGTTGATCGATCATCCGGGTCCTCTGTGAATGTCCTCTGGCGAGCAGGTTACTCTGATAAGTGTAGAGCATAGTCCAGCGAGTGATATATTTAAGGGAGAAACAGGCGAGCGTTTTGTGACTAAATCGACATTTTTCCGCAGACGCATGATGGCTCGGTTACCGTGAAGCCGGCACTTCTTGGGCCTGGGTGGTGACGCGCCATGAACCTTAGCCTTGCCACTGGCATTTTTGCCGTGCTTGCGGTGATCCTGCTAATCTGCAGAGGGTTGGATGCCCTGCTCGCGCTTCGCCAAAGGTGGTGGGATCGGCACCAGGCGCTCAGGCTGCGTGATGGCTGGCCCCGCTTGGCACTTGCGCTCGTGGCGGCATCCGCTATGGTCTCAACAGATCAAGTGCTAGCGGAGGAACCCGCGCTAGCGGATGAAGCGCTGATCGAACTCGTGCAAGGGTTCCTGCGCCAGCAAGTGGCCGACGGTGACCAGGCGGTGATCGAGGTCTATCTACCGCCGGCACGCATGCCCGCCTGCACAAGCCCTCAGCCGTTTCTACCCAACCGCTCGCGCTCTGCCACGGGGCGGATATCGGTCGGCGTGCGCTGCGGTGAACAGGGCCAACAGGTGCGGTACTTGCATGCGGATATCAGCCGCTATGGCCAGTACCCCGTCCTCAAGCGCGAGATCGCGCCGGGCACTCAGGTCACCGCGGCAATGCTTAGGCAACGCCAAGGCAATCTGAGCGATTTGCCACGCGGGGCGGTGCTTGAACCAGAAACACTCATCGGCCAGGTTGCTCGCCGCGCGGTTGCTGCCGACGTGCCCTTACAGCACCGGCAGTTCGAAAAAAAATCGCTGGTTAAGCGCGGCCAGCAGGTCTCAGTTGAAGCACGCGGGTCCAACTTTCGCGTTAGCCGAGAGGGCAAAGCCCTCGACTCTGGTGGCTTGGGAGATCAGGTTCGGGTCCAATTTAGTAACCGTGATCTGATCACCGCGAGGGTGGTTGGGGAAGCCAAACTGGTGGTCGACTTCTGAGTCACCCGCCCCGGCGCTGCCTGCGCCCCGCAGGCCGAGTATCCGGGTGTTCGGCAGCGCTGTCCGGACCTAGGCGGCAGCGAGAACTGGGCTAAAGTTCGCTCGGCGCAAGCCGATAAACCATGTAAGTATCGGGAATGAGGCCAGTACCTTGAAAATTGAATCCCATCATCCAGTGTTTCGCGCTCCCCAGCCGGGGCAGGAGCCGTCCACAAAGGTGCAGGGCCCAGCGCGGGGCGACGCCAGCAGGACGACCGACCCTGCGGTCCAGACCCATCTGCATCGCGAGGCCGCTGCCACCGATCAAGACATCGATCTTGCCAACGTCGAGGCGATTCGCGACGCGATCCGAGAGGGCCGCCTGGAAGTCCGCGCTGACCGGATCGCCGAAGGCCTGATCGCCAGTGTTCAGGATCTTCTCGAGGGCTAGCCACAATGAAGCTCGCAAACCTGCTCGGCATGCAGTACGACTATCTCGGCGCCTTGGTGACCCTGCTGGAGCAGGAGCATCAAGCGCTTGCGGTTGGCAACGTCGACGGCGAGCTGCTGCAACGCATTGCCGCGGACAAGCAGGCGCTGCTCGACCAGCTCGAGCGCAGCGAGCAACAGCGCCGGCAGACGCAATCTGATCTTGGCTATCCGCACGGCGACTCCGGTGCGCAGGATGCAGCCCGCGATGCTGGCTGTCTGGACGACTGGCAAGCGGTCCGCAGCGCGAGTGAGCGCGCGGCCCGTCTCAATGAGCTCGCCGGTGCCATGCTGACGACACGCCTCCAGCACAACCAGCGTATGCTGGATCTGATCCATGCCGTCGCTGAAAAGACGCTCTATGACACCCGCGGGCGGACTGGCGCCCAGCCGGGACGCATCGACGCCTCCGCCTAGCGGCGGGCACCGATGACATTGATCGCGCATTCCCGACCCCGTCAGCCTCGACTGACCTCCCCTTGCCCCACTGACCGAGCAGAACTGGCGCTGCTCGCCACTGCAGCAAGACCGCAAGCGTCGCCTATACTATGAAGATGTTTTGGCCGCTGTTTTGCCAATGCAAAGAACGGTGGCGGCGATAAGCTGTCCGGATGGTCCGCGCGTTGAGCCCCGGGGCGCGCCGCTTGGAGCGATGGTCGCCGGGACAGGACAGCACTTGCCGGGGGACGAAGGATGGGAGGTAGTTTGAACGAGCTCGCGCAACGGCCAGCTTCTATGATCAATGGCTGGTCCTCCTACGGGACAGTAGAGCGAGATCTCGAACTCACAGATACGGACTTCAACCGCATCCGCGAGTTGATTTACAAACGGGCCGGTATTGTGCTTGCCGAGCACAAGCGTGAGATGGTGTATAGCCGTCTTGCCCGACGCCTACGACATTACGGACTGACACAATTCAGCGACTATTTGGCCCGACTGGAGCGTCGGCCCGACGCCAAGGAATGGGAGGCCTTCACCAACGCGCTGACCACCAATCTCACCGCGTTCTTTCGCGAATCCCATCACTTTCCGCAACTCGCCGACCATATCCGCAACCGGCCCGGCACGATCCGGATCTGGTGCGCGGCAGCCTCTACCGGCGAGGAGCCCTACTCGATCGCCATCACCCTGGCCGAGACCCTGGGCACCCGGACGGCGGACGCCAAGGTCACCGCCACCGACATCGATACCGAGGCCCTCGGCAAGGCCAGGGTCGGCATCTATCCCATCGAACAGGTCCACAAGATGGATGAGGCGCGGATCAAGCGGTTCTTCCAGCGCGGCACCGGCGGTCAAGCAGGGATGGCCCGGGTGCGCCCCGAGTTGCGCGCGATGGTGGACTTTCAGGAACTCAACCTGCTCGCATCCGGATGGCCGGTCAAAGGCCCTTTTGACGCGATCTTCTGCCGAAATATCATGATCTACTTCGACAAAAAGACCCAGGCTCGCATCCTTGAGCGCTTAGCGCCGATGATGAAGCCTGATGGCCTGCTGTTCGCCGGCCACTCCGAGAACTTTACCTATATCAGTCAGGCCTTCCGACTCCGCGGCCAGACGGTCTATACGCTGGCTTGATGCGGTGAGACCTGTTAGCGACAGCGCGCCAAAACCCGGCGCCACAGGAACTATCAGCGACCGACCGAGAGGTGAAGGAGGCCTAACTTGAGTTCGACTAAGATTAAGGTGCTCTGCGTCGACGATTCGGCGCTGATCCGGGACTTGCTTACTGAGATCATCAACAGCCAGTCCGACATGGAGGTGGTTGCGGTGGCCTCGGACCCAATTATGGCCCGCGATCTCATCAAGCAGCATAACCCCGATGTGCTCACCCTGGATGTCGAGATGCCGCGCATGGACGGTCTCGATTTCCTCGAACGGCTGATGCGGCTGCGCCCCATGCCTGTGCTCATGGTCTCCTCGCTGACCCAGGCTGGCTCAGAGGTGACCCTGCGCGCCCTCGAACTCGGGGCGCTCGATTTCGTGGCAAAGCCATCCATTGGGATTCGCCGCGGCATGATGGGTTATACCGAGGAGATCTCCGAGAAGATCCGCGCGGCCGCCCATTCGCGTCCGCGCCAAGCCCCGCGCCGACGCGACGCGCCAACGCCTCGCCTCAAGGCACCGATGATCTCCAGCGAAAAGCTGCTCATCATCGGCGCCTCAACCGGCGGGACCGAGGCGATCCGCCAGGTGCTGGAGCCATTGCCCGCAAGCAGCCCCGGCATCCTCATCACTCAGCACATGCCTGGCGGCTTTACCCGCTCGTTCGCGGACCGCCTCAATCGGCTGAGCCAGGTCACGGTGCAGGAGGCAAAAGAAGGGGATCGTGTGCTCCCAGGCCACGCCTATATCGCGCCTGGCGACCAGCACCTGCGCCTAACCCGCAGCGGTGCCAACTACGTGGTCAGGCTTGACGATGGCCCACCGGTGAACCGGCATCGCCCATCGGTCGACGTGCTGTTTCACTCGGCGGCCCAGAATGCCGGCCGCAATGCCATTGGGGTGCTCCTAACCGGCATGGGCAAAGACGGCGCCGCCGGATTACTGGAGATGCGCAATGCCGGGGCGCCTACCATTGCTCAGGATGAGGCAAGCTGTGTGGTGTTTGGCATGCCTCGCGAGGCGATCGCGCTCGGGGCGGCTTGCGAAGTCGTCCCGCTGGACGAGATTGCACCACGCATGATGGCCCTAGCGGCCGCATCGGGTCGGGCGCAGCGGGTCTAACTGATCCACGGCGGCCAGCGCGATTCTAAGACGAGGGCAAGACGAGATGTTCAAGAATATTCGAATCGCCACTCAGCTCTCCCTGCTGGTGGGTTTGCTAGCCGTTGCCCTGATCGCACTCACCCTGCTCGGGCTTTACGGCCAACAACAGGCAGTCAAGGGACTCGATACAGTCTACAAGGATCGGGTGATACCGCTGCGCCAGCTCGAGTCGATTGTGGAGAACTATGCCGTCAACATCGTCGACACATCCCACAAGGTCAGCGATGGGACGCTCAGCTGGGCCCAGGGCCGCAGCGCAATCACCTCAGGGCTAGCCGAGATCGAGTCGACCTGGCAGGCCTATCAACAGACCATGCTGGTGCCGGAGGAAGAACGGCTGGTCGCAGAGCTGAACCCGCTGCTAGCGAGTGCCGACAGCAATCTCAACGAGCTGCAACAGATCCTGCAGCAAGAGGATGACGCGGCCCTCGAGGAGTTCGTTCGTCAGCGGCTTTATTCGGTCATCGATCCGATCTCCGAGGGCTTTCAGGCGCTGATGACGGTTCAGCTCGAGGTTGCTGAGGCCACTTATGAGCAAGCGTCCGCGCAGTATCTCAGTAATCGGAATGCGATCATCATCGCCCTCGTGGTGGTGCTGATTGGCGGCATCCTTCTGGCCTGGCTCATCATCGCAGGCATCAATCGTCAGCTTGGGGCTGAGCCCTATCAGGTGGCTGAGATCGCCAACCGCGTTGCAGACCGAGACCTCAGCCTTCAGATCGAGACCAAATCTAACGATAGCAACAGCGTGCTGGTTGCGATGAAACGCATGGTCGCGCACCTGTCTGGGGTCATCGGCGAGGTTCGGCTAGGAAGTCAATCGATTCACGTCGGCGCTAGCGAGATCGCCGCCGGCAACGCCGACCTGTCTTCGCGCACCGAGGAGCAGGCCTCTGCACTTGAGCAGACCGCCTCGAGCATGGAAGAACTCACGGCTACGGTGAAGCAGAACGCCGACAATGCTCGTCAGGCAAGTGGGCTAGCGCTGGAGGCGTCGTCCACGGCCGAGCGCGGTGGCGAGGTCGTCGGGCGGGTGGTCAAGACCATGCACGGCATCTCGGAGAGTTCACAGCAGATCGCTGAGATTACCAACGTGATCGATTCGATCGCCTTCCAAACCAACATCCTGGCCCTCAACGCCTCGGTCGAAGCCGCCCGCGCTGGCGAGCAGGGCCGCGGTTTTGCCGTAGTGGCAGGTGCGGTCCGCAACCTCGCGAGTCGCAGCGCCGATGCGGCAAAAGAGATCAAGGAATTGATCGAAGGGGCTGTTTCCCAGATCCAGGCCGGCTCATCATTGGCCGAAGATGCAGGCACCACCATGGAAGAGGTGGTTGGAGCCGTGCGCCGGGTCACTGATATCATGGACGAGATCTCGGCCGCCTCACAAGAGCAGAGTCAGGGCATCGATCAGGTCAGTCAGGCCGTCGGCCAGATGGATGAGGTGACGCAGCAGAACGCGGCACTCGTGCAGGAAGCATCAGCAGCTGCTGCCTCCTTGGAGGAACAGGCCAGCCGTATGGAAGAGGCGATCTCAAAGTTCCGCTTGGCAACCACGGCGAGCACGTCCCAGCGACCGCCAGCCGCTCAGCCAGCCGCTCAAAAGCGAAGCAGCGCGGCGCCGAAAGCGAGGCCAGCGGCGCTACCCGCTGCCGACCGGCAAGAATCCCCGGCTCAGCCGGAGCAGCGACAGACAACGTCCACTGAAGACGAGTGGGAAGCCTTCTAGAGACGAATAGACAGAGGATTCGCGATGGTAGATAAAAACATAGGCATACTCGTAGTCGATGACTTCCCGACCATGCGACGCATCGTGCGGAGTCTGCTAAAAGAACTCGGCTTCACCAACGTTGAAGAGGCCGAGGATGGCCAGGACGCCCTGAATAAGCTCAAGGCCGGAGGCTTTGACTTCGTCGTCGCCGACTGGAACATGCCGAACCTGGATGGTATGGAGATGCTCAAACAGATTCGTGCCGATCCCAACCTCAAAGACTTACCGGTCTTGATGGTCACTGCCGAGGCGAAGAAGGAAAATATCATCGCGGCAGCCCAGGCGGGCGCCAGTGGCTATGTGGTCAAGCCGTTCACTGCCGCCACGCTCGACGAGAAGCTCAACAAGATCTTCGAGAAACTGGGCTGGTGACAGCAAGACGACGACGGCCCCGGATTGCTGGAGACAGACGATGACCACGACTCAAAAACCGGCAGACGATCAGCATGGCATGGAAGAGCTGGTCAACCGCATCGGGAATCTGACACGATTGCTGCGCGACAGCATGCGCGAACTCGGTCTCGATAAAGAGATCGAGAAGGCCGCTGAGGCGATCCCGGACGCCCGTGACCGGCTCAACTACATTGCCAACATGACCGAACAGGCGGCCCATCGCGCGCTGAATGCAATCGATCGCGCGCAACCGCTGCAGGACGACCTGTCAAGCCGTGCCGAAGCCCTGGATAAACGCTGGGGCGAATGGTTTGCAGAGCCACGTGAACTCGACACCGCTCGCGCGCTTGTCGAGGACACCCGCAGTTATCTCGCTGATGTGCCGGAGAAGGCGCAAGCAACCAACAAGGAATTGCTCGAGATCATGATGGCACAGGACTTTCAGGACCTGACGGGCCAGGTGATCAAGCGGATGATGGAGGTCATCCGGGAGATTGAGAATCAGCTCGTCCAAGTGCTGATCGACAGCGTACCGGAAGGGCAGGCGCGTGAAGAGATGCAGCGCCGGGCCGATAGCACTCGCAGTGATAACCTGCTCAATGGTCCGCAGATCGATCCCCATGCTAATGATGTGGTAGGGAGCCAGGATCAGGTCGACTCGCTGCTCGACGAGCTTGGCTTCTGAACTCCTCCGCTTGCCCCGTCTCCCTACCAAAGGCACCATCGCTGTTGCGAAGCCCGGCTTCCGCGAAGACCGGTGACGATTGATCCGCATGCTCGATGACCTGCGATGGCCGAAGACCAAGGCAACGACCAAGAAAAAACCGAAGAAGCCACACCACGACGATTAGAGAAGGCGCGCGAGGAGGGGCAAGTTGCGCGTTCCCGCGAGCTGACGACCTTCATGCTGCTGCTGGTCGGGGTTGGAGGCTTCTGGTTTGCGGGCGCGATGATCTATGATCAGCTTGGGTTGATCATGGAGCAGGCGTTCCTGTTCGAGCGGCGCGATGCGCTCGAGGTGCTGCCGATGCTCGTCAAGGCCACCGACCTGGTCGAGCGCAGCCTGTATGTGATGTTGCCCCTTTTTCTCTTGCTGACACTGACGGCCTTGGTCGCGCCAGCACTCTTAGGCGGCTGGTTGGTCTCAGCTAAGGCGCTTCAGCCCCAGCTCTCTAAGCTTAACCCGATCAAAGGCATTAAGCGGGTTCTCGGGGTTCAGGCACTGGTTGAGCTGGCCAAGGCGATTGCCAAATCTGCCCTCGTCGGCAGCGTCGCAGTCGCCTACCTGATGGCCAACCGCGGGCGTTATATGGATCTGATGGATCAGCCGATCCAGCAGGCACTGGCGAACGCCCTTGAGATGGCCGCGGTGGCGAGCGGCTTGATGGTATTGACCCTGCTCGTGGTCATCCTGATCGATGTCCCTTATCAGATTTGGAGTCACTCCAAGAAGCTAAAGATGACCAAAGAAGAGGTCAAACGCGAGCACAAGGAGTCAGAGGGAGACCCCCAGGTCAAAGCACACATTCGACAGCAACAGCAGGCCATGGCGCGCGGCCGCATGATGAGCAAGGTGCCGGAAGCGGACGTAATCATCACCAATCCAGATCACTATGCCGTCGCGCTCAGGTACGACGAGCAAGGCATGTCGGCACCGCGTCTGGTTGCCAAGGGTGCCGATCGGGTTGCCGCGCGGATCTGCGAGCTTGGCGATGCCCATGGCGTCCCTCGGTTGCAGTCGCCGCCGCTGGCGCGTGCACTCTATCGCTACGTCGACCTCGACGCCGAGATCCCCATGGCCCTTTATACCGCGGTTGCAGAGGTGATGGCCTGGGCCTTCCAGCTACGGCAGTCCAATAGCGAAGGCGGTAGGCCCCCACCCACCCCGGAAGACCTTCCGATACCGGAGGCACTCCAGGTCCCAGCGGAGAGTCCGAGATCTGAGGCGCGCACATGAGCGCCCTGAGTGCGCTGATCGACAAACAGGCCTGGCTCAGCCAGGTACCGATGAAGGTACTGGCCGGGCCCCTACTCATCTTGCTGATTCTCAGCATGATGATCTTGCCGCTGCCGCCTTTCGTCCTCGACCTGCTGTTCACCTTCAATATCGCCCTGGCGGTGCTGGTACTGCTGGTGAGCATGTTCACCCAGAAGCCGCTGGACTTCGCGGCCTTTCCGGCGGTGCTGCTGTTCACGACGCTGCTGCGGCTTTCTCTGAACGTCGCCTCGACCCGCGTCATCCTGATGGAAGGGCATCAGGGTGGCGATAGTGCTGGCAAGGTCATCCAGGCCTTCGGCGAGTTCCTGATCGGCGGTAATTTCGCCGTGGGTCTGGTGGTGTTCCTGATCTTGGTGATCATCAATTTCATGGTCATCACCAAGGGCGCCGGGCGTATCGCTGAGGTCGGCGCACGGTTCATGCTCGACGCCATGCCGGGTAAGCAGATGGCGATCGACGCCGATCTCAACGCCGGACTGATCGGCGAGGACGATGCCCGCAGACGCCGCAGTGAGGTGTCACAAGAGGCGGATTTCTACGGCTCGATGGATGGTGCCAGTAAATTCGTCCGCGGCGATGCGACCGCCGGCCTGGTGATCATGGTGATCAATATCATCGGTGGCCTGCTGATCGGGATGATGCAGCATGACATGAGCTTCGCTGATGCCGGGCGCACCTATACCCTGATGACCATCGGCGACGGCTTGGTCGCACAGATCCCGGCGTTGGTGATCTCGACCGCAGCGGGTGTGACCGTCTCCCGCGTCAACACTGAGCAGGACGTCGGGCAGCAGATGATCAGTCAGCTGTTCATCAACCCGCAGGTGATGATCCTGGCAGCGATCGTGATGGGCTTGCTGGGTCTGGTTCCGGGCATGCCCAATCTGGTCTTTTTGGTCTTCACCAGCCTGCTCGGGGGCCTCGCTTGGTACCTTCTGCATCAGCGGAAAAAACTGCTCATCGAGACCACCGCTGCCGAGCCACAAGCCGCAGCGCAGGAGGCCCCAGAGGCAAGCTGGGACGATGTACAGCTGGTCGACACCCTGGGGCTCGAGGTCGGGCACCGACTTATCCCCCTGGTCGATCAACGCCAGCAAGCCGAGCTGCTCGGTCGCATCAAGAGCGTACGCAAGAAGTTCGCTCAGGATGTCGGTTTCCTGCCGCCTGTGGTCCATATTCGCGACAATCTGGAGCTGGGGCCCAACACCTATCTGGTCTCACTCAAGGATGCCGAGATCGGCCGCTCCGAGGTCTTTCCCGGCAAATGGCTGGCCATCGATCCCGGGCAGGTCACCGGCAAGCTGGAGGGTACCCCGACCCAAGACCCAGCCTTTGGCCTGCCCGCCGTTTGGATCGGCAGCGATCAGCGCGAGCATGCCCAGGTGTATGGCTATACCGTGGTGGATGCCAGCACCGTGGTTGCAACGCACCTGAACCATCTCCTGCACCGGCATGCCGCCGAGATGCTCGGACGTGCCGAGGTGCAAAGTCTGCTCGACAAGCTTGGAGACGAGCAGAAAGGGCTGGTCGACGAGGTGGTGCCCAAGCTGATCTCGCTCACGGCACTCCAGCGCCTGTTGCAAAACCTGTTGGTTGAAGAGGTCCCGATTCGGGATCTTCGCACCATCCTCGACACGCTGGCCGAGCACGCGCCGCAACAGCAGGACCTTGGCGAACTGACGGCCTCGGTCCGTATCGCGCTCGGGCGCGCCATCGTCCAGCAGTGGTTCCCCGGCGAGCAGGTGCTTCGGGTGATTGGCCTCGACACCCAACTCGAGCAGGTCTTGCTGCAGGCCATGAGTGGTAACGGCGCGCTGGAGCCCGGCTTGGCGGAAACCTTGATGCAGCAGTCCGAGAAGGCGCTGAGCCGCCAGGAGGCTGGCGGCGACCCGCCCGTGCTAGTCGTCCAACATAGCCTCAGAGCTGTACTTGCCCGTTTCCTACGCCGGCGCTTGCGCCACCTGGTGGTGATGTCACAGGCCGAGATACCGGATGATCGCACGCTGAGAGTAGCCCAATTGATCGGAGCTCAGTAGAGAGGCACCATGAGAGGCGACGCCATCATCATCATCGACGCTGCGCGCAAGCCAAGGTCGTCAAAGAGTCTGACCAGTGCTGCGGGTGCGGCTTCGGCTGTGGTTGCCGCTGGCGTTGCGGCTCGCACCGCCGTGATGGCGCTATGTTGGTCGTTATCACTGGTCGCGGTGCCCGCTGCGGCAGCAGGGAGTTGGGTTGCGACTGCCCCGCCACTACGAGTCATCATGGCCGAGCGCGAGAGCCACTCGGCGCTGCTGCAGCCGCCAGCCTCGGTGACTAAAGGGGAGATCATCAGCCTGGTCTGGCGCTTCGAGGCTCCGCCTGGCGCGGACTTGAGAGGCCGTTTGTGTCAGGCTGATACCTGTGTCGAGATTGCAGGGATGCGCGGTCGCAGCCGCGGGCTGTCGGGACTCCCCGCAACACGGCCCCTGCGGTTCCAATTTTCCCTCGCGCCGGGACAGCGACAGGCCGTTGTGGTGCGAAGACTGCAGCTCATAGTCAATTATCTGTGACAGAGTGCCGACGAGGGCAAGACGAACCGGATGTATACTGCGAAAGGCAAGATCGAACAACACGAGCTGGTGACGCAGTATCTGCCGCAGGTCCGCCGACAAGCGCTTGCGCTGCAGGTGAAGCTACCGTCAAGTATCGAGCTCGATGATCTGATCCAGGCCGGGACGCTTGGGCTGCTGGAGGCCTTGGGACGTTTCGACGCGAGCCAGGGCGCAAGCTTTGCCACGTTTGCCAACCAGCGCATCCGCGGCGCGATGCTCGATGAATTGCGAAGTCGCGATTGGCTGCCGCGCAGCGTCCGCCGCAATGCCCGCGCGATGGATGAAGCCGTGCACCGGCTGGAGCAACAGTTTGGTCGTGCGCCCGAGGAGCACGAGATCGCCGAAGCACTTGAGATGGACCTCGCTGACTACCGACACTTACTGAGCGATACCAACAACGGCCAGTTCCTACCCTTCGAGGAACTGCTCCAGGAAGGGCTCGAGCCGGGGGCCGCGAGCCGACCTGCCGACCCATCGCTAACCAGCCTTCTGGATGATGAACAGCGTGAAAGGCTGATCGCGAGTATCGACGCCCTACCCGAACGCGAGAAGCTGATGATGGCGCTCTATTACCAGGAGGAACTCAATCTGAAGGAGATCGGTGCCGTCCTTGGTGTCAGCGAGTCGCGCGTCTGTCAACTCCACAGCCAAGCACTCAGCCGGCTCAGGGCGCGGCTCCATGAAACCGCAGTCAATCAGTAACAACCTGTCGTTCTTTTTCATCATTTAGCCTCCATGAATCCCTCCACAGTTATTGGTATCTTCGCCAGCATCCTGTTGCTTGGCACCGTCCTATTTTTTACGGCCGAATCTCCGGACAGTTTTCTTAATCTTCCCGGCCTCGCCATCGTGCTGACGGGCACCATGGCGGCAACCTTTATCAGCTACCCGCTGCGCGAGGTGGTGCGGGTTGTTGGCCTGGTCGGCGTCGTTTTTCGTCGTGAGAACACCTACACGCGCGACGACATCAAAGAGCTGGTTGACATGTCGCGGCTCTGGTTCAAGGGCGATGTCCGCGCCGTAGAAGCGGCACTCGAGCAAACGCGCAACCCCTTTCTCCGCAGTGGCATCCAGCTGGTGATTGCCAATACCAAGGAGCAGGAGATCTTTGACCTGCTCAGCTGGCGCATCGCGCGGCTCAAGGCACGGGAGCATGCCGAGGCCCAAATCTTTCATACCATGGCCACCTATGCGCCGGCCTTCGGCATGATCGGCACCCTGGTTGGGCTCGTGAACATGCTCGAGGTCATGGAGGCTGGTGACCTGCAGGTGATCGGGCCGGCCATGGCCGTCGCCATGCTCACGACCTTTTACGGCATCCTGCTCGCCAATTTGGTGTTCAAGCCCTTTGCCGTAAAGCTCGAGCGGCGAACCGAGGAACGGCTCATCGCGATGAATATGGTGCTGGAGGGGATCTCGCTGATTACCAAGCGTCGTCTGCCCTCATTCATCGAGGATACCCTGCACTCTTTTGCTGCCACCTATCACGACGAGATCCGCGATCCGAGCAAACCTGGCGTCGGCGCTGCCGAGAACGGAGCCTAGAATCATGAATCGTGGCGAGAGGCAATCGATGCCAGACATCAAGACTGGCGGCGATAGCGATGCCTGGCTGATGAGTTATCTCGACGTCTTGACCTTGCTCATCACCCTGTTCGTCTTACTGGTATCAATGCTGGGGACGGGCAGCTCCGAAAACGCCCGACAACGCAACGATGGAGGTCCGCAATCGGATCAAGAAGCCGCAGCCAGCGCAGGTCGGCTACCAGGGAACCAGGGGTTGCAGCCGCAGAATGCTGGCTTGCTGCCCCGGGATCGGGCCGCACAGAGGACCGGCCAGCAGAGCTTTAGTGGCCTTGCAGGTGTTGAAGGGGTGAGTATGGCCGAGGGCCAAGAAGGCATCACCTTGCGCATCGACAATAATCTCTTGTTTGCCAGCGGCGAGGCGCAACTCACTGCAACCGGCAAAGAGGTCATTGAGTCTCTCGTGCCAACGTTGGAGTCATTCGAGGGGCAGGTCTCTGTTGAGGGCCACACCGACAATATCCCGATATCAAACGCACGCTTCCCTTCCAACTGGGAGCTGTCAACCTCACGCGCCATTGCAGTCTTGCGGCATCTGATTGAATCCGGTATCACGAAAGCCCGGCTCCGCGCAATCGGCTACGCTGATACCCAGCCGATCGAAAACAATGACACAGCAGCAGGGCGTGCCGCCAATCGTCGCGTTGAGTTGTTATTGAAGCAAAGCCCGTGATCGACACGGAAGTGGCACAAGTTTCGCTTACGTTTAAGATGGCCTGCGAGATCGAAAGCCATCAAACCGTTTTATAGAGTGAGCATCCCCCATGCGTCTTGACAATTTTCCAATCGGGGTCCGGATCATCGCTGGCTTCGTCGCCATGCTCCTGCTGGCGGTTGCCATCATTGTGCCCTTTCTGCTGGACCGGCTTGACGGCGTGATTCAGGAAGCCGAGCAACGAGAGCTGCGAACCTTGCATGGCAACCTGGTTTCGGCCCTCGAGGCAGAAGGCCGCCGCGGTAGCGCAATGAGCGCTTTGATCGCCGAGATCCCGGAGGTCCAGCAAGCCTTCGCAGAGCGTCAGCGTGAGCGCCTCGCCGAGCTGTTCGTGCCGGGCTTCCAGACACTGCGTGAGCAGTATGGCATTGCCCAGTTTCAGTTCCACTGGCCCCCTGCAACCTCGTTTCTCCGCGTTCATCGCCCGGAAAAGTTCGGCGATGATCTCAGCGCGATCC
This sequence comes from uncultured Halochromatium sp., assembly GCA_964516305.1. Taxonomy (GTDB): domain Bacteria; phylum Pseudomonadota; class Gammaproteobacteria; order Chromatiales; family Chromatiaceae; genus Lamprobacter. The sequence continues at coordinate 59,323 of CAZEZH010000003.1, read as the reverse complement.
GCCAGACAGTGATTGAGACCAACCGCAAGCAGCAACCCATCTCCGGACTCGAGCGCGGCGTGTTCGGGCTCGGAATCCGCAGCCTCACGCCCGTCGAATGGCAGGGGCAGCATGTCGGCTCGTTGGAATTTGGCATGAGCTTCGGGCAAGATTTCTTTGAACGCTTTGAAGAGCAATACGGCGCCGGCGCGGCCCTGCGGCTGCGCGAGGCAGCGGGCTACAACACCTTTGCCTCGACCCTTGGCGACCAGCCCCTATTGAGCGAGCAGGCGCTTGCGGCAGCCATGAACGGCGAGCAGCCGATCGAGGACATCCGCCGCGGCGGGACCCCACTCGCGGTGATGGGCGCAGTGATACGGGACTTCTCAGGCAAGCCTGTCGGGGTACTCGAGGTCGCCCTGGATCGATCATCCTATGTTGCCCGCGCGACCAACGCGCGCAACGCGGCCCTGTTTATCAGCGCTGTCACCTTGGGAATTGGGATGCTGCTCGCGTTCCTGATTGCACGGACCATCAGCCGCCCGATCAAGCGCACCGCCGCGGCCATGGGGGATATCGCCGAGGGCGAGGGGGATTTGACCCGACGCCTCGATGCCAGTGGCCGCGACGAACTCAGCGAACTCGCGCGCCAGTTCAATGCCTTCGTCTCGCGGATGCAGCTGACACTTCAAGACGTGCGCAATAGCGCCCGCGGGGTCTACGAAACCGCGGGCTCCATCGCGCAGAGTAGTCAGGAGCTTGCCAGCCGTAGCGACCAGGCTGCCGCCAATCTTCAACAGACCTCGGCGGCGATGGAGGAGATCGCATCAACGGTGGCACATGGTGCTGAGTCCGCCAACCAGGCAAGCTCGCTGTCGGCGTCGGCCAGCGCAGCCGTCGAGCAAGGCTCATCGGGTATGCAGCAGCTACAAACCACCATGCATGACATCGACCACGCATCCTCTCGAATCACGGACATCGTGACCCTGATCGACGGCATTGCCTTCCAGACGAACATCTTGGCGTTGAACGCATCGGTCGAGGCCGCTCGGGCCGGCGAGCACGGCCGCGGATTCGCGGTTGTCGCACACGAAGTGCGCACGCTCGCCGAGCGCTCGCAACAGGCAGCAAGCGAAATCCGCGACGTCACTGAGGAGTCGGTCAAGACCTCTCGCCGCGGCAGGGAGAATGTCGAACAGACGAGCGAAAGCATGGGCACGATCATGAACAGCATCAACAACGTGCATGAGGTGCTCGAGGAGATCAGTGCGAGCGCCAGGGAGCAGAGCACCGCCGTCGCAGAGGTCAATACCGCAGTGACGGAGCTGGACACCGTCACCCAGCAGAATGCCGCTATGGTCAATCAAACCTCTTCCTCAGCCGCCCAGATGCGAACGCTCGCCGAGCATCTTAACGCACTCATCGACGCCTTCGAGCTGGGCGCATCCGAGAAGACCGAGCAGGCTGCACTCCCAGGTGCACAGGCGGCATCGAAGGCGGATTTCATGCACAGCTCAGCGCACTGATCGATGAGCGAGGAAAGCCTCATCAATGAGATCCAGGATCTCAACCTGGCCTACCTCTTACTCGCCCAGCGCATGCTTCAGCGTGATCGAGCAAGTGCAATGTTCCGCCTCAAAATCAATGACGGCGTGGCCGAGCTTCTGTTATCACTGAGTGCGCGTCAGCTCGCCAAGCTATCAAGAACCAATCAGTTGCTTTGCCGCTTTGGCTATGATGACGCCGAGCAGTTGCGCTGCGTGACGCAGCAGCAACGCGAGCACGACCTCACCGGCTTTCACTCGTCGCTGCTAATGGCCTCTCGCCGGCGCAGCGAGCCCGACGAGACAGAGGATTGAGCCATGCCAAAGAGCCCAGTTACCGAAATGCACCAGGTGCAGCTCGCGATTGAGCTGATCGGGCTCGGTGCCCGGTTGCAGGTCCTTGAAACCGAAACTGATCTCAGCCGCACATGCCTGACGAAACTGTACAAGGAACTGCGCGGCAAGTCGCCCCCGAAGGGCATGCTGCCGTTTTCGACCGACTGGTTCATCACCTGGCTACCCAACATACACGCCTCACTCTTCATCAACATCCACCAACGTTTGCGAGAGGACTGCGGCTGTGACCGCATCGACGCCTTCGTTCGCGCCTTCCGTTTGTATCAGGAGCAGGTGCAGATCAGCGGCCACGAGACGGTGCTCGGCCTCACCCGTGCCTGGACGCTGATGCGATTCTTCGAGAATGATCTGCTACAGTTGAAAGGTTGTACCCGTTGCGGCGGTGAATTTGTTGTTCATGCCTATGCACCCGATCAAGATTACCTCTGCGGCATCTGCCACCCACCCTCCCGGGCTGGTAAGACGATGCGTCGCGCGGCGGCCCTGTCAGCACTTAGGGCCAGCTAAGCCGGCTAGGCCCATGCCGCTTAGGAGTGTGGCTCAAGACGTACCGGCCATATCTGGGAGCCAGAACTGACGCCAGTCGATCGTTCAGAAGCAGGAAACGCGGATGGATATCACCGATTTCTACGATACCTTTTTCGAGGAAGCCGAAGAGCTGCTCGCAGATATGGAGCGCTATCTTCTCGAGCTTGACCTCGAGAAACCTGACCCCGAGCAGCTCAACGCCATCTTCCGCACCGCCCATTCGATCAAGGGCGGCGCCGGGACCTTCGGGTTTGAGGCCCTGCAAAAGACCACGCACCTGTTCGAGAACCTGCTCGATCATGCCCGGCACGGTGAACTCGACCTGCGCCCGGACATTGTCGACATCTTTCTGGAAACCAAGGATATGCTGAACGATCAGCTCACGGCCTATCGCAACGGCGAAGAACCCGACCAAGAAGCGTTCGAGCGCATCTGCAAGACCCTCCAACAGCTTGCCCTGGACGAGATCAAGGACCGCGCCGATAGCGACGCCAACACCGCCGCTGAGCCCGCCGCGCAACCTTCTGATAAGCCGCCGCCGGACGCAGCTGAGGCCAACGCCGCCGAGGAGGGAGCAGAGTCTTTGATCGTTGCGCTGCTGGGGGTGAGTGAAGAGAATCGCGCACTCTTGGTCGAGGAACTCGAGCAATTCGGCAAGATCCTTGCGCAGTCCGGCGATTCAACCCGATACGAGGTCAAACTGCAAACGACGACGAGCGCGGCCGACATCGAATCGGTGATGTGCTTCATCATCGAACCAGAGCAGATCGAAACGCGTGCCGCCTCGGACGCTACAGCAGAACCGGCGGTATCCGAGCCAACCGAGGTCGCCCCTGAGCCCAGCGCCGAGTCGGAGGCATCGCCGCCGAGCGCACCAGCAGCGCCGCAACCGGCGCAGTCAGTGGCCGCGCCAAAGCCTGCGGGCAAGCCGACACCCAAGGCCAAAGGCGGAGCCGAGAGTTCCTCGATCCGAGTCTCGGTGGAGAAGGTCGACCAGATTATCAATCTGGTTGGCGAGCTCATCATCACCCAATCGATGCTCGATCAGACCGTGAGTCAGCTTGATGGCGTCTCCAACGGCTCGCTCGTCAACGGCATGAGTCTGCTACAACGCAATGCGCGCGATCTGCAGGAAGCGGTCATGTCGATCCGGATGATCCCGATGGACTTCGTCTTCAGTCGGTTTCCGCGCGTGGTGCGCGAGACTTCGAGCAAGCTTGGCAAGGAGATCGAGCTGTCCACCGAGGGTGAGTCGACCGAACTCGACAAGAGCCTCACTGAGCGCATCATCGACCCGCTGACGCATCTGGTGCGGAACAGCCTGGACCATGGCATCGAGACCCCCGATGAACGCGAGGCCGTGGGCAAACCGCGCGTGGGCAAGCTCACCCTCTCTGCCAGACATCAGGGAGGCAACATCATCATCGAGGTCAGCGACGACGGCGCGGGACTGAATCGCGAAAAACTGCTCGCCAAGGCCCGCGAGAATGGCCTCAGCGTCGCCGATACCATGTCCGATGATGAGGTCTGGCAGTTGATCTTCGCCGCCGGCTTCTCGACCGCCAAGGAGGTGACCGACGTGTCTGGGCGCGGGGTCGGGATGGACGTTGTCAAACGCAACATCCAAGGACTGGGCGGGAATGTGCAAATCATGTCGACCGCCGGCCAAGGCACGACCATTCGCATTGTGCTGCCGCTAACCTTGGCGATCCTGGACGGGATGTCGATCAAGGTTGGCGGAGAGGTCTTCATCCTGCCGCTGTCGACGGTCCTGCAGTCGTTGCAGCCGACCAAGTCTGACCTCTACGAGATGGCCGGTGAGGATTTGGTTCTGCGCATGCGCGACGAATACCTGCCGGTGATTGCGGTGCATGACGCACTGGACGTCGCTGGCGCTCAAACCGACCCAATGCACTCGATTGCTGTCATCGTCCAAGGCGAGGGACGACGCTATGCCCTGCTGGTCGACGAACTCATTGGCCAGCAGCAGGTGGTGGTGAAGAATTTAGAAACAAACTATCGCAAGGTGCCCGGAGTATCAGCAGCAACCATCCTCGGCGATGGCAGCGTGGCGCTGATCCTCGACATACCCGGACTGCATGGTCTCAGTCAGGGTAAAAAGGAGGCCCGTCAGCCACGCACTGCCAAGCCCGCCGCTACACCCCTGCCTACATCAACGGAGGTTGCCCTCTCATGAGTCGTCAAAGCACCGATGCCGCCCTAGCCGAAGGCGAGAATCAGCAATTTCTGGTGTTCTCGCTCGGGGATGAAGAGTATGCGATCGATATTCTTAAGGTGCAGGAGATCCTCGGTTACGAGAATGTCACTCGCATCGCCAATGCCCCGGACTTCATCAAGGGGGTCACCAATCTGCGCGGGGTCATCGTCCCGATCGTCGACCTGCGGATCAAGTTCAACCTAGACAAGGTGGAATACGGGGGCCAGACCGTGGTGATCGTGGTCAATGTCTTCGACCGGATCGTCGGCATCGTCGTCGATGGCGTCTCAGACGTCATGACACTCACGCCGGATCAGATCAAGCCGGCCCCTGAGCTGGGGATGAGCATGTCGTCGGACTTCCTCAAGGGCCTTGGCAGCTTGGAGAATCGCATGCTGGTGCTTGTGGATATCGACCGACTCTTGACGAGCAAGGAGATGGCCTTGGTCGAACAGGTCGAACAGATCGCCGAGTGAGGCAATGCTGGGGACCTCCAGCATGACCGCAGACGGTCGCGGAGCACCCCTGACACACGCGCTGAGCACTGGCTTGCAAGACATGACGATGCGAACGAGTTGGGCGCTGGTGATTGGCACCTTCCTGGTGCTGATCTTAGTTCTCGGCGCGCTAGGGTTTGTTGTGCTCAATCAAGCTACGAACACCATCAGTTTGCTAGCAACGCAGGCGGGCGAGACCGGTACGCAGCAGCTGCAAGCCTTCAACGCGCTCGCGGATGATATTCGGCTGGTCATCATCGGCGCATTGGCGCTTGCGCTGCTGGCCGGCGTGCTTGTCATTTGGGGAGTCACCGCTAACGTGCTGCGGCCGTTGCAGAGGGTCGTCGCCAGCTTCGACGCCATGGCATACGGCGATCTCTCGGTGCCACTTGAACGCTTTGGCCGCAATGAGCTCGGCCAGCTCAGTGCCGCGGTCAGGTCACTGCAACAGCGGCTCTCGCGAACTGTGGCCTTGGTGCGCCTGAGCAGCGAGGCCGTGCATCGTGGCGCCCAGCATATCGCCAGCGGTAATAATGATTTCTCGGCGCGAACCCAGCAGCAAGTCAGCAAGCTGAAAAAGACGGCCTCACAGATTGCGGCACTCTCGAGCACAGTGAAGCAGCACGCCGACAATGCGCGGCAAGCCCGCCACGTCACCGAGAGCGCTGCGCGCACCGCCAACAGCAGCAGCCAGACGGTCGATGAGCTCGTTGCCACCATGAAAGAGGTGAGCAAAGGCGGGCAACGCATGACCGAAGCCATCGAACTGGTCGACGCCGTTGCCTCTCAGGCCAATCGCGTCGCCCTGCTCGCCTCGGTCGAAGCCGCTCAGGCGGGCGAGCACGGCCACGGGTTCGGCGTGATCGCCGGCGAGGTCAGAGGGCTATCCAAGCGCAGCGCTGATGCCGCGCAGAGGATCCGAGCGCTGGTCGAGGCCTCTGCGACAGATGTCAAGGCCGGTCTTGAGCAGGCGGATCGGGCCGGACGGTCGATCGATGCGATTGTCTGCGCGGTTAAGCAGGTCAACAGCCTGATGGACGGGATCACATCGGGCTCGTTGAATCAGAGTCAGGGCATTGAGCAGATCAACCGGGCCATTGCGCACATGGACCAGGTCACCCAACGGAATGCGGATCTGGTCCAGCAAGACGCAAAAGCGGCCGACCAGGTTGAAGCCGAGGCAGACCGCCTGAAAAAGGCGGTGGCGGTCTTCAAGCTAGCACCAGAGGTCGAGCAGCGCTTCGCCAGCGGCCGCTATGACGAAGCGGCTGAATGGATGCAAACACTCAGGCCAGAGGATCTGGCCGAAGTCTTTCGAAGCAGAACTAAAGGTCGCCGCGCCGCTTGAGCCAGCACTAGGCACGCCGCCCGTCGGCGATTTGTCGGACCCAAACCAGCAGTTCAGCGATGACCTGGTAGAGATTCGGCGGAATCTGATCATCAAGGTTCAGATTCATCAGGAGCGCAACCAATTCAGGGGCATCATGCACATAGATGCCTTGGCGCCCGGCCTCCTCGATGATCCGCTCAGCGATCTCACCATACCCCTTAGCAACGACACGCGGTGCATCATCCCCCTCGCGATAGGCGAGCGCTACGGCACGGCGGCGTTCATCGGATATCGGCTCGCTCATGAGGACCCTTCAGGCTCGGCAACGATCTCAGGCTCGGGATCGGGTCCATCACCCTGGTGCAGGCGAATCCGAACATCGCTCAGATCCAGGGCTTGCAGGCGCGACTTCAATTGCTCAACGCCGTCAGCTAGCGCGGTATGCACATCCGGATCTCGTGCCGCCAGCTCCAAGTCAAGATGCGACTCCCGCAGCCAAAGCTTCACGCCAACCTCTCCAAGACCCGTCACCTGCAAGCGCATGCTCGAGTGCCAGCCGTCAGAGCCCGGCTCCTCTTGGCCCTGCCCTTCGTCGCCCCCTGCTTGCTCCTCGCGTCTTGCCGGCGGCTGTATCATCAGCGCCATGAAGACGCCGGACCAGACGTCTCCCTCCCAACGCAACACTGGCACCGCCAACAGCTCGAGCTGATGGCGAACCAGCCCCTGCAAGCTCTCATGGATCACTTCGCCGCGTTGCAGACGGACCGACTGCATAGCCATCTCGGCATTGGCAGCCTGCTGCTGAATGGCAGCCGTGTTATCGCGAGCCTCTGCGCCAACCATCGCAGCAGCAGCTCCTGCTGGAGCTGAAGGCTGCGCAGTGGCCTGTGGTGCGGCTGGCGGTGCGCCTGAACCAACACCGGGCGCGACACTCGCTCCGGCGGCGGGGAGACCGAACCCCCCACCCGCGCCCGCACCGCCACCTGGTGAGCTTGCTGCCTGAGCGCCTCCCCGTGCGAAGCCTGGTATCAAATCCCCTCCACTCGATAGACCCAGCACGAACATCGGTAGGCTGGAGCGCAGGGGCGCCGGCGGTAGGCTGGTTGATCCGGTCTGGATGAAGGTCAACGGACGCCACATCTGCGGCTCGCGCTGCAGTTGCTCGCGGGACAAATCACCGCGAAACCAGCGCGACAGATGAGACTCGTAGAAGAGCCCGCTATCGCGCACAGTGGTCTGCAGTTGGTCGGCCACCTGCGCGGGCGCTGGATTGGCGCTGGATGGGAACAAGGGCTGCGCGACTCGAACCGTTGAAGACGAGGCCGGGAATCGCAGCAACAGATCTGCAATCGACCGCGCCGACGAGGTAAAGCTGGTCTGCGTGGAGGCCGGCGCTGACCTATCGCCAGTGGACTGCCGAGCCTGCGCGGCGCGCTGCTCTTGCGGCGTTCCTCCAGCCTCCCTAACCGGGGAGTTTGCACGCGCATCGAGTCGAGAGTCACTGCGAACGGCCGACGGGGCCTCCGCAGCCGTCATCGGCTTAACCGGCTGGTTCAGATCGCGCGGCAGCGGGGTATCAACCCGTTTCCCCAATACCTGATGCATCAGGGTGTCGATCAGGGTGTTGACACCGCTCACGACGAGTTAAAACGCTGAGCGGCCTCGACGACCTCCGAGGCCCCCTGGTAGTAGCTATAGGTGCGAGACAAGGTGAGCTGTTGACGAGAGCCTAAGATCAACTGCGCAAGCTCTTGGCGACGATCCATCAGGAGCTGGCGAATCTCCTGATCCTGCTCAATAATCTGTTTGAGCAGATCGGCTTTGCGTCCCTGAGCGTCGCGATCAAGGACCATCTGCTCGTCCTCGACACGATGCAGGGTTTCAACCTCGGCGAGATAGTCGCCCTGAACCTCGATGAGTGCCTCCCAGTCGGCCTCGCGCGCATAGCTGAGCATCCTCTCGGAGCATGCTTGCAGCCTTTCGTAGGTATTCAGAAGCCCCTCCAGTCGCGCTGAAGGCTCCATCGATGGCTTTAGAGTCTGGGGGATGGCCATGCTCAATTAGGCGACATCTGTCTCTGTCTGCCCGCCAATCTCGCGCCAAGCCGCTGCGACATCCTCGAGTAAGGTCTCGGCCTCGTTCAGGCTCTTCTCGTCATTGTGCAGATTGGCCGCAAGCAACAGCCGGCTGATGTACTCGTACAGCGAAGCCAGGCGCTCCGCGATCTCACCACCACGCTCTGCATCCAACGCAGCAGCGAGGCCATTGTTGACGATGTCCAGGGCCTTTGAGATGGCCTTCCCTTTCTCGGGAATATTGCCATCCTGCATCTGGATCCGAGCCGCCCGAATCGAGGCAAGTGCGCCATCAAATAGCATCGAGATCAACTGATGAGGGTTGGCTGACATCACACCGCTCTCTACCCCAACCCGGGCATAGGCGCCCGCGCCCCGGCCGTAGGCTCCTGCTCCGCGCATTACATTCATGGTTTCGGCTCCCCTGTCTATTAGGCTGTCGGCAGACGGCTCAGCGCATACTTAATTGCTATCACCGCCAAGCATTGCGTTTAGGTTGTCAAACTGTTGCGTCAGGTAGGCGCTGGTCTGATTCATCTCGGCGATCATCGAGTCGAGCTGCCCGAACTGAACCCGGTACCGCTCGATCTCACGCTCAATCGAGATTTCCATGCGTGCAGCCCGTTCATCAAGGCTCGTGATACGCGATTCCACACCGCTTCGGGCGTTGCCAAGCAGACCACGATCATCGAGCACCTGGCCGAGCATCTCGCTCAGCGCGCCGGCAAAGCCTCCCGCCTCAGTATCCCCAGCGAAGAATTCGGTGAGTTCCTGACGTTGGTTGACGATCACCTCATCAAGTCGCTCTGCGTCGACCTCTAGGGTCCCATCGCGCTGCAGACTAATGCCAATATCGGAAAGGGTGCCAAATTCGCCACCGGAGACGCCCCCGCCGATGACGCCGCGCAGACGCGACTCGATGGTCCGCAGCGCGCTATCTCCGAGCAGCTCGCCGGCAACGCCGGTCTCAGCGTTGAAACTGGTGAGATCGCCCGTCGTCTCTCTCAGCGTATTATAGGCATCGACGAATCCAGTGACGGCCTCACGCACGGCAAGATTGTCGCGCTCGACGACGACGGTTGAATCACCCACTTCAGCCAAATCCAGGGTCACGCCCTGAATGGCCCCTTCAACCCGGTTACTCTGGCTAGTTATGTCAATGCCATTGACGGTCAAGGCCGCATCCTCGGCAGCGACAGTCTGCTGCATGTCCGTGCCACCCGCTGTCCCATCAAAGGTCAGGCGATCATCCCCACCGTCGAAGGTAATCGACGAAATCGCCGCATCGGTCCCCGTGTCGTTGGTCGAGAGCACTAACTGATAGGGTTCGCTCGGATCGCCATTGTTAACGATCGTGGCGCTGACAGCCGAGCCTGCTGCATTGATGCTGTCGCGAACGTCCTCAAGGGTCGCACCCGCCTCGACCGTCACGTCGAGCTGATCACCGGCCTGAATGCTCAGCGTGCCACCGGTATCAAAGGTATGACCTTCGGCAAAGCCGCTGGTCGCGAGACTTTGAGAACGCGCCAGCGTGGTGACGGTCACGTCGTAACGACCCGGCACGGCCTCAGCGCTGGCTGCGGACGTCAGGCTTGTACCGGTCACATTGCTCGAAACACTTTCGAACAGCTTGCTGCTATTGAGTTCGTTGCCCGCTGACTGCAAGGCCGAGAGGGCCCCCTGCAGCTTCCCGTAGGCCGACAGCTTCTCTTGCTGCGCCTCTTTCTGCTGAGTGATGGGCTCGAGCCGACCACGCTCAGCGTCGCGTAGCTGATCGAGCAGGCCGTTGAGATCCAGCCCTGAACCGATGCCGAGCGAAGTGATGGTTGACATGACGACTCCTCATTCGAACTCTGATTCTGGGAGGCTTGCGGGCAAGCGCCGGAAGGCAGTCTGACCGGCTCGCCCGACGCTTGCCTGCGCGGGCACTCCCTCCTAAGGTTAGTTAGATTATCGGCAGATGCCACCAGGACTTTAGGCCGGTCGCACATGTCAGCGGGACAAAAAAGCCGGTTCTCAGCAGCTCACAGCGGCACCACAACCTCTTCCACGGGTCTGCCTAGCTTGCGCACCGCCTCATCACGCAGGACCTCCCCAAGCGAGATATCCGGTGGCTTGGCAACATCGGTCAACTGCACCTGAAGTGGCTCGCCTTTGGCGTCAAGCCGCTGAATCCAAGCCAGCTGCCCGGACTCGAACCGTACCAAGGTGCCAATCGGCAAACGTCCGAAGACCTTGATATAGCGCTTTACCCAGCGTTGATCGAAGCGTTCCGGCTGATTGACCAGCTGGGCATAGGCCTGTGCGACCTTCCATGCCGGCCGGTCGGGCCGATCTCGCCGCATCGCATCGACCACGTCGACCACCATCGCCAAGCGAGACAGCTCACCTAACTGATCGCCAGTGAGGCCAAGTGGATAGCCGCTGCCATCGAGTCGCTCATTGATCTCCATGACAATACTCTTCAACACGCTCCTCGACAGCCACTGGCAGCCCTCGAAGCTGGGCTTCAACTGCGCCACGTGGGTCTGCACCAGGGCTCGCTGCTCATGATCCAATTCCGGGGCGCTGAGCATGCTATCGGGAAGAAACGCCTTGCCGAAATCGTGCACCATGGCACAGGCGGCGATGGCCTTGCAGGCATCGCGCGGCATCTTGCTGAGGCTGGCAAGATCCAACAGATGCACCGCGACCGCCAGACAGTGACGCACCAGCGCGGCCTCTTGCGAGAGACAGCGGACCGCAAACAAGACGGCTGCGCGATCTTCGTCGTGGAGCACCAGAAGCCGGTCCGCGTGCCTTGATAGCTGCACCGAGTCCAAATTTCGGTCAGATGGCAGCTCGAGCAGCTGGGCATCTAGATAACCTGCGATGCGCGCAAGACGTTTGGTCATCGGCGTGGCATAGCGCTGAGCATTTCGGCGCGCAACCAGCGGTGGCGACTTCGGGTCGGTCTGGAACAGCAACGACCGCAGCAACCCCTCGCCCCCGCTTGCCGACTGCCGCGCTGCTTCGCGCTCGATCTCGCGCACGAAGAGCCACAGCTGCCGCTCTTGCTCAACGTTCGGCGCAATGAACTTCAGACCAACTCGCATCACTTGGCGTTCGAGGTCGGTGGTGTAGTGCTTTGCGAACCCCTGAATGGCAAAACGGGTACCGTCCGGGAAACAGAGTTCGACCTCGAGCGGCTGGGATGAAGCCAGCATATTCGCGCTTGAGATCGGCACTTCGATCATGCAGCCATCTAGCGACAGATTCTTCAGATCGCCCTGACAGGTCGCGGCCTCCTCCTGGTCGCGGAGGATGACGCCAACCTCCATGCCCAGTCGCAGCCTCGCCCGGAAGAACTGCCGCCGCTGCAAGACCTCTAAGTGGAACGGATAGTCACAGCGACATCTCAGGCGCCCCTGCTGCTCCGCACAGGACCTCACAACCAGCAAAGGGGTGCGCAGCAGCATGCCCTGCGCCTCTCCGATCAGGCGAAAAGAGCGCCCGCGCTGGAGCGGACCCGCCAACTCTCGGATCGCACTGATATCGAGCAGCAGATGATCACCAAACAATTGATCGGCGACCAAGACCGGCATCGCCTTGCCGTCGGAGTCCTCCAGCACCAGCGAGGCCCCTCCAGGCTCGCTCAGCTGGCCCAGCAGGGACTCGATCTCGGACGGCTTCTGCACGCGCGTGTAGCCATCCTGCGGTTCTTTCATGCCTTTCCTACCTTGCTACTGTTGTAGCGTGACCGCCGCTTCAGCGTATGCGTTCTATAGTCTCGAATTGTCCCGCCGACGAAAAGCGCAGCCGGAAGATTCCGTGGACCCCGTCACGCGTGATCACCTGTCGGAGCGCGGTCGCCGGGAACACAACCCGCCGGCCGTCGAGGCTCCAGGTATACACCTGCTCCGCCCGACCCTCATAGTGGCTCAGGCAGGCCTCGGGGGATAGTTCGATGACGACATCGACGCTCGGCATGGTGACTGTGCGTTGCGTGGTCCTAAATAAAGCTCAACTGGCGAAAGATCATTGACTTGCGCCCAGACGATAGTCTGACATTGCTGCAGGCGCGAAATGCATCGCCCGGTTGATCTACATCAGGCGACTTTGTTCAAGGTCGGCCCCGTTTGAACGATGATTAGAAGGATACCCCGCCTCTAGGAGGTGGCCTGCCAGCAGCGTTGTCCGGGAGCCAATAGCGCCATGAAATTGACCATCAAGAGCCGATTGGCCTTGCTGATTCTCATCCTCCTCGCATTGCTGCTGGTCGTGGGTGGCCTGGGCCTCAACGGCATGCAAGCCTCCAACCGCGCCCTTGCGGGGGTCTACGAGAATAACCTTATCCGTTCCCAAGATCTCGCTCGCATCGATGCATTGGTTCGAAACATCATGATGCAGCTTTTCCTGGCCTCCCAACACGCTCCGGAACTGGCGGTAAGTGAGCTACATGACCACCCTGTAACGATGCACATGGGGGTCATCAAAGAGAATCAGGGCGAGCTGGCCGATCTTTGGAACCATTACCGCAAGGCCATCACCAATGCAGAAGGGCGAAGCCTCGCCGAGCAGTTCGATACGCTCTACCAGAAGCTCAACCAGAGCGCCGTGACGCCGGCCTCGGAACTTTACCGGGACAGCGAGTTCGCGGGCGCGGATTTTGTCGTTTTCATCGAAGGGTTGCCGGTGTATCAGGAACTCAGCGCCCTGATACAGGAGATGGTCGCGCTTGAGCAGCAGGCAGCACTGGCCGCCTTCGAAGGTGCTGATGCCAATGCGTTGTTCATGCGCAACCTGATGATCGGGGCTGTAGTCGTTGCGATACTGCTCGGCGCACTACTCGGCTGGCAGATCATCTTGCGCATCACCCGGCCGATCGCGAACGCCAAGCAGGTGTTCGTTGAGATGTCCCGCGGCAACCTGACTAACCGCATCGAGAGCCGGGGCAACGATGAAGTCGGCCAGATGATGCTATCGCTGGCCGACACCCAGGACAAGCTGCGCGATCTCATCATCAATATTCAGGGCTCGGTTGAGTCGATCTCGACCGCCTCGACCCAGATCTCGACCGGCAACACCGACCTCTCACAACGCACCGAGGAGCAGGCCTCAAGCCTGCAAGAGACGGCGAGCAGCATGGAGGAAGTCGCCTCCACGGTGAAGCACAACACGGACAATACCGCCCAGGCCAACCAACTCGCAAGCCAGGCCAACACCTCGGCCGGTGCCGGAGGAGAAAAGGCGGAGCAGGCGGTTGGCAAGATGCATGAGCTGACAGAAAGCTCCGAGAAGATCAGCGGGATCATCTCCCTGATTGACGGAATCGCCTTCCAGACCAATATTCTGGCATTGAACGCGTCGGTTGAGGCCGCCCGAGCCGGCGAGCAGGGTCGCGGCTTCGCCGTTGTGGCGCAAGAGGTCCGCAACCTAGCACAACGTTCCGCGGATGCCGCCAAGCAGATCCAAGATTTGATCGAGCTGAATGGCGAAGTTGTCCAGCAAGGCCGGGTCCTGGTCGAGGCCGTTGGCGAATCGATGAGCGAGATCGTCACCCACAGTGCCAAGGTCTCCGAATTGATGGACGAGGTCAATCGTGCCTCTAACGAGCAGACCATGGCGATCGACCAAGTCAGCGTTGCGATCAGCCAAATGGATGAGGTCACGCAGCAGAATGCTGCCCTTGTCGAGCAGACAGCCACCGCGTCATCGTCTCTAGAAGAACAGTCCAGAGAGCTTGCGGATGCGGTCGCCTTCTTTAACGTTGGCAAGCAAGCCACGACTTCCACCCGTGCGGCGCTGCCCGCGGCCAAGAAGATTTCAAAACGCGAAACTGCGAAACCCGCGGCACTCTCGCCTCCGCCCAAGCCCGCACCTAAACAGCCAGAGCCCGCCACCCATAGTGAAGATGACTGGGAAAGCTTTTAATTAAGTGAGGACTGAACCGTGATCAACGCGCCCGCTGTTAGCCCGATCAGCTACCTTCCAAATTCTGGAGGCCTGGTTAACGGTGGCACAATCTCCGCGGGCGCTGCGTGGCGTCCGAGCGTTGAGCAAGCAAGGGAAGGAGAGCCCGGTCAGCAGAGTTCGTCAGTGCGGCCGACTGAGGAAACCTCAGGAGCCCGCGTCGCCGAAAGCGAATCAGCCAGCAAGGCCCAAAACAACGCCCTGGCCGAAGAGCTATCACCGCAAGAGCTGCGCATCATCGATCAGCTCAAGCAAACCGATCGCGAAGTGCGACAGCACGAACTCGCCCATCAGGTTGCAGGCGGCGCCTATACCGGCAGCGCTCAGTACCAGTATGAGATCGGCCCTGACGGCCAGCGTTATGCCGTCGCCGGCGAAGTGTCGGTGGACTATGGACCCGTTACCGGCGACCCGCGGGCCACGATCGAGAAGATGAATGTCGTGATCAGTGCGGCTCTGGCGCCCGCGGAGCCATCTCCGGCCGATTACCAGATCGCCGCTCGCGCCCGCCAGTACCTGCTGACGGCCCAGCTGGAACTGAGCCAACAGCAAACCGATGCGGCTAGCCTGATCGGTGAGGCCGCTGCTAACGATGATGAAAGCGCAGACGCCGGGGTCAGCCGCGATATGCGCGTCGAAGAGTATAATGTCATCGCAGCGACGACCGGCAACGGCAGTGCCGTGGCCGCGCAGGCGAGCTTACGCAGCGTTGCCTAGGGCGATTTTTATCCATGATCACACCGTATCCTGGTTAAGCGCAGCGAGAGTCTCCTCTGTCACCGGTTTGCGCTCGACATCCAAGATACTTCCGCCGATCTCAGCGACCCGTCGGGTGAAGGCGATCATCGTCTTGGGGCTGCGGGACAAACTACGGTTATTGATAAACTTGATCAGGATGGAGACACCTTGCACGGGCGGGTACTCATCGTCGTCCTGGTGCAACGGCGGTAGGGTTCCAGGTGAGGAGGCATTCGCGACCGTCAGTGGATAGCCCTCGGGGCCCGGCGGAACATGATAGATGCCGAGCCCGGTCTCATAGAACGCTTGCGTCTCCTTTAGCAACTGCCCGAGCGCTTGGTTCGTGTCCGGCCCTGGCTCATCAAACATGACAAAGAGGTAGCGCTGAGTCCTGTCCGCCACTTTCTTCTTGCGCGTTGCTCGGGGTCCCGAGCGGCCTGCTGAGGACAGACTCGTACTTGCCGAGGAATTCGAGGCCTCTTCGGTGTTTGTGTTGTCGCCTCCACCCTTCTGTCCGACCACAAAAAAATAGAAAATAGCCAGGGCGACCAGCCCCAGCACGAGGGCTGCAGCGGCCAATAAGATGGCAAGGCTAGAATGAGTCATCAGTACCTCCTCCCCAGATGCGGCATTCTTGCAGAAAGTTGGCCCTTATTCCATCAAGGTTATCGTGAAACAGAGGCCTCATGTCCCGGGGTGGCGACACGCCATGAACCTTGGCCTAACGCTGGAAATTGCCCAGCAGTAGCTGCCCACCATACCGGAGGGAGAAGTGCAAGATGCCCGCTGCTGACCGAACGACGAAGCCCAGCCCTATCCACGAAGGCGAAACAGCCATCAGCTGTCCCGCACGCTGGCGTGTCAATGCGCTCAGACTGCTGGCCGCAGCCAATGATCCAAGCAGCCTCGCGGAATTGGCCGAGGCCATCGATGCCCTTGCAGGTCAGTCGCAGCCGGACTGGAACGGCCTCATGATCATCCCCGGAACAGGCGGTCCAGTCGCAGCGGTCTGGGTTCAGCCGCAGCCAGGCAACACAGCGCGGCTCTGGCTTCCGGCAGACAAGCTGCCCTCTGCACCAACACTCCTGCGTGGTGCTAGACACTGGGCTGCAAGCAAGGGTTTTAGCATCGTGCAGGCGGTGATCGATACCGCTGATAACGATGCCGCTTTGTTGTTGCGCGAAAACGGCTTCCCACACCTAGTCGACCTGCTCTACCTCCAAGCAGAGACACCTCCGGGCCGGCGCGAGCAGCGTGCAGCGCCAGCAACGAACACGAAAAAGAAAACCGAGGTCTCCTTTGAATCCATCGGCCAGCTGCCCTCACCCCGGCTCGAGTGCATCTTAGGCCGCATCCAGGAAAGCTCACTCGACTGCCCGGGGCTGAAAGACGTGCTCTCTCCACTGCAGGCCATCGAAGGCTTTCGGCACCAGGGGCAGTTTACGCCGGAGCATTGGTGCATCCTGCGCCAAAAAGGCCAAGACGCGGGCGCGCTGCTGATGGCCCCACACCCGCAAACCCTGTGCTGGGAGCTGATCTACATGGGCGTCCTTCCGCATAAGCGCGGCCATGGGCTGGGACAGGAGTTGGTGCGCGAGGCCCTTAGCCGGGCGGCCCATCATGGTGCCGAACGGGTCCTTCTCTCGGTAGACGCCCGCAATGATCAAGCCCGCCGGCTCTACGAGCAAACCGGCTTCCGCGTCTACGCCAGGCGCAGCCTCTATGCGTGGACTGCAGAGACCTGATCTTGACGGCGCGACAGACTCCTGAGCCAGCGTCTCGCATCGAGCCCAGCGAGCGATCATCGCGAGGATTCGACCTCTATATACTTCGCTCCACAAGATACTTCGCTCCACAAGCGACCCACAACCGAGGAGACCGATCCCGATGGCGACCGCACCCAGCCAAGCACTGGAAACCTTCCCGAATCCCCAGCCCGAGCGCGACTACAGCATCCGCATCCGCGTCCCTGAATTCACCTGCCTGTGCCCAAAGACCGGCCAGCCCGACTTTGCCGAACTCACCTTGGAATACGTCCCAGACGCGACCTGCGTCGAGCTCAAATCGCTGAAGCTCTACGTCTGGTCGTACCGCGACGAGGGCGCCTTTCATGAGGCGGTCACCAACCGTATCCTGAACGATCTGGTGCAAGCCACCGAGCCGCGCTTCATGCGACTGACGGCCGAGTTCAATGTCCGCGGCGGCATCTACACCAGCGTCGTCACTGAGCATCGCGCGCCCGGCTGGCAGGCACCAGCGCCGGTCATGCTCCCTTGACTGAGCCAGCAAGCGGCCCCTGCTGGATCGGCCTCGACCTCGGCACCTCCGGCTGCCGCGCGCTGGCCGTCGACCTTGATGGACACCCGATCGCCCTCGCCAAGGCTGAACTGCCCAGGATCGAGGCGCCGAACAGCCGGACAGATCATCGCACTAGCGAACAAGATCCCGAGGACTGGTGGCGCGCGGTGGTAGATGTGCTGAGCCAACTGAGCCGCAATCTCAACCGCTATCGCCCGCAAGCCATCTGCGTCGACGGCACATCGGCCACCCTCCTGCTCTGCACACCCGGGGGCGAACCGCTAACAGCAGCGCTGATGTATAACGATGCGCGCGCACTCGACGAGGCAGAGTTCGTTGCAAGGCGAGCGCCCTGGGATTCGGCCGCGCGCGGACCGAGCGCCTCGCTTGCGAAGCTGCTGCACCTGCGACACCAGCTCCAGCCGAGACAGCCTGCTCTCGCGCTGCATCAGGCCGATTGGATCAGCGGACGGCTGCGCGGCCAGTTTGGCGACAGCGATTTGAATAATGCGCTGAAGCTCGGCTACGATCCGCACCGCTTGAGCTGGCCGCCTTGGCTACTGGCGATGGACCTAGCGCCGGTGCAGCTGCCGCGGTGCCATGCGCCCGGAACCGATCTTGGGCCGATGAACGCCGCGGTAGCGGCGACCACCGGGCTGCCCGCGACACTGCGCATCTGCGCGGGGACGACCGACAGCACGGCGGCAACGCTGGCGGCTGGGGCCAGGTCGCCCGGCGATGCCGTCACCAGTCTCGGCTCGACACTGGTACTAAAGCTGGTCTCGGATCGACCTGTGAGCGATGCCGCAACTGGGGTCTATAGCCATCGCATCGGTCGCCTATGGCTGGTTGGCGGGGCCTCCAACAGCGGCGGGGCTGCTCTGCGGCAGCATTTCGATGACGCCGAGCTCAAGCGGCTCAGTGCACAGATCGACCCGAACCAACCAACGGGACTGAACTATTACCCGCTGCCAGGCCGCGGCGAGCGCTTCCCGATCGCTGACCCCGGGCTAGTGCCGCGCATCGCACCGAGACCGGCGGATGACCGGCTATTCCTGGCCGGGCTGCTCGAGGGCATCGCGGAGATCGAGCGCGCCGGCTATCGGCGACTGCGCGAACTCGGCGGACCCGCTCCCACGCGGGTTCTCAGCAGCGGTGGCGGCGCCCGAAACCCAACGTGGACCCTGATCCGTGCCCGCGTACTTGGTTTGAGCGTAGAGCCCGCAGTGCATCAAGAGGCTGCTTATGGCGCGGCATTGCTGGCGCGCGGCGATTGGGACACGCCAGAACTGTCGCCACGCTCATCAACCTATAGACCGCGGACAGACGCAGATGACGCAGATTAAACATATACAAGACAGCGCCTTGGCGAGAATACCAAGATCACCGACCAGCTGAAGCAGGGATTGGCCGTCGAGTCGCAATGTCTCTTCGAACATCTGCGTCATCTGCGGTTGAAATGTTCTTTTGGGTATCAAGGCCAGCAGAGGCTTGACCCAAGACGACACCGCGAGCCTGGTCTTTGGCACAATAGCCAGATCCAGGTAACCTCTAGGGCCGGTTAACGGTTCTGACCAGTCACGCCGAGTTGTCTACCCCATGGCCCAGCAAGTCCTCAAGGTCCCACCGACCAAGAACACCCTGCTTTCGCTGAAGAAGCAGGCAAAGTTCCTCGAGGAGGGTCACGACCTGCTCGAGCGCAAACGCGAACTCCTGACCCGATTGGTGTACGAGCGCATCGGTGAATACCGCCGGCTGCGGGAGGACGCCGAACGCGGGCTGGCCGAGGCCTATCGCTGCCTCGGTGTCACCCATCTGCGCATGGGCAGTCGCGGACTGAATCAGGCGGCACTCGGCGCCTCTCCCGGACTCCAGGTCGACATCCTGCCGCGGCGCTCACTTGGCGTGGAGTATCCCGCCGTGACCGCAGAGCGGTTGCCGACGAAGCCGGCGGGGCTGCTGGGCACCGATGCCAGCTTTGATAACACGCGCGAGCACCTGGCTGAGGCCGCGGTGCTCTTGGCCCGGCTCGGCGAGGTCGAGATCGCACTCTATCGGCTGATGGAGGAGCAGCGTAAGGCGCAAAAACGCGTCAATGCACTCAAGTACAACATCATCCCACTCTATCAACGCAGCATCCATTTCATCCAATCTGCGTTGGAAGAAGAAGAGCGCAATACCCTGTTCCAGGTCAAAGTGCTGCGCGAACGGGCTGTCGTCTAGGCCATTGGGCGACGCGTGAACAAGATCAAACGGACGGCCATCTTCGAACGGCTGCGAACAGCCAATCCCTCCCCCACCACCGAGCTTCGTTACAGCTCCGCGTTCGAGCTACTGATCGCCGTCGTGCTGTCAGCGCAGGCGACCGACAAGGGCGTCAACAAGGCCACCGAGCGACTGTTCGCGGTCGCCAACACACCGGCCGCGATCCTGGTATTGGGCGAGGACGGCCTAAAGACACAGATCCGAACCATTGGGCTGTTCAATAGCAAGGCAAAGAACATCATCGCGACCTGCCGGAAGCTTCTCGAGGAACACGACGGCGAGGTGCCGCGCGATCGCGCTGCGCTTGAGGCGTTGCCCGGTGTCGGCCGCAAGACCGCCAATGTGATCTTGAATACCGCCTTTGGCGAGCCGACCATCGCCGTGGATACACATATCTTCCGGGTCGCGAACCGCACCGGGATCGCGCCCGGGAAGACTCCATTGGCGGTCGAGCAACGTCTCTTGCGTCTGGTCCCAACGCCGTTCCTGCAGGACGCCCATCACTGGCTCATCCTGCATGGGCGATATGTTTGCAAGGCGCGCACGCCAAGTTGTCCGACCTGCCTGGTCTCAGACCTCTGCGAGTACAAGCAAAAGACCCCAGCGGACTCGCAGACAAGGCCTAACCAGATTCCGCGGCCGGCACCGAAGTCGGGCGACGAGGTCCCACGATCGGCTTAGCTGCGGCTTGCCCAGGTCGAGACCGGTCAGCCTACAAACCGCAGATGGCGCAAATGGCGCAGATTAAACATAGACGAAACAGTGCTTTGACGAGAATACTAGGGTCAACAACTAGGTGAAGGAGCGATTGGTCGTCGTGGTTTAATGTCTCTGCGCTAACCTGCGTCATCTGCGGTTGAAAGGCTCTTTTTGGGGACAATCGTACAAAGCGAACTGCAGGGTCTTTGCCACAACCTCATCCAGCGCCCAGGTTCAGCCCGCATGTTCAGTCAAGATCGAGACCAACTCCGCCAGACCTATCTGACAGCCTGGCATAAAGCGCGCAGGGGCGAGCCGCTCGAGCCCGTCGAGCAGCAGATCGTCGAGGTTGCTGAGCAACACCCTGAGTACCACAGCCTGCTGGAGCAAGGCGAAACCGCGCTCGGGCGCGAATGGCTACCCGAAGGCGGACAAAGCAATCCCTTCCTACACATGGCATTGCACATCGCCCTACAAGAGCAGATCACCACCGATCGGCCACCGGGCATCCGGCGGCTCTATCAGGGCATGATCTCGCACTGTCTCGGTGACTCGCATGAGGCCGAGCACCGCATCCTAGAGTGCCTGGCCGAAGAGATCTGGAAGATCCAGCGCCATGGCCGCGATTTCCACCCCAAGGCCTATCTCAAGTGCATCAAGCGACGCGGAGCCGGACGGCGACCCCGCGGCTGAGCGTGCTGACCCCGCTCGATTTCAGTGCTGATGAAACATTTGACCGTTCTACTGGGTCTCTACTGGCGATGGCAGCGAATGACGGGGCGAGCCGCCGGTTTTACCCCAGTGTCATACTGTGTTATCAATGCAGCGCTGTCGTCGCTGCCGAGACCTCGTCTCGGTCGTGAGCAAAGACCAAAATCAAACATAACCCCATGTTTTTTCGGAGTGAAGCCCATGTCTAAGAACACCATGACCCCTGTTGCTGCTGTGATCGGCGTTGCCCTGGTTGGCAGCCTCTCTGCGGTCAATCTGGCCCATGCCGCGGAAAATCCCTTCGGTGCTGAGCAGCTCGACGGCGGTTACCTGATGCTGGCTGGTCAAGGCGAAGGCAGCTGCGGCGAAGGCAAGTGTGGAAGCAAGGATGGCGGCGAAGGCAAGTGCGGTAACAAGGGTGACGGCGAGGGCAAGTGTGGCGAGGGCAAGTGCGGCGGCGCGAGCTGATTGTCCAAACCGATTAGAGAGCCTAGCCATGAGCGATCAACTTGTTCCCGTTCATGGCGCCGGTCTCGGCCTGCGGCGGGCCTTTGCAGCCGCCGCAGCCGAGCAACCCCCCGCTGAGGTCGATTTCTGGGAGATCGCGCCCGAGAATTGGATTGGCGTCGGCGGCCGCTGGGGAAAGGTCCTGCGCAGCATGACTGAGCGTTTCCCGTTCGTCTGCCATGGGCTCTCCCTATCGATCGGATCACCGGCGCCACTGGACCTCGACTTCGTCCGCAAGGTCAAGGTCTTCCTTGATCAGCATCAGATCCGCGCCTATACCGAGCACCTGAGCTTCTGTTCGGACGATGGCCATCTCTATGACCTGATGCCGATCCCGTTCACCGATGAGGCCGTGGACCATGTGGTCCCGCGCATTCGACAGGTCCAAGACATCCTGGAGCGCCGGATTGCGCTTGAGAATGTCTCCTACTACGCCGCACCCGGCCAACTACTGAGCGAACTCGAATTCATCAATCGGGTGTTGCGCGAGGCCGACTGCGACCTGCTGCTCGATGTCAACAATATTCACGTCAATAGCATCAATCACGGCTACGATGCGAACGCCTTTCTCGACGGTCTACCCGGCGAGCGCATCGTCTACGGCCATATCGCAGGGCATTACCAAGAGGCCCCGGATCTGCGGGTCGACACCCATGGCGCGGATGTGATCGAGCCAGTGTGGGACTTACTCGAGCGCGCCTATCAGCTTTTCGGCCCCTTTCCGACGCTACTCGAGCGCGATTTCAACATCCCTCCACTCGAGCAACTCGCGCAAGAGGTGCAACAGATCAGGGATCTGCAGGCCGCGGGCCAGGCGCAGAGCGTCGACACCCTGCCCCATACTCAGTCGGAGCAGCTGGCCTATGCCTGAGCCCAACGCTATCCCAACGCCGCACGACGCCCATCCCCAGCCGGCGAGCTGCACCGAGATCCAGCGCAGCTTTGCTGGCCATATCCGTGACCCCGAGGGAACCCCGGCACCGGCCGACATCGAAGCCAGGCGGATGGCGATCTATCGCAGCCTGTTCTTTAACAATGTCTCGTCGCTACTCAGCCAAGGCTTTCCCGTCTTGAACCGCTGTCTTGGACCGTTGCGCTGGGACGCCTTGATCCGGCAGTTCCTGGTCGAGCACCGCGCCACCACCCCGCTATTCCCTCAGCTCGGCCAAGAGCTGGTTGCCTTTCTCGGCGCAGAGCGAGAGGCGCTGCCCGATGACCCACCGTTCATGCTTGAGCTGGCACATTACGAGTGGGTCGAAGCCGCGCTCCTGTTCAGCGATGACGAAGCCGGCAGCGACCTGGCGGACCCGAATGGCGACCTGCTCGCCGGATTGCCCCTGGTTTCGCCGCTGGCCTGGAATCTGAGCTATCGTTTTCCAGTCCATCAGATCGGACCGGATTTCCAGCCTCAGGAGCCAGAACCTGAGCCGACACACCTGGTGGTCTATCGCAACCGGCGCGACGAGGTCGAGTTCCTCAAAATCAATCTGGTCACCCAACGCTTGCTGCAGCTACTGCAAGAACAGGCTCAGCCATCCGGCCTCGAATGCCTCAAGACGATCGCCGCAGAGCTTCGCCACCCAGCGCCCGAGCAGGTGATCCAGTTTGGCGCAGGCCTGCTGGCGGACCTCAGGCAACGCCACATCCTGGTGGGCACGCGCCGCCTCCCGAGCTAGCGCGCACTGACGGAACAGCGCGCGGCCTGCGCCTAGCCTGCAAGCCTAAGCCTAGATCCGCAGCCCAATCGACCGGCTGCCCTGGTCGCTATCGGCTCTCGCCCTCTGTCTCCGAGTCCGACGCCGGGGAGCGAGCGCGGTTCGGCGTCAGCGTCAGGCGATTGTTCTCATCGTCAATGGTCATTTGGTACCGCCCCAGCACGCTCATGCCGAGGAGCCCGGAGGTGCCAAGCTTGGCGACCTCGAGGAAGGCCACGGCGACCTTCGGCAGCCGCTCGCCATCCAGCCAGACGGCCTCCAAGGTCCCCATCAGGGCCTGGGCTCTGCCGTTTGCGGTCTGAACCTCGCGCTCAGACAGACTGGCCTGATCCAGCCCGAGCGGCGCAATCATCGATGCCGGCAGCACCACGGCATCAGCGCCGGTATCGATCAACAACGCCCGATCGACGCGCCGCCCCCCCACGCCCTCGAGCGTGACCCGAACCGAATGCTGAGCGCCTTCGCGGATGGTCTCTAGCTCGATCTGCCCCAACTCCGAATCCGAGTTGGATTCAGGATTGATCTGAAGCTTCGGCGGCGGATTGGCACTGGTCCGGCCCATGATGATTACCCGCGCCACATCACCGTCGGTGCCGTGCACCAGGATATGATCGAAGCGCTCAAGCAGAACTCGAAGGCGGCGGTAGAGGTCAACATCCTCCGAGCGCCCGCGCTCATCATCTAGCACCTCAACGCCAGAGACCGAAAACCCATGCGCTGCGGACAACCGATTCAGTTCCGGGCCGATCTCGACCTGTGCTGCCGCTCCCGGCCTGCCAATCCCAAGCAGGATCAGCGACGCGAACACGCAGAAGGACAGATTCCGAGAGAGATCTTTCATGAGACCAACCGCCATGCCACGCGCGAATCTTCAGCCCGCAAGAAGGTCCAGAGCTTAGCAGTCAGCGAGGGGCTTGCCCAAACGGAAACGGAATCAGCCAACCTCGAGTCCTGGCAAAAAGACTGGATCGACGCGAT
Source organism: uncultured Halochromatium sp. (assembly GCA_964516305.1). Taxonomy (GTDB): domain Bacteria; phylum Pseudomonadota; class Gammaproteobacteria; order Chromatiales; family Chromatiaceae; genus Lamprobacter. Next base: position 34,932 of record CAZEZH010000003.1, on the reverse strand, counting down.
TAGCGTTTGCAGGTCCAACCCTGTTATCATTTCCGGTTTACTCGATCATTTAGCCAGACGTCATCGCGACTCGATCAATGGCGCTCGGCTCCGATCGAAGACCTACGAGAGACCATCGTGAACGGGCCTGACAACGCCAGCACCCCATCGGGCACTGAGCCTCAAACGAGCAAGAGTGACTCACCGCTGATGGCAACCTATAAGCGACTGCCGGTTGCTTTCACCCACGGTGAAGGCGCATGGCTCTGGGATAGCGACGGACGACGCTATCTCGATGCGCTCGCCGGGATCGCGGTCTGCGGGCTCGGCCACGCCCATCCTGCCGTGCGCGAGGCCCTCTGTGATCAGGCCGGCACGCTGATCCACACCTCCAACCTATACCAGGTCCCGCAGCAGGATGACCTCGGCATCCGCCTCTGCGGGGCGGCCGGCATGGATCGCGTCTTTTTCGGCAATTCCGGCGCCGAAGCGAACGAGGCCGCGATCAAGCTGGCGCGTCTGCACGCCCATCAGCGCGGCATCTCGAACCCCGCGATCCTGGTCATGGAGAACGCCTTTCACGGTCGCACGCTAGCGACGCTCACCGCGACCGGCAACCGCAAGGCCCAGGCCGGCTTTGAGCCTCTGGTACAGGGCTTCGTGCGAGTGCCCTACAACGATATCGCGGCAATCGAGACCGCTGCCGAGAACCGGCCGAACATCGTTGCCGTCCTGGTCGAACCAATCCAGGGCGAGGGCGGCATCATCGTCCCAGCAGAGGACTACCTACACCGTCTCCGAGCGCTCTGCGATCACCATGGCTGGCTGCTAATGATCGATGAGATCCAAACCGGGATGGGTCGCACCGGACGGCTCTTCGCGCACCAGTGGAGTAGCGTCAAGCCCGACGTCATCACCCTCGCCAAAGGACTTGCGAATGGCGTGCCGATCGGCGCCTGCCTCGCCAGCGGCGCGGCGGCCGATGTTCTTGGGCCTGGCAGCCACGGCTCGACCTTTGGTGGCAACCCGCTCGCCTGTCGCGCCGCCTTGAGCGTGCTCGACACCCTTGAGCACGAAGATCTACCCTCCCGGGCAGCCGTGCTCGGGGATCGATTGATCGATGGCTTCCGTACCCGGCTCAATGGCGTCGCAGGCGTCCGCGACATCCGCGGGCGCGGGCTGATGATCGGGATCGAACTCGATCAGCCTTGCCCAGAACTGGTCACTGCAGGGCTCGCACGAGGCCTGCTCATCAACGTGACGGCAGGTTCGGTCCTGAGACTGTTGCCGCCGCTGATCATCGATGACGACCAAGCGACAGAGATCGTCGAGACCGTCGCCGAACTGATCCTGACGTTCTTAGGCAACGATGCAAACGCTGACGCAGGAAGCCCGTCGTGATGATCGATCATAGCGCCCCTAGTCCCAAGCACTTTCTGACCCTGCTCGATCTTAACGAAGTAGAGGCGAAGCGGCTCATCGCACGTGCGACCGAGCTGAAGCTGCTCCGCCAGCGCGGCAAAGACTACCGACCGCTGGTCGGCTCCACACTCGCGATGGTGTTCGAGAAATCCTCGACCCGAACTCGGGTCTCGTTTGAGGCAGGGATGTCGCAGCTCGGCGGCACGGCACTGTTCCTCTCTCCGAGAGATACCCAGCTCGGTCGCGGCGAGCCGATCGAAGACAGCGCGCGGGTCCTGTCGCGGATGGTCGATGCCGTGATGATCCGCACCTTCGAGCATGAAACCCTGACGCGGTTTGCAGCGCACTCCCGGGTACCGGTGATCAATGGGCTGACCGATCGCTTTCATCCCTGCCAGCTACTAGCGGACATGCAGACCTACGAGGAACATCGAGGTCCGATCCGCGGACGGCGCGTGGCCTTTGTCGGAGACGGCAACAACATGTGCCATTCCTATATCAATGCCGCCCGCCTGTTCGGCTTTGAGCTGTGCATTGCATGCCCGCCTGGGTTCGAGCCAGAGCCCGAGATTTTAGCCACGGCCCACGACCATTGCACCCTCGTGCATGATCCGGCAGAGGCAGCCGCGCAAGCCGACCTGATCGTCACCGACGTCTGGGCCAGCATGGGCCAGGAAAGCGAGGAAGATCAGCGCAAAGCGGTATTCGCCGATTTCAGCGTCACCTCTGCAATCATGGCGCAGGCTCGCCCCAACGCGCTGTTCATGCATTGTCTGCCTGCACATCGCGGTGAGGAGGTCAGCGCCGAGGTCATCGACGGCTCTCAGTCCGTGGTCTGGGATGAGGCAGAGAACCGACTGCATGCGCAGAAGGCCCTGCTCGAGCTGCTGCTAGCGCCGCAGCCCGGCTCTGCGCAGACAGACTGAACCGACACCCCCAGCCAGCCCAGAAAGCAGAAAACTGACCCCATGCAGTCGGTCTGTCCTTGCCGCCCCTATCGTTGCTTCGCCGGCCTCTGCCTGGCCGTCGTTCTGAGCGCCTCGGCAATGGGGGCGCTCGCCCAAACCCAAACGCGTTACGTCACCGATCAATACGATTTCAATCTGCGCAGCGGCGAGAGCACGCGTTACAAGATCCTGCGCCAATTGCCGAGCGGCACACCACTGACCATCCTGAGCATCAACGAGGGAAGCGGCTACGCGCGCGTTCGGACTGAAGAAGGCCTAACCGGCTACATCCTGCTGAACTATTTGCAAGATGAGCCCGCCGCACGCACCGAACTCGAGACGATGCGGGCCAGGCTCGCTGCACTGCAGCAGGAGCCGGACAAGCTCGCTGCCCAACTGAGTGCCCTGCAAACCCAACACGCTGAACTCGAGGCCGACGCTAAGGCGCTGAAACGCGATAAGCAAGACCTCGAAGCCGAGCTTGCTGAGATCCGTCATGCAGCCACTAACGCGCTTCAGATCGACCGCGAACGCCGCCAGCTGCAGCAGCAGGTCTCCAATCTTCTGCTCCAAGTCGACCAACTCGAGCACCGCAATCTAGAGCTTAGCAACAAGACCCGGCAACACTGGTTCTTGATCGGTGCCGCAGTCGCCGCCGGCGGCATCCTCATCGGCCTGATCTTGCCAAACCTCCGCCTGCGGCGTCGGCGCAGCCCCTGGGGTAGCTCCTCACTCTGACCTCAGACTTGACCATCAAGGCCCTGTGGTTGGCGCTGCTAGGGAATCACCAGCGACATACCGGGTGACAGCGCGTCTGGCGCCGTTAGCAGATCACGATTGGCGTCATAGATCCGCTCCCAGGCGCTTGGATCGCCATACACGCGAGCACTGATCCGTGACAAGGTGTCCGCGGCACGAACCTCGTAGAACACCGGCGCTGCAGGCTGCACTGTGGAACGCTCGGGCGATTGGAGGGTATCTGGCGCAGTGATCACCGATTGCACCGCGGTTGCCGAAGGCGCAGCTCCGACATCCTCCGCTCCGGTCTCCGCCCCGCGCTTAGCCTCAACAGCCGATGGCTCAGAGGGGACCATCACGCTGCCTTCAGCGACGGCGAGAGCCTGTTGGCCGTTCGTGGTGAAACGTGCGACCCGAGCCTCGGCGGTCGCAAGCCGGCGCTCGAGTTCGACCGCTTGTTGCAAGGCTTCGGTCTGTCGCGCTTTGGCCATCGCTAGCTCCGTGCTCAGTCTCTCGATCTCGGTCGCAGCATGGGCCTGGGCCTCATTCATCGCCGCTGTCGCCTTCTCTGCCTTCTCGGCTCGGCGCTGGGTCTCGTCAAGCACAAGCCGCTGCTGCTGTAGCCGCGTGCTGAGTTCGGCAATCTCGCTTCGACAGGCGGCCAACTCACCCCTGTCGGACTCTAAGACCCCAGACTCCTGCTGCGGAGACCGCGGCAACAGGCCATCAAGTCCCGTTATCAGGCGATGCAGGAGGTCAGACTGGGCAGCGATCTTGGCTCGCAGCTGGCCAGTTTCGTCGACGAGCGCATCGATGCGCTGATCGGTCCCCACGCTAGCGGCTGAGTCGATGCGTTCTTCTTTCGGCGCTGCCGCAAGCTGGCCGTTGTGCCGATCCAGCTGCGGCTGCGCCAAGACCGCAGTCGCACTAAGCAAACCGGCTATCATCGCGCACCCTCGCCAGAGCCAATAACGATTAGCCGGCACCCAAGGCTTGGACTGTCCCAGAGGGACGCTGCGGTCGACGCCGCCCTGGGCTGGCCCTGCTGTGAGATTCGCCATGCTTATCGTTTTAGCCTCATCACAATCGACTCATCGTCCGTGTTGACACCTCGCCATGAGCCTCCGCTATCGTCGCCGAACGCCAACGGCGCCGACAGCGCCGCGATCGCTGCTCTGCGTTGAAGCCGCTCACACGCGGCCTCGAGCGAATATCTTGCGTCCGACCCGGCGCCCAAGCAGTCCAGCAAGCGCGGCCAGCGACTGGGCGCCGCGCATGTCATCATCGCCGCCAAAGGCTCCAAGCAGGCGTTGCAGCGGCCGCTTGCGGGCGCGATACCGGACCTTATAAAGATCCGCGCCATCCCGAGCCGACAGCAGATAGTCGTCGCTGGTCTGCACACCGTCAACCAGCCCCAAACTGAGCGCCTGCTCGCCGTGCCAGTACTCGCCCGTCGCCACCTTACTCAGGTCCAGATCGGGGCGGTAGGCAGCAATGAACGACTTAAACTGACCGTGGGTCTCTTCAAGCTGCTCGCGCAGCTTGGCCCGACCCTCATCGGTGTTCTCGCCGAATAGGGTCAAGGTCCGCTTGTGCTCGCCAGCGGTATGGAGTTCGAAATCGACCCCCTTCTGCTGCAGCAACCGATGAAAATTTGGCATCTCAGCGAGGACACCGATCGAGCCAACGACCGCAAACGGTGCGGCAACGATGCGATTGGCAACACAGGCCATCAGATAGCCGCCACTAGCAGCAACCTTATCGACGGCGACGGTTAGCGGAATGCCGGCGGTACGCAGGCGCAACAGCTGCGAGGCGGCAAGCCCATGCTCATGCACGGCGCCACCGGCGTTGTCTAGACACACCAGCACCTCATCCGCTGGGGTCGCCGTCATCAACAGCGCCGAGATCACCTCGCGCAGCGTCCCGACCTCTGAAGCCATCAGATCACCGTGAAAATCGATCACGAAAAGACGCCGCTTATCTGGCTGCTCAGCCTTTGCCCTCGCCTTCTCGACCTTACGCTCGGCCTTAAAGGTCTTCTTGGCGACCTTTGGCGGTAGTGTCGCGGCCTTGATGATGTCCGCCATCTGCGCATAACGCGCGTTGAGATCAACGACTTCGAGGCGACTGCCATCATCATCGTCGTCAGGGGGAGCATTCTGCCGAGCGCGAAGAATGATCGCGAACAAGAGACCAATGGCCAACACCAGCGTCAGGGTCTTGGCTGCAAACAGGGCGTATTCGATCAGGGCATCAATCATCAGTGTGATATCGGGCGTTTGATTCCATCGGCTGCGAGCCGAGCAGCGCTCGCAGATCGGAGCAGCCGAGCCTCACTAGACCGCAATCGGCGCCCGGATTGGCGGATGCGGATCGTAGCCCTCGACGCTGAAGTCCTCAAGCCGATACTCGAACAGGCTGGAGGGGCGGCGCAGGATGCGAAGGCGCGGCAGGGGCCGAGGCTCACGACGCAACTGCTCGTCAACGATCTCGTCAGTCAAGTGGTTGCGATAGAGGTGAAGGTCGCCGAAGGTGTGGACGAACTCACCAACGCCGAGGTCCGTCTGCTGCGCCATCATCTGCGTGAGCAGTGCATAACTTGCAATGTTGAAGGGCACGCCAAGGAACAGATCAGCACTGCGTTGATAGAGCTGACAGGACAGGAGTCCATCCTGCACATAAAACTGGAACAGGCAGTGACAGGGCGCGAGCGCCATGCGCCCAGCTGCTGCGTTCTCCCGTGGCGAGCGGCCTGACACCGGCAGATCGGCCGGATTCCAGGCACTCACCAACAGCCGGCGCGAATCCGGCTCCTGTTTGATCGCCTCTAGGACCTGATTGAGCTGATCGATCGAATCTCCCTGCGACGTCGGCCAGCTGCGCCATTGGGCGCCATAGATCGGACCTAGCGCACCATCATCGGCCGCCCATTCGTCCCAAATACTGACACCCTGCGCCTGCAGGTCGCGATTATTGGTGGAGCCAGAGAGGAACCAGAGCAGCTCAGCAATGACACTCTTCAGATGCACCCGCTTGGTGGTCAGCAGCGGAAAGCCGGCGCGCAGATCAAAGCGGATCTGACGGCCGAAGACGGAGCGCGTACCGACCCCTGTCCGATCCGATCGATCGCGGCCGTTGACGACCACATCACGAAGTAGTTCTTGGTACTGTTGCATCAGCTGAGCCGGGGCGGAGGCAGAGTGAGACGCACAAAGGCGCGCCGCGGGCCGGCAGTCGGCGTCCTGTACCCGCCGACCATGGCTATTTCTGCGCTGGCTTGAGCAAGATGGACTTGCCCTGCATGGCCTCGGGCTGAGGCAGACCCATCAGCTGCAGCACCGTCGGGGCGACATCCTCGATACCAGCACCGATGCGCAGCCGCCAGGCAACCTCATCGATCACCAGACAGGGCACCGGATAGACGGTATGGCGGGTATGGGGTTCGCCGCTAAGCGGATCGATCATCTCGTCGCAGTTGCCGTGGTCCGCGGTCAAGAGCACCGAATAGCCCTCAGCGGCAGCGCTATCGATGACGCGTCCAACCTCCCGATCGAGGGTCTCGACGGCCTTGATCACGGCCTCTCTGACTGCCGTATGCCCCACCATATCGCCGTTGGCAAAGTTGACGACGATAAACGCATAGGCCTGGCTTTCAAGCGCTGCGATAACCGCATCGGCGACTTCGGCAGCCGACATCTCAGGCTGAAGATCATAGGTCGCAACCTGGGGTGAAGGGATCAGACAACGCTCCTCGCCTGGAAAGGGGTCGCCGCGACCACCGTTGAAGAAGAAGGTCACATGGGCATACTTTTCGGTCTCGGCGCAGTGGAACTGCGGCAGTTCGGCGTCGCTCAGCACCTCCCCAAGGACCACCGGAGGCATCTCGTGACCAAAGGCCGTGGGCAACCCATACCAAGGGTCGTACTCCATCATGCAGGTCAGTTCCGCAGCCTTGAATTCGCGGCGGTCAAACTGATCGAACCCGCGGTCATAGAGCGCCGAAACCAGCTGCCGCGGCCGATCCTTGCGGAAGTTGAAGAAGACCACCGGGTCGCCGTTCTGGATCAGTTCGCCGCCGTTGATCAGGGTCGGGCGGATAAATTCATCGTCTTCATCGGCCGCATAGGCCTGCTCGATCGCAGCACGAGCCGAATCGGCGCGCCGACCCTCACCATGCACCAGCGCATCGAACGCCAGCTGTGTGCGATCCCAGCGCTTATCCCGGTCCATCGCGTAGTAGCGCCCGCTCAGGCTGCCGACCACGCCACCGGCAGCCGTTAGCGCCTCATCAAGTGCCGCCAGATAGCTGAGCGCGGAGCGTGGCGCGGTGTCGCGACCGTCGGTGATCATATGCACAATGGGGCGCGCACCTTGATACTTGGCGAGCTTGATCAGCGCGTTCAGATGCCGAACGTGACTGTGCACACCGCCATCGGAGACCAGCCCAATCAGATGCAGCGGACGCCCAAGTGCAACCGATCGTTGGGCCGCAGCCTGCAGAACCTTATTATCGAAGAAGCTCCGATCGGCGATCGCATCATCGATCAAGACCAGGTCTTGGCGCACGGTACAGCCCGAGCCAAGCGTCATGTGCCCGACCTCGGAATTTCCCATCTGGCCTTCGGGGAGTCCAACAGCGCGCGCCGAGGCCTGCAGGACGGTGTGCGCGTTCGATGCGAACAAGCGATCGAAGTTCGGCGTCTCGGCAAGCGCGACCGCATTATTCGCCTTGCTCGGATTGGTGCCAAAACCATCGAGGATGATGAGGACCACGGGGCGCCGCGGCAGCTCGAAACTCTTTCCCATTGTCTCTCCGTGAATCAGGTCAAATTGGCCCGGCTCTCAGTCCGGCATACAAGGATACAGTCGGGCTAGGATCTGCGCGACCGCATCAGTCGCCGCCTGCCCACGCCTAGGAAGCTGCTCGAGTTCGTCAAGGACGCGTTTACGGGCATCGTCATACGCGCCCGGCTCTAACTCCGCGTCCGGTAAACACCAGCGCGGCTGCTGCCCAGGCTGCCCGAGCTTACAGTCGCAGGGTAGCGCGTACCAATCGCAGAACGCGGCATCAACACCAACCCCAGCATCCGCATCGCCACGCTCACACAGGGCGATAAGGGCGTCGATACTGAGTTCTTCGGCGGATGCCCCGCGCTCCGCGGACCCAAGCCACAGCCCGAAAACGAGCAACAACGTCCCAGCAATCGTGCTTGAACTATCAGATCGCAACAATAGGACCGCCTCCCGGTTTATCATGGGCCGTGTCACGATCTCTGAGCCCTTGCGGCTCGGCGAAGTCGACATCGAACACCACCAAACTGAGCGGGTATTGTAACGCGGCGCGAGTCGCTAAACCGAATACCAGGACAACCTGACCGAGTCTGACCGGGAAGCCCTGCACTCCGTTACCGAGGCTCAGTTGCCGACTCATAGCGTCTGGAGGAGACATGCCCGATCGAATCATTGCCTTCGTTATGGCCGGCGGCCAAGGCTCGCGCCTGCAACCGCTGACCGCTGCCCGCTCAAAGCCATCAGTGCCCTTTGGTTCGCGTTATCGCATCGTCGACTTCGTGCTCAGCAACATGATCAACTCGCAGATCAGGACGATCTACCTACTGGTTCAGTACAAGTCGCAGGCGCTGATTGAGCATGTGCGCAAGGGCTGGACGATCTCACCCTTGCTCAAGGATCAGTTCGTCACCGTTGTGCCGCCGCAGATGCTGCTCGGCGAATCCTGGTTCCAGGGTACGGCTGACGCGGTCAATCAGAACCTTAACCTGATCGAGGAGCATGCCCCCGACCTGGTCGCGGTGTTCGGCGCCGATCATATCTACCGGATGGATATCTCGCAGATGGTGGCCTTCCACAAGGAGCGCGAGGCCGATGTGACCATCTCTGCCCTGCCGGTCCCGCTCGAGGATGCAAAGAGCTTTGGCGTCATCGCTGCCGATAGCGATGGTCGGATCGAGGCCTTCCAGGAAAAACCGGCCAACCCGGCTCACATGCCGGACGATCCCACCAAGGCCTTCGCCTCGATGGGCAACTACATCTTTAGCACCGAGGTGCTGATGCGCGCGCTGCAGGATGCTCAACAGGCCGGAGAAACCGACTTTGGGCAGCATGTGCTGCCACGCCTGCTCGCCAGCAAGCATCGACTCTTCGCCTACGACTTCGCCACCAATGAGATACCCGGCATCAACGCCTACGAGGACCGCGTCTACTGGCGCGACGTCGGCAGTATCGATGCCTACTTCAATGCCCACAAGGACGTTCTCGGTGCCGAGCCGGTGTTCGACGCCTTCAATCCGGAGTGGCCGATCTACTCGAGCAACTATCAGGGACCGGTCGCCCGGGTTCTCGGCGGGCAGATCGAGAACACCTTGCTCGGTGCCGCCACCATGATCCATGACGGCACCCGGATCAAGAACTCCATCATTCGGCGCGAAGCGGTGATCGACGAGGGGGCCGAACTGGAAGACTGTATCATCATGGACTATGTCCACGTCGGCAAGGGTGCCCGCCTGAAGAAGGTGATCGTCGATCGACATAACGCCATCGAACCAGGCACCGTGATCGGCCATGACCGAGAAGCGGATTCGAAGCGCTACAAGGTCTCCGCCGGGGGGGTCACTGTGGTTCCGTCCGGGCACTCGACGGTCTTTGCGCGGACCATGATGGGGCGGCAGGGCCGCGGCTACTCGGAATAATCTGAGGCGCCAACGAGCATCCCGCGCTGCAGACGACTCCTCGTCCGATGCTAGCGCGGGCAACTCAATGCTAGCGCGGGCAACTCAACGCTAGCGCGCCACCGTTGCTCCAGATTCAGCCAACGGTTGCTGGCTCGCGGCGCTTGTCGGCGCCCGCGCCTTCGTCCTGCTGCTGTCGGTCCAGCTCTTCTTGATAGGCCTGGTTCACTCGGTCCCGGAGTTCCTTGCCCGGCTTGAAGTGAGGTACGTGTTTGCCTGAGAGGGCGACAGCATCGCCGGTCTTCGGGTTACGGCCGACACGAGGTGGCCGAAAATGAAGCGAAAAGCTGCCAAAACCGCGGATCTCGATGCGCTCGCCAGAGGCCAGCGCACTGCTCATCTGTTCTAGTACGCAGCGCACGGCGAGCTCGACGTCCTTATAGGCGAGATGATTTTGCTCCCTCGCGAGAATATCGATGAGCTCGGATTTCATCATAACGGGTAGCCTGCAATAGCGATGCAAGCCCGACGCATCGCGCCGGGCGTGTGATCACAAGGAATGACGTCTGCGGAAAGCGCAGCGAGTTCAGTCCTTCGCGGCCTCTTCCATCTGCTGCTTGAGAATGTCTCCGAGCGTGGCCGTGCCGGCCTGCGCCTCGCGTGCATAGCCCTTAATAGCGGCTTGCTCATCGGCCATGTCTTTGGCCTTGATCGACAGCGAGATGCTGCGGTTCTTGCGATCGACGCCGAGGAATTTGGCCTCGACCTCCTCACCCGCCTTCAGCACCGCACGCGCATCCTCGACCCGATCGCGCGAGATCTCCGACGCGCGCAGATAGCCCTCGACGCCGTCGCCGAGATCGATGCTCGCGCCCTTGGCATCGACCTCGGTTATGGTGCCGGTGACGATGCTGCCCTTCTCATGCACGGCAACGAAGCTCGAGAACGGGTCTTTATCGAGTTGCTTGATGCCGAGCGAGATGCGCTCGCGCTCCGGATCAACCGAAAGCACCACGGTCTCGACCTCATCGCCCTTCTTGAAGCTGCGCAGCGCATCCTCGCCGGACTCATCCCAAGAGATGTCCGAGAGATGCACTAGGCCGTCGATACCACCATCCAGACCGATGAAGATGCCGAAGTCGGTGATCGACTTGATCTGACCGGCGACGTGATCGCCCTTCTTGTGGATGGCCGAGAACTCGTCCCAAGGGTTGGACGCACACTGCTTGATGCCAAGCGAGATGCGGCGACGCTCCTCGTCGATATCCAGCACCATAACCTCGACATCGTCGCCCATGTTGACGACCTTGCTCGGGTGCACGTTCTTGTTGGTCCAGTCCATCTCGGAGACATGGACCAGGCCCTCGACGCCCTCCTCGATCTCAACGAAGCAGCCATAATCGGCGATGTTGGTGACCTTACCAAAGACGCGGGTGCTTTCCGGATAGCGGCGCGAGATATTGACCCAGGGGTCCTCGCCCATCTGCTTCAGCCCGAGCGAGACGCGTTGGCGCTCGCGATCGAACTTGAGCACCTTGACCATGACCTCTTGACCGATCTCGACCACCTCGGACGGGTGCTTGACCCGACGCCAGGCCATATCGGTGATGTGCAGCAGACCGTCGATGCCACCCAGATCTAGGAAGGCGCCATAGTCGGTGAGGTTCTTGACCACACCGTTGAGTTCCAGCCCTTCCTCGAGCTTCTCGAGCAGTTGCTCGCGCTCGGCGCTGTACTCTTCCTCGACCACCGCGCGGCGCGAGACAACCACATTATTGCGGCGCCGGTCGAGCTTGATCACCTTGAACTCGAGGTCCTTGCCTTCGAGGTAGGTGGTATCGCGCACCGGGCGAATGTCGACCAGTGAGCCCGGCAGGAACGCCCGCACGCTGCCCAACTCGACGGTAAAGCCACCCTTGACCTTGCCGTTGATCTGGCCAGTGACCGTATCGCCATCGTCGAAGGCGCGCTCGAGCTTGTCCCAGGCAGCGAAGCGCTTGGCCTTTTCGCGCGACAGGCGGGTGGCGCCGAAGCCGTCCTCGACCGCGTCCAGCGCGACCTCAACGTCATCGCCGATACCAACCTCGAGCTGGCCTTCGGGACTGAGGAACTGATTGCGCGGAATGATCCCTTCGGACTTGAGGCCGGCATTCACGATGACAGAGTCAGCGGTGATGTCGACGACCTGGCCGGTGACGATGGTGCCCGGCTGGAGCTGGGTATTAGAGAGGCTCTCTTCGAAGAGCTCGGCGAAGCTTTCGGTCATGCTATGAATGTTCCTGGCGTCCCACGCCATCTCCTGATGATCAACAGCTGCCGCATCGGCGATCTCCGGTCAGCAGGAGGGTTGAGTTAAAACAAAACGACCGAGGCGCTTGCCGATCGGCCGAGGTCATCAAAACGGATCAGAGACGGTACTGCACGCTCGAACAGTGCCAAATCAGCTCTAGAAGCCAATGCTTAGGCGAACATAAGCGCAGGTCCGAGCCGAAGTCTTGTCTCAAGCGTCTGTTGCTGCGAGCGCAGCGTTGGCCAGGTCAAGGACCTGAGCAAAGACTTCGTCGATCGATTTCTTGGTTGAATCGACAACGACAGCTCCGTGCGGAACCTGGAGCGGACTTTCGGTTCGCCCTCGGTCACGCTCGTCGCGCACACGAAGCTCATGGACAAGATCGCGGAGGTTAGCATCCATCCCCTTGTCCTTCAACTGTTTATATCGCCGCTGGGCGCGCTCCTCCGGGCTCGCGTCAAGATAGATCTTCAAGCGCGCGTCTGGAAAAACCCGAGAGCCCATGTCTCGGCCGTCAGCGACCAGACCCGGCGCAACCGCTGCATCGCGCTGCCAGGTCAGCAGCGCTTGGCGCACCTGCGGGTGCACCGCCACCTGAGAGGCGGCGACGCCAGCCTCGGCGGTGCGGATCAGATCCGAGACATCCTCAGCATCTAACTGGACGCGCTCGCCGATCAGCGTTACCTGAGTCTGCGTAGCTAAGCGACCCAGCTCTGGGCCATCGTCGAGACCGACACCCCGCCGCCGGGCCGCCAGCGCCAGCGTGCGATAGAGGGCGCCGCTATCGAGCAGATGCCAGTCCAGATGGGCCGCGAGCAGGGTGGCGATTGTGCCTTTGCCTGTCCCTGAAGGGCCATCAATGGTGATGACCGGAGCAGCGATGGTATCCGCGGCAGACGCAGAAGTGGCAGCGTCAGGCTCAGCCTCCAAGCTGGCATCAAGCACGTCGTCCACAGCAGCGTCCGACGTCGACTCTGAACTGGCGTCTGAGCCAACGGCAGCGTTCACTTGAGCAGGCTGTATCGATGGTTTCATGACAGGCCCTCCGGGCGTAGCTCGGTGACTTGCAGGCCAACGCCCGCGGCCAGGCCGGCAAAATCCGGAAAAGAGGTCTCGACATTCGCACAATCGTCGACCCAAATCGGAGCGGTTGCACGCAACGCACTGATCGCAAAGGCCATCGCAATCCGATGATCGCCATGGCCGGCAACCCGACCGCCCGCGAGCAACCCAGCCGCACCAAGGCCTCGAATCAGCATCCCATCGGCGCGCGGCTCGGCCTCGACCCCGAGGACGCTGAGGCCATCGGCCATCACCTGGATGCGATCGCTCTCCTTCACACGTAACTCTGCCGCTCCGCTCAGCAGTGTGTCGCCCTCGGCACAGGCCGCGGCGATGAACAACACTGGGAACTCATCGATGGCCAGCGGCACCTGATCCTCAGGGATGGCAATGCCGCGCAATGGTGCGGCGCGCACCCGGAGATCCGCGACCGGCTCGCCACCGAGCTCGCGCGGGCGTTCGATCGCAATGTCGGCTCCCATCCGGCGCAAGATGTTGATCACCCCGATCCGCGTCGGATTCATCCCGACCTGCGTCAGGGTGAGATCAGAGCCCGGGGCAATACTGGCACCGACCAGAAAGAAGGCCGCCGACGAGATATCGGCCGGGATCGTGATCGGCGTCGCGACCAGGCGCCCACCGCCGCTGAGACAGACGCGGTTGCCCGCACGCCGCACCGGATAGCCGAAGGCGCCAAGCATGCGCTCGGTATGATCACGGGTGGGCGCCGGCTCGCTCACGCAGGTCTCCCCCTGTGCATAGAGTCCGGCCAACAACAGGCTTGATTTGACCTGGGCGCTGGCGACCGGCAGCCTGTAGTCGATGCCTCGCAGCACCTCAACCGGCAGCAGACCTAGCGGCGCCCGGCCTTCTGGGGTAGCCTCAATCCGTGCCCCCATCTGCGTCAGCGGATCGATGACCCGACCCATCGGCCGCCGCGAGAGTGAGGCATCGCCGATCAATGTGGTCGCGAAGCGCTGCCCGGCGAGCAGCCCGGCCATGAGGCGCATTGAGGTGCCCGAGTTACCGAGATCCAGTGCCTGCCCAGGGTCTTTTAACCCCTGGCGCCCAACCCCGTGGACCCGGAGTCGGCCAGCGCCCGGCCCCTCGGCCTCGACGCCCATCGCCCGAAAGGCCGCCAGCGTGGCAAGACTGTCCGCCCCCTCGAGGAAGCCGTCGATCTCGGTCAAACCCTCGGCCAGGGCCGCGAGCATCACTGCGCGATGGGAGATGGATTTATCGCCGGGCACGCGCAACTCACCGCGCAAGGCACCGCCAGGCGCGAGTTCAAAGCTCAGGGAATGGGCAGACGCAGTCATAGACCTCTCGAACGACAGGATGGAAATCAGGGCCAAGGACCGGCAACTCAGCGACCGCAACCGCTTAGAATGCGGTGGTCATCAGGCACTGGTCAAGGTACAGGTTCGGCTATCGGGCGCGTTTAAGCCTGCTCGCCTCGTGGCGATTCAAGAAGCAGCACAGCACTTGCTAACGACGAAAAAACCGAAAACCACGAAAAGCATCAGCAGAGTGGGTGATATACCGCTTATGTTCGCGTATTTTGCGCATTTTGTAGTTGGATTTGTTCCGCGGTCATGATCATCTTGTTTTTGAACCGCCCCCTCGGCCATGGCTAGTGTCCACTCTCTCCTGCCCAACGCTGAACTCACTCCGAGATCAGGCGCGAGGCAGCGATAACGCCTACCTTCATCTCAAGGGAGCCATCGATGCAAGAACGATTCGTCGACGTCGCCATCATTGGAGCCGGCACCTCTGGCCTCAACGCCATGAGCCAGGCGCGCAAGGCCGGCAAAAGCTTTGTCCTGATCAACGGCGGCGAGCCCGGCACCACCTGCGCCCGGGTTGGCTGCATGCCCTCAAAGGCCATGATCCAGGTCGCTGAAGATTATCACCGGCGCACCCATCTCGGCCGCTATGGCATCGACGGTCACCAAGGACTCAGCCTGGATCTGCCCGAGGCCCTCGAGCACGTGCAGGACATGCGCGACACCTTCGTCGACCGGGTCCTCGGCAGCAGCACCGACGATATGCCCGACGACCTCTTCCTCCAGGACTACGCCCGTTTTCTGGAGCCGACCCTGCTCGCCGTTGGTGAGCACCGCATCCGCGCCGGCGCTGTGGTCATCGCCACCGGCTCGCGACCCTTGGTGCCAGAGCCCTGGCGTGCCTTCGGCGATAAGCTGCTGACCACCGATAGCCTGTTCGAACTCGAGGATTTGCCCGCCTCGATCGCCGTCATCGGCCTTGGCACCATCGGCCTCGAACTCGGCCAGAGCCTGCATCGGCTCGGCATCCAGGTCGAAGGCTTCGATCAGCTCGAAACCATCGCCGGCATCCGCGACCCAGAGGTCAGCAAGACGGCGATTCAGGTCATCGGCAAGGAATTCCCTCTCCATCTCGGCCAGCCCGCCCAGATCAGCGAAGACGGCGAACAGCTGCGCATCCAGGCGGGTGAGCATCAGATCAGCGTCGACGCGGTACTCTGCAGCATCGGCCGGGTGCCGAATCTCGAGGGACTGGGACTCGAGAACCTCGGCGTTGAGCTCGACGCCCAGGGGCTGCCGCCATTCGATCGCCACAGCATGCAGGTCGGCGAGCTGCCGGTCTTCATCGCTGGTGATGTCACCGCCGAGCGCCCAGTGCTGCACGAGGCCGGCGACGAGGGTCGGATCGCCGGTTTCAACGCCGCGCGCATCACCACCGAGACCGCCAGCGAAGCTCAATGCCCACTTCGCTTCCGTCGCCGCACGCCGCTGTTCATCAACTTCTGCGATCCGAACATCTGTGCCGTCGGCCAGCGCTTTGACGCGCTTGATCCAGACCACACCGCGATCGGCGAGATCAAGATGGCCCCGGTCGGCCGCGCACTGATCATGGGCAATAACCGCGGTCTGATCCGGGTCTACGGCGATAAGACCAGCGGCCGTCTGGTGGGCGCCGAGCTGATCGCCCCGCGCGGTGAAAATCTTGCGCATCTGATCAGCTGGAGCATCCAGCAACAGATGACGGTCGAACAGATGTTGCGCATGCCGTTCTATCATCCGGTGATCGAGGAGGCGCTGCAGGGCGCGCTCAATGACCTCAACCGCAAGCTCGAGGTGACGCCAGACGGACCATTGACTGAGCTTGCGCTGCTCGAGAAGCACTTTTAAGAGGTCCTATCAGATGACCCTGTGGCTCGCATAAACCACTGAATCTGCTAGCCGGATAAGCGGTCTGTTAGGGTTCTGTCTTCAGATTGCACAATCAAGCACTGTAAGAGGCACATCCAATGCAGCAACATCGGCAAACCCATGCTCCCGGCCGCGCCTTCTCGGCGGCGCTCTGGCTTTTAGCGCTGATCCCGGGCATCGGCTGCACTCAGCCTTCAGGCCCCGTCGAACCAACCGGCGATGTTCCCGAGGCCGACGGCTGGCGCATGGAGACCATCGTCGACGGTCTACGCCATCCCTGGAGCATCGCCTGGCTGCCTAACGGCTCGGCGCTGGTCACCGAGCGACCGGGCCGGCTGCGACTGATCCATAACGCAGATGCCGGAGCGGCGGATGAACCTGTGGACAACGCCAGCAGCAAGGCTAGAGGCAAGGCCGAACTGGACCCGGCCCCGATCCGTGGCACGCCCGAGGTCTGCGCCTGTGGCCAAGGCGGGCTGCTCGACATCAGCCTGCACCCCAATTTCGCCGATAACCAACTGGTCTATCTGACCTTCGCCGAGGGCACCGAAGACGCCAATCGCACCGCCCTCGCCCGCGGCCGGCTCGATCTCGCGAACAAGCGCTTGCGGGACCTCGAGATCATCTTCCGCAACGCAGACAGCAAATCCGGCGGCCAGCACTTCGGCTCTCGGCTAGAGTGGCTACCCGACGGCACCCTGCTGATGAGCATCGGCGATGGCGGCAACCCACCGACCTCGTTCGACGGCGAGAACATCCGCAATCAGGCCCAGAACCCTGGCACCCATTTCGGCTCGCTGCTGCGTCTGAACGCCGACGGCTCAGCCCCGTCCGATAATCCCTTTGTCGACCAGCCCGGCGCCAAGGCCGAGATCTACAGCATCGGCCATCGCAATATCCAAGGCCTGACCCGCGACCCCGACAGCGGCCGCGTCTGGGCCAACGAGCACGGCTCGCGCGGTGGCGACGAGATCAACCTGATCCGCGCCGGAAATAACTACGGCTGGCCCGATGTCACCTACAGCATGGAGTACTGGGGACCGCGCGTCTCGGACAAGACCAAGGCCCCAGGCGTCACCCAGCCCACCGTGGTCTGGACCCCATCGATCGCACCCAGCGGCATGACCTTCTACACCGGCGACGACTTCCCCGACTGGCAAGGCAACCTGATCAGTGGCGCGCTCAAGTTCCAACAGTTGCGTCGCACCCAGCTGAACGGCACCCGCGCCATGGGCGAAGAAAAACTCAGCATCGGCCAACGTGTGCGCGCCGTCAGCCAAGGCTCAGACGGCGGTCTGTACATCCTCACCGACGAGCCCGATGGCGCCCTCATCCGCATCCTGCCGGATACTTAGGCGATTTCTGTTAAAGCTCATGTCATCTGATCGGTAGACCACTGTTCACATGTCACCTGGACTGCTCGGAGTCCAAGCGATCGCGCTTGTGCCTCGCACGACGACTCGCTGCTAGAATCTGATTAGTCCCAGTCTTTGGAAACACGTCTTTTGATCCGCCTGAGCCTGAGCCTGATCCGTCAGAGCCTTGTCTGCTCCGCGCTCTGGCTTGCAGCCACCAGTGTTGACGTGATGGCGGTTGAAACCGCGCCGCGCATAACGGATCGGGAGATCATCGAATCTCTCACGCGTTTGGATGCGGGACAGCAAGCCCTGGCTAAAGAAATGCATCAACACTTTGAAGCGGTTGATCAGCGCTTTGAAGCCATGGAGGAGAGTATCAATCAACGCTTTGAAGCGGTTGATCAACGCTTTGCGTCGATGGAAAAGAACATGGATCAGCGTTTCGCGGCATTGGACAAGCGCCTTGACGACCAGTTTGCGATGAGTCTTCTGGCCATGTTTTCCGCCATCATCTTGCTGATCGTTTCCCTGTTCGGCTACATCGTGTGGGATCGTCGCACCGCGCTACGCCCACTCGAGACACGCCTCGCGCAGCTTGAGCAGGATTTGGAAAGGGATTTGCAGCTCCGTCACGAACAGGGCTCGCTACCGACCCGGTTACTCAACGCCTTGCGCGATCTCGCCCAAGAGGACGAAAAACTCGCACGCGTGCTGCGGAGTTTTTCACTGTTCTAAGGCTCTGCGCACAGATCGGACTCGCTGAGCCAGATCAGCAACTGCGGGCGCACTGTCTTGAACCAGCGCTGCCACCGCCTCCTGCGGTGCCAGCATCTCGAACACGGGGACGCGGATCGGCGAAATACCCCAGCCCGGCATAAGCAGCCCACATCTGACCCGCCAGTCCCTCGAGGTCCTCGGCAGGCCCGAACCGAATGCCATCCTCGGCCAGCGGCAGCCCATCCAAAAAGGGAGACCTGGCGATAACGATAGCGCGACGAATCAGCGCCGACCCGAGATACGCGGCTTCAAGCGCCGTCCTGCCAGCCGCGCCGCCCCCCCTGCCCGCGGCTTCGCCGAGCCGCCTAGGCGCGGGCCCTTGTCTGCACCTGCCCCCAAGCCTGTTCGAGCCATCACTGGCGGACCAAGCTCAGCTAAGGCCATCAGTTCAGCCAGCTCGTCGCCGACCACTTCCCGCCACTGCCCCGGCGTCGGCCGAGCGCCAAGGATCACATTCCCATAGCGCACCCGTTTGAGCCGACTGACAGTGCAGCCAACCGCCTCCCAGAGCCGACGTACCTCGCGATTGCGCCCCTCGACGATCAGCACATGGAACCACTGATGGCTGTCGGAGCCGCCAGACGGCACGATCTCCTCGAAGCGGGCCGGACCATCCTCCAGCTCGACCCCGTTGACCAACTGCGCCAACAGCTGATCCGAGACCACACCCCGAACCCGAACGGCGTATTCACGCTCGATGGCGCGCGAGGGATGCATCAGCCGATTGGCCAGCTCGCCGTGATTGGTGACCAGCAACAAACCCGCGGTGTTCAGATCCAGCCGCCCGACCGCGATCCAGCGGCCATCGCGAACCCCCGGCAGGCGTCGGAAGATGGTCGGCCTGCCCTCGGGATCTTTGCGCGTCACCACCTCACCCTCAGGCTTGTGATAGGCCAGCACCCGCAAGTTCTGGCGCTTCGCGGCCCGGCGACGGACCTCCTGACCATCGACTCGGATACGGTCACTCGGAAGGACCCGATCACCGAGCTTAGCGAGTGCGCCGTTGACGCGCACCCTGCCGTCACGAATCCAGCCTTCGATCTCGCGTCGAGAACCAAGGCCGGCCTCCGCCAGCGTCTTCTGCAAGCGCACCGGCTCCTGCGGCTCAGGCGCGGCTCGGTGTCGATCAGCGTCCTTCATCCGGGTCATCTCCAGTGCATTCGTTGGTGTCAGCGGACGGCTCAGAACGCTGGGCGCTTGGCTCGTGCCCGCGAGGCTCGACCTGGTCGTGATGATCGGCTTCCCGAGGCTCCTGTTGGTCGCGAGACACGGGCTCGCGAGACCCCAGCGCGTGAGAGGTCGCATCATTGCTGACGGCGAGGACTAGGTGCGGTCGGCCTGCTAGCCGGGTCGCGAAGGCTTGCGGCGCTATCTCAGTCGCTTCGTCCAAGCTGTCCTCGATAGCATCCTCGGCCGATTCCGAGGACGTTGGCGCTGCAGCAGGATCAGGGCCAAGGTCAGCGCTATCTGTCTCCTCGTTCAAGACCTGCTCAAAGAAGCTGGCATCGCGGATCTCGGCCAGCGGCGGTAGCTCATTCAGCGAGCGCAGCCCGAAATAGTCGAGGAATCGGCGCGTGGTCGCATAGAGCGCGGGCCGTCCGGGGACATCTCGATGCCCGACCACCCGTACCCACTCTCGCTCGGTCAGGGTCTTGATGATCGGCGTACTCACGGCGACGCCACGGATCTGCTCGATCTCGCCGCGCGTGATCGGCTGCCGATAGGCAATCAACGCCAGGGTCTCGAGCAGGGCACGCGAGTAGCGTGATGGCTTCTCCTGCCACAGCCGTCCGACCCAGGGCGCCACCGATGCACGCACCTGAATCCGCCAGCCACCAGCGACCTCGACCAGCTCCACCCCGCGCCCGTCTAACGCCTGGCGCAAGGCCTCAAGCGCCGCCAGGACCTCGTCCCGAGACGGGCGCTCGCGATCGTCATAGAGGCCCTGAATGCGTTCGACTGACAGGGGCCCGCCCGCAGCCAACAGCGCAGCTTCAACGACCTGCTCAAGCCCCGGCACCAACAGCGAGAGCGCATGCTGCCGCGGCGCGCTATGGTCGACGCCCGCCTCATCGGCGCCGGCATCCTGCTCCCAGTCGCTCATGCGGCCTCGTCAATCCCACGCCGACGCAGTCGAATCGGCGCGAAAGGCTCGACCTGGATCAGTTCCAGCGTTGTCGCCTTCAACAGCTCCAACACCGCCAAGAAGCTCACGACCACCCCGGCGCGGCCCTCGGTCACATCGAAGAGATCGCTAAAGGGCACCAGCTCGGCGCCGCTGATCCGCTCCAGCACCGCCGACATCCGCTCACGCAATGAGAGCGACTCGCGCTCGATCTGATGACTGGTAAACAGGTCGGCGCGCGCCAAGACCGCCTGCAAGGCCGCGAGCAGCTCATCCAGCTCAACGCTTGGCGGGATGCATCGAATATGACCAGGCGGCACTCTTGCCTGCACCGCAAAGCAATCCCGCTCCAGCCGCGGCAGGGCATCCAGATCCTGCGCGGCTTGCTTGAACTGCTCGTATTCGGCGAGCCGTCGCACCAGCTCAGCGCGCGGGTCTTCGCCATCTTCGTCGTCCTCATCCGCCCGCGGCAGCAGCATCCGCGATTTGATCTCGCAAAGCATCGCTGCCATCACCAGGTACTCAGCCGCGAGTTCGAGGCGCACCTCCTTCATCAGCTCGACGTACTCCATGTACTGTTTGGTGATCTCGATGATCGGGATATCCAGAATATCGAGGTTCTGCCGACGGATCAGGTACAACAGCAGATCCAAGGGGCCTTCAAAAGTATCGAGAAAGACCTCAAGCGCATCCGGTGGGATATAGAGGTCTTCCGGCAGCTTCAGCAGCGGCTCGCCTCGCACCAACGCAAGGCGCTCCTTGCCGCTCGGCGTCTGGGTCTCGGTCTCGGTACTCGACTCCTGCATGGTCTTGCTCAGCCACCGTTGCGCGTTGCTGCTCAGCCTTGCCGCAGCGACATCACATGGCGCACATCTTCCATGGTCTCGCGCGCCCGGTCACGCGCGCGCTCACAGCCCTCGTTGATGAACGAGCGCACCAGGTCCGGATCGGCCTCGAGCCGTTTCACCTCGGCCTGGATCGGCTCCAACTCCTTGCGCACCGCCTCGATCACTGGTTGCTTACACTCGACACAGCCAATACCGGCACTGCGGCAGCCCTGTTGCACCCAGTCCTTGATCTCAGCATCGGAATAGACCTCGTGGAACTGCCAAACCGGGCAGACCTCCGGATTACCCGGATCGCTGCGGCGCACGCGGGCCGGATCGGTCGGCATGGTGCGCAGCTTTTGCTCAACGGCGTCAGGGTCATCACGCAAGGCGATGGTATTGCCGTAGGACTTGGACATCTTCTGCCCATCGAGTCCAGGCATCTTGGCCGCCTTGGTCAGCAGCGGCGAAGGCTCCGGCAAGATCACCCGGCCGCCGCCTTCAAGATAGCCCAGCAGCCGCTCGCGATCAGCGATGGTGATATTGGCCTGGCTCTCGAGCAAGGCACGGGCGACGTCGAGTGCCTCCTGATCGCCCTGCTCCTGGTAGCGGCGCTTGAGCTGATCGAACATCTTTGCGTTCTTCTTGCCCATCTTGCGCTTGGCCTGTTCGGCCTGGGCCTCGAAGTCCGGCTCGCGACCATAGATGTGGTTGAAGCGGCGGGCGATCTCTCGCGTCATCTCGACATGGGCTACCTGGTCCTCACCCACTGGCACCGCACCGGCCTTGTAGATCAGGATATCGGCGCTCTGCAGCAGCGGATAACCAAGGAAGCCATAGGTGGCCAGATCCTTCTCCTTGAGCTTCTCCTGCTGATCCTTGTAGCTCGGCACGCGCTCGAGCCAACCCAATGGCGTGATCATCGACAGCAGCAGGTGTAGCTCGGCATGCTCGGGCACCCGGGACTGGATGAACAGGGTCGCGGCTCCGGCGCTGATACCGCAGGCGAGCCAGTCGACGACCATATCGAAGCTCGCCTGTGGGATCTGCGAGGGGTCTTCGTAGTCGGTGGTCAGCGCGTGCCAGTCGGCGACAAAGAAGAAGCACTCATACTCATGCTGTAGCTCGATCCAGTTCTTGAGCACGCCATGATAATGGCCAAGATGGAGCTTGCCTGTCGGGCGCATACCCGAGAGGACGCGATGGGTTTGGTTAGGTGCAGAATTCAACGGCTTAGGGCCTTTGCTGTCAGAGAGGAATGGAGTCGCGGATCAGGTCGGACGCTGGAATCACGGCGAGCGCCAGGTCAACGGCTGGGAGCAACGCAGCACCAAGCAGGCCAGGTGGCTGTCCGTTCGGCAACAGGAGCAGCGCAACCAGGATCATCAGCCCATAGGGCTCGAGCCGCGCAAAACCGCGCGCCCAGGAGCGCGGCAGCAAGGCGCTGAGCACCCGTCCGCCATCGAGCGGCAGAACCGGGATTAGGTTCAGCGCCATCAGGAACAGATTGATCAAGACGCCAATCAAGCAGAGCCTGAGCGTAACCTCCTGGACCGCGACAGGCACCTCGACGACGCCCAGCATCAGCACCATCAGCTGCAAGGCCAGTCCCCAACCGATGGCCATCAACAGGTTCACGCCGGGCCCGGCGACTGCGACCAGTGCCATATCCCAGCGCGGATTTCGCAGCCGCCGCCAGTCCACCGGCACTGGCTTGGCCCAGCCGAACAGGAAGGGCACGCCGAGCAGCGTCTTCGAGGTCAAGAAGATGATCAATGGCACGGCGATGGTGCCGACCGGGTCGATGTGCTTGATCGGATTGAAGGTGACGCGACCAAGCATCGCCGCCGTCGGATCGCCCAGGCGATTGGCGACCCAGCCGTGAGCGGCCTCGTGCACGGTGATCGCAAACAGGACCGGGACTGCGATCAGCAGGATCAACAGCAGGGTTTCAGCGATGGCATCCAAACGATGTGCGTCCTCGTCAGAAAACGGGATGAAACAGGCGAGCGGCGATACAGTCAGGACTCAAAGACGCTGATATCGCCCTTGCCCTCACGCGCCACGACCGGAGGATCTTGGGTCATATCAACAACCGTCGTCGGCTGGCTTCCGCAAGGTCCGCCGTCGATGATCAGATCCACACAGTGGCCGATCATTTCGCGAACCTCGAGCAGATCGTCCATCGGCTCCTCGTCACCAGGCATGATCAGCGTGGTGCTTAAGATCGGCTGGTCCAGCTCCGCGAGCAGGGCCTGAGTGATAGGCGTGCCCGGAACGCGGATGCCGATACCGCGGCGCTTTGGATGCAGTAACCTGCGCGGCACCTGCTTGGTCGCTTGGAAGATGAAGGTATAAGGCCCTGGCGTCAACGATTTGAGCTGGCGATAGGCCTGGTTGTCGAGTCGGGCATAGGTCGCGATCTCCGACAGGTCACGACAAACCAGCGTGAAGTGGTGCTTGTCATCGACGCGGCGGATCAACCGGATGCGATCGAGCGCCGCCTTGTCGCCCAACTGGCAGCCCAATGCATAGGACGAATCGGTCGGATAGACCACAACGCCACCCGCCGCAAACACCGCAGCCGCCTGACGGATGAGTCGTGGCTGGGGATCTTGCGGATGGATCTCTAGAAACTGTGGCGAGGTGGCCATTGGCGACGGTATCGATCTCGCGGTTGTGGCTAGGCAGCTGCTTCGGTGAAAGGGCCTGCGAACATCTGCAGCTGGTAGGCGAATCAACGGGTCTAGGCGTTTGGCCGTTCGCGCATGGGCACGGGGGAGGACTCGGCGAGCAGCGCCTCGTCGAGCCCCGCAAACCCTAGGTGCTCCCAGATAGGCCGGCAGCCCTCGGGCAACTCCGGCAGGCGTCCAAGCTCGATCCAAGGGTTGTCGGGACCGTGATAATCGGAGCCCGCCGAGGCCAGCAGCCCTAGTTCACGCGCCCAGCGTGCAAAGGTGAAGTAGTCGTCGCGGCTATGGCTGCCTGAGACCACCTCGATCCCACGCCCCCCGCTCGCTCGAAAGTCCTCGAGCAGGCGCTTCATCTTCGAGCGCGTGAGCCCATAGCGCGCCGGATGGGCAACAACGGCTTGCCCGCCGGCGGCACGGATCCAACCGACGGCCTCTTCCAACGTCGTCCAGCAACCGGCAACATGGCCCGGCTTGCCCTTGACCAAGAAGTGTTTGAACACGGAGCGAAGATCCTTGGCCGCCCCCTGCTGAACCAGAAAACGTGCGAAATGGGTGCGTCCAACCAGCTCGCCCTGGGCCTGGGCTCGGGCGCCCTCCAGGGCACCCGGCCAGCCAGCGCGCTCGAGACGGCTCGCAATCTCAGCGGCGCGCTCTTCGCGGTAAGCGAGCAAGCCGTCGAGTCCTCTGCGCAGCGCTGAACAGGCTGGGTCTAAGTCCAGGCCAACGATATGAACCGTGCGCCCGCCCCAGGTCACCGAGATCTCGACGCCTGGGACAAGACGAATTCCGTGCCTCTGCGCTGCTGCAGCCGCCTCGTCCAAGCCCGCGAGGGTGTCGTGATCGGTCAGCGCGATTACCTCGACACCCTGCTGGGCCGCCCTGGCGATCAGGTCGCTCGGAGACAGGGTTCCGTCAGAGGCCGTGGAATGCGTATGCAGGTCAGGTGTCTTCATCATCGCCGCATTCTACCTGATCCGCTGCAGCTTGCCGCGCCGCTGAGCAAGCCGACGAAGCCGCCGGCTAGACTCCAGACCAGCGTCCGCGTCAGACTCTCGCCCAGGCTCTAGGTCTGATTCTGGGCTGACAACCAGACCACGATGGTCGGCAACGATGCTAGGATGCCGCGTCTTTGTCGCGGCTGGTCGTTGCACCATCCGCTCTCCCGCCCATGCCCACTGGACACCCGCGATGAAGCTGCTCATCGACTTCTTTCCGATCATCCTGTTTTTTATCGCCTACAAGCTCTACGGCATCTATGTCGCGACCATCACTGCGATCATCGCTTCACTGGCGCAGGTCGCTTGGCTGCGCTGGCGGCGTGGCCGGTTCGAGTCGATGCCCTTGATTACGCTCGCGTTGATCGCAGTCTTTGGCGGGCTCACCCTGCTGCTGCGTGACCCGATCTTCGTGATGTGGAAGCCAACGATCGTCAATTGGCTCTTTGCCATCGCGTTTCTTGGCGGCAGCCTGATCGGCAAGCGTCCCTTGGTCGAGCGGATGATGGAACAAGCCATCAGCGTGCCGGCGCCCGTCTGGCGCCGACTGAATTGGGCCTGGGTCGCGTTCTTCCTGGTCTCCGGACTGGCCAACCTGTTCGTGGTGTACATCGGCAGCGGCTTCTATGTCGCCGAGCAGGCACTGATCGCCGCAACCGGTATCACCGCGGTAGACCTGAACGCCTGCGCCGAGCAGTTCAGCGGCCAATCGCTTGCGCTCTGCGAGACAGCCCATCAGAGCGAGGCCGTTTGGGTCAATTTCAAGCTCTTCGGTATGATGGGGCTGACGATCCTGTTCGTCATCGGACAGGCGTTCTACCTCGCGCGTTACATCCAGGATTCTGAGCCATTGGAAACCGATCCAGAGGATCGTAATCCTGCGTCAACGCCGTCACCTGCGACCTCTGGAGACATCCGCTGATGCTCTATGCCATCATCAGCCGTGACCGGCCTGACAGCCTGTCACAACGCCGTGCAAACCGCCCGGCCCATCTTGAGCGCCTACGCGGACTCCAAGATGCCGGCCGGTTGATCCTCGCCGGTCCGCACCCAGCAATCGACGCGCCGGACCCCGGCGATGCCGGCTTCACTGGCTCTCTGGTCGTTGCCGAGTTCAGCGACTTGCAGGCGGCCCAGACCTGGGCCGACGCCGATCCCTATGCACTAGCGGGTATCTATGCCGAGGTGCAGGTCAAGCCATTCATCCAGGTCCTGCCCGCTTGAGCAAGACATCAAAACAGCAAGAAGGATAGTTGTCATGTTTCAATCCACGCCCGGCCAAGCCGGACGACACTGCACGGAAGAGGTTACGCTTCTCCCGTGCAGCATTATCCCCCTGAAGGGGGAGGTTTCAACCGGGAGATTTCGATGAAACACCGCTTTATGACCGTCTCGCTACTGGCGCTCGCCATGACCGCGCCTGCCTGCGCACAGGAGGCCCAAGAGACAGACGAAACCCTGATCGCGACCGTCAACGGCGAGCCCTATCAGCTCGATCTGTTCCGCGCCTACTACGCCGAGCTGCTCTCGCAACGTGACGGCCAAGACAGCCCGCAGCTGCAAGAGCAGGCATTCAATGAGTTCATGAACATCGTGGTCGCCTCGCAAGAGGGCGAAAAGCGTCAGGTCACTGAGAACCCCGAGGTACAAACAGCACTCGCCTTACAGCGGATGATGGTCCTCTCAGCGGCGGCGCTCCAGAGCATCGGCGCGGAAACCAATCCAACCGAGGCCGAGCTCAAACAGGCCTATGATCAATTTGTCGAGCAATCGCAACAGACCGAGTACAAGGCCCGACACATCTTGCTCGACGACAAGGACAAGGCTCAGACCCTGATCGAGCAGCTGGACAAAGCCGATGGGGAGGGCTTCGGGACCTTGGCCGAAGAGCATTCGCTCGGCCCAACAGCCGAGAAGGGGGGCGATCTCGGCTGGTTCGATTCCCGGCGCATGGTCAAGCCGTTTGCCGACGCGGTCGCCGAGATGGAGCCCGGAACCTTTTCCAAGCAGCCAGTGCAGACCCAGTTCGGATGGCACATCATTAAGCTCGAAGAGACGCGAACCGCTGAACCGCCATCATTTGAGCAGGCCAAGCCTCAGCTTGAGGCCGTCCTACGCCAGCGCGCGGTGGCCGAGGCACTCACGGAGTTGCGTAACGACGCCGATGTCGAACTCAACGAAGAGGTCGTCAAGGTCAAGGAGATACCAGCGGAGCAATAGCAAGGCTGGGATTGCCAGAGGCTGGCTGCTTGGACTTGCTGTCCCAGCCAGCTCCAGACCAGGGCCGTTTTAGCTCCAGGGCCAAGCGCCGCAATCTGTAGCGAGCCTAGTCGCCACCGGTGTCGCAAAACCGCTCGACCCGTCTCGAACCAAGCGGCTGCAGCGGACGAGCATTGGCGTCGGTGATTTGCGCGAGTCGAGCCAGGTCTGAGGCCGCAATCTCAAGCGGCGTCTCCATCACGTACCGATGCACGCCCTCCTGGCAAGGTGGACGTGTCATCGAGCCCTCATAGCGGAAATACGAGCGCCGCGACGGCAGCAAAAACACGGCGTTGACGCCGATATTGCGACCGTAGGCGGTCTTTCCCGCCGCAAAAGGCGCATTCTCCAGGATACGTCGCAGCGTCTGATTGACGCGGTTGCCGGCTGCAAGCGGTACCGAAACGATCGCAATGTCGCCGCGATTGTTGCCATGGATGAGTTCGATCTCGCCATCCGCAATGCGGCCGTCGATCGCATGCTCGCCGGGGATGTGAAAACGCAGCTCAACCAGTTCGTAGCTGAGCCCATCGACCACCAGATAGCTACCACGATCGTAGCCAAGCCGCAGTACGTTGCCGTCGTTCACTAAGTGCAGTGAGCTACTTCGATAGCGGAACCGAAGCGGGGTGCAAGGTTGGAACAGGGCAGCCGAAGTCTCTATCGGAACCGGCGACTGCAGGCGGCCAGAGGCGCAGCGTGCGTAGGAGGCGTTGATCTCGGCCCAGTGGCTGGGCCCTTGCTCGCCACTATAGGACCATTCCGGAACCGATGCCGTCATATCGGACACCCTAACCTGCCAGGCCTGAGCGTTTGCTGCCCACAGCAGGATCGCCACACCGCCGATGAACGGCGCGTGCGCACGTCCATTGCCGAACCGATACACCGTCATCTCAACCTCCCGCGAACGCCGTTTGGTGCGCCTTAGCGACTACCCGAGGTGCCACCGGATTTATCGCTGCGCCGGATGCCGGCAATCGGCACCACCTGGGCCGATTGTGGCTCGTCGGCATAGTGGGGCCGTTCTCCACCACGACCTTCGCTGTCTGCCAGCTCCTTCTCGCGCGCTGCAATGAGCGACAGGCAGGCACGAACATCACCGATGGTGTTCTCGGACAGTGGATGTTTCATTCCCGGTGGCGGGGTCACATCCTTTACGACGGCGGCGAGCGTCTTGCGCATTGCCACGAGGATCTGCTGCTCTTTACTCAACTCAGACATCATCATAATCCCATCATAGATAAAGTGGTATTGAATCGTTCAGGTCCTTCCGCTGCTCAGAGATCGGGACGCACGCCGCTAAATTCAGCGATCAGCACAGATTGAAGCGGCGAGGATTGCCTCATTCGCCCTGTGGTCCTTGGTCTTCAAGCAGCTCAGCTAACCGATCGCCGTCGAGAACCTCGACGCCGAGTTCCTCGGCCCGTGTGAGTTTGCTGCCTGGATCAGCCCCGGCGATCAGCAGATCGGTCTTCTTCGACAGGCTAGACGTCACCTTGGCCCCTAAGGCCTCGAGCTGAGCCTTCATCTGCTCACGCGGCTGGCTCAGAGTGCCGGTGATGACCACCGTCTTGCCGAACACTGGACTGGTCACATCCAGCGCTTCAGTGTCGCTTGGGTCTGCAGGCCGCTCCCAGCTGATCGCGCCGATCTCAGGCGCGCGCAGCTTGCTGATGACCTCGCGATTGTGAGGCTGCGAGAAAAAGGCCTGGATATGCGCTGCCACCACAGGACCAACGCCTTCGGCCGGCAGCAGCGCCGAGACCGGCGTATCCATCAGCGCATCGAGATCGCGAAAGTGCTCGGCCAGCGCCCGTGCTGTCGCCTCGCCCACCTCGCGAATGCCAAGCGCGTAGATAAAGCGCGCCAAGGTCGTTTGGCGGCTCTTATCGAGAGCAGCGAGTAGGTTGACGGCAGATTTCTCACCCATGCGCTCCAGATCGCTCAACTGGTCTTGGGTGAGCCGGTAGAGATCCGCAGGATCTCTCACCAGCCCCCGCTCGACCAACTGATCGATCAGCTTGTCGCCGAGACCTTCGATATCCATCGCCCGACGTGAAGCGAAGTGCTTGATCGCCTCCTTGCGCTGCGCCGCGCAAAATAGCCCACCGGTGCAGCGTGCGACGACCTCGTCCTCAGCGCGCAGCACATCCGATCCGCAGACGGGACACTGCGTGGGTAACTGAACCTGCTGTGCTGCGGCTGGACGACGCTCCGGCAGCACCCGCACAACCTCCGGAATGACGTCACCGGCCCGGCGCACATAGACGGTATCGCCAACGCGAACGTCCTTGCGCTTAACTTCGTCGATGTTGTGCAGCGTGGCATTGGAGACGGTCACACCGGCAACATCCACTGGCGCCAACCGCGCAACGGGAGTCAAGGCCCCAGTGCGACCGACCTGAAACTCGACCGCCTCAACGGTGGTCAGTTCTTCCTGGGCGGGAAACTTGTAGGCGATCGCCCAGCGCGGGGCGCGCGAGACGAAACCAAGCCGTTCCTGATCGGCTTGCCGGTCGACCTTGAACACCACGCCATCGATCGCATAGGCGAGCCGCTCACGCCGTTCCGCCATCGCCGCATGATAGGCAATGCAGCCCTCAAGCCCATCAACAATCTGTTGCTCCGGCGACACCGGCAGCCCCCAGCCCGCGATCCGCGCCAGACTATCGCTGTGGCTATCGGACCAAGGCGCCCCCTCGACCGCACCCAACCCATAACAGAACATGCTGAGTCCGCGCGCTGCGGTGATGCGCGAATCCAGCTGCCGAAGACTGCCAGCAGCCGCATTTCGCGGATTGGCAAAGCCCTTGCCACCCTCACGCTGCGCCCGGGCGTTGATCGCGGCGAAGCGCTCGTAGGTTAGAAAGATCTCACCGCGCACCTCTAACAGGGCTGGCCACTGCGCGTCACCCTCTGACGCGCGCAGCCGCAACGGGACCGACTGGATGGTCCGCACCTGGGCTGTCACATCCTCGCCACGATGACCATCGCCGCGCGTCGCGCCCTGGATCAGGACCCCATTCTCATACAGCAGGCTAATCGCAAGTCCATCGAGTTTGGGCTCCGCCGAGTAGCGTACCTGTTCCACCCCTAGCCCTTCCCGGACGCGCCGATCGAACTCGCTCAGCTCGTGCTCATCGAGCGCGTTGCTCAGCGAGAGCATCGGTAGCCGATGCTCAACCTCGGCGAAACTCTCAAGCGGTGCGGCACCGACCCGCTGCGTCGGCGAGTCTGGGGTGACGAGTTCTGGGTAGCGCGCCTCCAACGCCTGAAGCTCGCGCAGCAAACGATCATACTCGGCATCCGGGATCTCCGGATCATCGAGGACGTAGTAGCGGTAGTTGTGATGCTCCAGCTCGCGGCGCAGGGACGAGGCCCGGTCCTGATCAGACGCCGGCACTGTCATGGTCGACGCTTGGTTAAGCGGCCAGCCGCCCTAGCATCAGTCCGACGACCTCCAACCGGCGCAGGCCCGCTACCGCTGATCACACTGACTCCGAGCGCTCATTGATCAGACTGAGCAGCTCGTTCCGCAGCCCCTCCCAGGCAGCGTCGTCGAACGGGCGACGGTCCGGTAGCAGCAGATCGCCGTCAAGCGCGTCGGCCATCGAGCGGGCCGCTTGCACCAGCTCGTCGTAGACCATCAGATCGCTCGGCAGACCCTCGAGCTGAGTGAAGAGCGCGACACCCGGCGTGGTGAAGGTCTCCATCTCATCGAATGGAAAGGTCCCCGGCTTGACCAGATTCGCCATACTGAAGAGTGCGCTTTGGCTATTGCTCTCAAGGTTTTGGCGATGATAGATATCCATCTCCCCGGGGGTCAGATGTTGCCGCTCCGCCACCGCCTGCACCGCCGAGCCATCAAAGGGCTTACCGCGAGCGACCACGAAGAGCTGCATGAGCAGACTGCCTTCGTTACCCGGCGAGGTCGATTCCGGCCGCTGCTGCTGCACCGACGAGGCCCCTGCCGCGGCCGGCTCGGGTGCTTCGTCCTCACTGCCCCCAACTCTTGCATGGTCTGCTTCATTCGAGTCCAGATCATCTGATGTCACAGGCGCATCGCGCCCGTGGGATGCAACCTTGGCATCGGTGCGGCGGCTCGCATCCGCAGCAGTCTCGGAAGGCTCCTCAGTTCGCCCTAACTCATCAGCAGTATCAGCGAAACTTGCGCCAAAGCTAGGCTCCCGGCGCCAGGCACTGATTGACCGCTCAGGGGTCTCGTCATCGAGCTCGGAGTCTCTCTCGATGCGGCGGCGTTCCCAAAGGTAGAGTGCGCCAAGCAGCAAAACGCCAAAGACGATCAGAATGATTCTTAGAGTGCCAGCATCCATGGGTTGCATATCCGATGGAGATTTTTCCGCGATTATATCAGTGCTTTCGACTTACTTCTGCGACTGAACAATACTTAGTAATCAGGCTTGGTCTCAGGAGGCGGCCACCATGCGCGCGGCCTGGTCGACGTCGACAGAGACCAGACGCGAGCAACCGGGCTCGTGCATGGTAATACCTAGCAGTTGATCGGCCAGTTCCATCGTCACCTTGTTGTGGGTGATGAAGATAAACTGGATCTGATCCGACATCGAGCGTACCAGCTCGCAGAAGCGCCCGACATTAGCATCGTCCAGCGGCGCATCCACCTCGTCGAGCATACAGAATGGGGCCGGATTGAGCTGAAAGATCGCAAACACCAGCGCCACCGCCGTCAGCGCCTTCTCGCCACCTGAGAGCATGTGGATGGTGGCGTTACGTTTGCCGGGTGGACGCGCCATGATCGAGACACCAGTGTCGAGCAGGTCCTCGCCGGTCAGTTCCAAGTAAGCATTACCGCCGCCGAAGACGCGCGGAAACAGCTCCTGCAGACCGCTGTTGATGCGATCAAAGGTCTCTTTGAATCGGCTGCGGGTCTCGCGATCGATCTTACGGATCGCTGACTCGAGCGTTTCCAACGCGGCGCTGATGTCGGCGTGCTGCTCCTCAAGATAGCGCATGCGTTCGGACTGCTCTTGGAACTCGTCGATCGCTGCTAGATTGATATTGCCAAGCCGCCCGATGCGGGTCTTCACCGTCTCAAGCTCCCGCCCCCAGCGTTCGACCAGATCGGCGCCTGCCAGTGACTCCGGACTCATAGCGTCCAGCACCTGCTGGGGTGCGGCCTCACGCGCGCGGAGCTGCTCCTCGACCGTTTGTCGCCGCACCAGCAGCTCCTGCCGCTGTAAGCGCGCGTCATCCAGCTCCTTGCGCACGCCGTTAAGGGATTGCTCGAGCCCGTGGCGACGCTGTTCGGCGGTGCGGATCTGGGCATCGACCGTCTCCATCTGCTGGCGCGTATCGTTCAGCTCCTGCTCGACCTGCAACCGTTGCTCGAGCTGCTCATCGAGCCGTTCCTGCTGCTCGAGGGCTGGCTCGGCGGCCTCGCTCAGCGCCTCAGCCAGCTCATCGCGGCGTGCCTGGAGACTGGCAACGCGCTCACTGGCGCGCTCGAGATTTGCCGCCAGCCCCCCCTGCGATGCACGCCGCGTCTCGGTCGCCACCTCCAGCCGCTGCACCTCATCGCGCAATTGCGCCTCCTCCCGACGCAGTTCGGTCACGGCGGCGCGCCGTGGCTCGCGCTCGGCCGCCAGGCCATCTCGTCGGTCGGTGAGCTGCTCGCTGCGCTCAAGGGCTGCATGCAAACGCTCGCGCCCAAGCTCCATCGCCTCCTCCATCTCGGCGCAGCCTTCGTTCAGCGCCGCCTGCTCCTCGGCCAGCGCCGCACGGCGCTCGCGCAGGTGAGTCAAGCGCGCACGGGCGGCGCCCTGCTCGGCATCCAGCGACGCCCGATCACGACTCAAACGGGCCAAATCCTCATGCGCGTCATTGCGCGCCTGCTCGAGTTCTGCGCGCCGACCGGCCAAGGTCTCCTGCTCCTCCGCCATTCCAGCAATCACCTCCTCAAGCTCGTCGGCAGCAACCAGCAGCGCCTTCATCTCCTCGGCGCGGGCGATGCTGCCGCCGACATCGACCGCATTCTCGGCGCCCTGGCCCGGAGCCCGAGCCCAGCCTGGGCCGAGCAGCAATCCGTCGCGGGTCACAATGCGCTGACCTGTGCTCAGCACTGAGCGTCTCGCCAGCGCCTGCTCGCGACTCTCCGCGACCTCGATCCCCTCCAGCAGCTGGGCCAAGACCGAGGGCCCACGGACCAGGGACGCCAGCCCCGATGTGCCGGCCGGCGTGGCACCGATCCAGTCGACTTGAGATGCGTCAGCCTCAAAGAGCATCAGCACCTCGCTGTCGAGCGAGCGCACCAGCTGATCGAATTCATCGACACAGATCGCCGCCAGCGCGCTGTTCAAGACCACTTCGACCGCGCCCTCCCATCCTGGCGTGACCTCGATGAGATCCAGCAAGCGCGGCGCCTGAGTCAGGTCGCACCGGTCGACCCAGGCAGCAACCGCCTCATCCGGGTTCTCCAAGGCCGCATCCTGCAATGCCTCGAGCGAAGCAAGCCGGCCGCGCGTTGTCTGGAGCTCGGTGCGTGCGGCGTCGAGCCGCCCGCCAAGCTCAGCACGGGTGGACTCGGCCTCCCGCAACGCCGCAGCGGCCCTTTCCTGCGCATCGGCGGCCAGATGAAGCCGCTCATCGAGCCCCTCCGAGCGCTCATCGAGTGCAGCCAACCGCTGCTCCAGTTCGCCGGTATCAAGTCGGCCCGATTCGTCATCGATGCGGGCGCTGCGCTCGCGGTCTTGCGCCAAGCGCTGCTCCAGATGATTCAGGGTCGAGCGTTCGTGCTGCGCCTCGGCCGATGGCGCAGCGAGTTCGAGCTGAATCGCATCCCAGGCCTGCTGCCAGGTCTCCAGCTGATCTTCGGCCTCCGCGAGCCGCTCACGCAGATCCTCGAGACGCTCCCTTGCCTCCTCAAGCAGAGGGGTGTCACGCTCAAGCTCGGCGTCCAGCTCAGATTGGCGGGCCTGATCACGCTGCTGCTGACTGCTGGCCTCGTCGAGTTCGCGTCGCACCGAGCCCAACTCGCGCTCCTGGCGCTGTCGGGTCTCGCTCGCGAACTGCAATGCCTGCTCCAGGCGCGCGATCTCGGAGCCGACCGCGTACCAGCGACCTTGCACCGCATTGAAGGCGTCGGAGACCTCGGCATGCAAGGTCCGCTGCGCCTCGATCTCGGCTTCGAGCCGGCGCAATGACGCTAGATCCGCCTCCAGGCGCACCTCGGCTTCACCGATCACTCGATCCCGCTGCTCAAGGTCCTGATCGAGTTCACGCCATTGCAGCGCGGCCAGCTCATCGCTGAGGCGTCGCTCGTCATCCTTGAGGGCGCGATACTTGGCAGCGGTCGCGGCCTGGCGCTCAAGATGCTGCAGTTGCTTGCCGACCTCATCGCGCAGATCCTGGAGCCGCTCCAGGTTCTCGCGCGTGTGACGTATCCGATTCTCGGTCTCGCGCCGACGCTCCTTGTACTTGGAGATGCCGGCCGCCTCTTCGATGAACAGCCGCAGCTCATCGGGCTTGGCCTCGATGAAGCGCGAGATCATGCCCTGCTCGATGATGGCGTAGCTGCGCGGCCCCAGCCCGGTGCCGAGGAA
>CAZEZH010000002.1:0-77254 GCA_964516305.1 uncultured Halochromatium sp. | reverse complement strand
CCATGAATTTCAGGCCCATCATGATCATCCGGGCGACCCAGAAGAAGATGATGTCGAAGCCGGTGATCAGCACCGAGGTCGGGTAGAAGGTCTGCAGGCGATCGGTGTGCTCGGGCCAGCCAAGCGTACTAAAGGGCCAGAGTGCGGAGCTGAACCAGGTGTCGAGTACGTCCTCGTCTTGGCGCAGCGGATAGTCGGCGCTCAGGCCGTGCTTGCTGCGCACCTCGTCCTCGGAGCGGCCGACGTAGATGTTGCCCTCGTCGTCGTACCAGGCTGGGATGCGATGGCCCCACCAGAGCTGGCGGCTGATGCACCAGTCTTGGATGTTGTGCATCCACTCGTAATAGGTGTTCTTCCAGTTGTCAGGGACGAAGCGGATGCGTCCGTCCTCGACCGCTTCGATCGCCGGCTTGGCCAGCGGCTCGATGCGCACGTACCATTGATCGGTCAGATAGGGCTCAACGATGGCGGCGGAGCGATCCCCGCGTGGGACCATCAGCCGATGCTCGCGCACTTGCGCCAGCAGCCCCTGGGCCTCAAGATCGGCGAGGATGCGCTTGCGGGCCTCGAAGCGATCGAGGCCGCTGTAGGCAATTGGGATCAGCGAGCCCTCCTCGGGCGTATTGGTGCGGATCGCGGCATCGGCGGTGAAAATGTTGATCAGGCCGCCATGAGGCTGATCGGCGATCGGCGTCTCGTCGCGATGGCGTTGCCAGACCGCGTGGTCGTTGAAGTCGTGAGCGGGAGTGATCTTGACGCAGCCGGTGCCAAGCTCGGGGTCGGCGTGCTCGTCGGCGATGATCGGGATGCGCCGGCCGGTCAGCGGCAGCTCGACGGTCTCGCCGATCAGGTGCTTGTAGCGCTCGTCGTCAGGATTCACGGCGACCGCGCAGTCGCCGAGCATGGTCTCCGGGCGGGTGGTAGAGACGATCATGGCGCCGGTGCGGTTGCTCAGCGGGTACCTGAGGTCCCACATGTGGCCGGCCTCTTCCTCGGCGATCACTTCCAGATCCGAGATCGCGGTGTGCAGCACCGGGTCCCAGTTCACCAGGCGTTTGCCACGGTAGATCAGCCCTTCCTCGAACAGCCGCACGAAGACCTCGATGACGGCGTTAGAGAGGCCCTCGTCCATGGTGAAGCGTTCGTGTTGCCAGTCGAGCGACGAGCCGAGCCGACGCAGCTGCTGGGTAATGGTGCCGCCGGATTCGGCCTTCCATTCCCAGATGCGCTCGATGAAGGCCTCGCGGCCGAGGTCGTGGCGGGTTTGGCCGTCCGCTTCGAGCTGGCGCTCGACCACCATCTGGGTGGCGATGCCGGCGTGATCGGTGCCTGGTTGCCAGAGGGTCGGCTCGCCACGCATGCGGTGGTAGCGCACCAGCGCGTCCATGATCGCGTTGTTGAAGCCGTGGCCCATGTGCAGGCTGCCGGTGACATTGGGCGGTGGGATCATGATGCAGAACGGTGACGTGGTATCGTCCTGATCTCGACCACGACGGACTCCGGACTCTGTTCCAACGCCCAGTTCTGGTGCAAACCAGCCGGCTTGCTCCCAGTGCTGATACCAGGCGGTCTCGATGGTCTTGGGGTCGTAGGTCTTATCCAACATGGCGGAGATCCTGTGCGTCTTGATGGGCGCTGAGTCGTGTCGAGTTCTGTGCATGCCCTGATAGCGCTGCGATAGCGGCCGCTGCGATGATCAGGACGAAAGCGGAGGCCTGCAGTATAAACCTAGAAATGGCAGTTGCCCGTTCAACTGCCGTTTCTAGGTTAAACGCCTCGACGCTTGCGGTAGATGGTTGCAGCGTCGGCTAGGCGCGATCGAGTGGACCGGGGTTTGCTTGCTGTTATGCTTCCAAAGCCAACGTTAAGGGTCCGTTCTGTCGGCGATCATCTTCAAAAGGGGCAGAGTCACCCGTGTTTTTCAATGGTGTCAGACTCCTTATAGGCCAGGCGATATCAGAATATGATCGTTTACTCCGTGACCAATTGATTTCAGACACTTCCCAACCGCCGCTGTGCTCGTTCAAATACACAGCATTGATTATTCCAACCCGAGGACTGAGACCATGACCGAGACGACCAAGTGGGTATTTGCCTTTGACGAAGGCGACGGTAAGAACAAAAAACTGCTGGGCGGTAAGGGCGCCAATCTGTGCGAGATGACACAGATTGGGCTCAACGTGCCGCCCGGCTTCGTGATCACCACGGATGCTTGTCTGGCCTATCTGGACCAGCCCGATCATCAGCTGTCAGCTGGCGTGATGGATCAGGTGCGTGAGCAGATGGCGGCGCTGGAGCGCAAGACTGGCAAGGGCTTCGGCAATCCGGACAACCCGCTGTTGGTCTCGGTGCGCTCGGGCTCGGCGATGTCGATGCCGGGCATGATGGACACCATCCTCAACCTGGGACTCAACGAGGAGACGCTGCAGGGCGAGATCAAGGCAACCGGCGATGAGCGTTTTGGCTACGACTCCTACCGGCGCTTCATCCAGCTGTTCGGCAAGGTCGCGCTCGGTGTCGAGGACGAGGCCTTCGATAAAGAATTCAATGCGGTCAAAGAGGCGGCGCACGCCAAGCAGGACGTCGATCTCTCTGCGGCGGATCTCAAGGAGATGAGCGAGCGCTTCCTCAAGGTGGTTGAGGAGCATACCGGTAAGCCGTTCCCCTCAGATCCGATGGTCCAGCTCGAGATCGCGGTCAAGGCCGTGTTCAACAGCTGGATGGGCCGGCGCGCGGTCGATTATCGTAAACAGTTCCACATTACGCCGGAGATGGCCAATGGCACGGCGGTGAACATCTGCACCATGGTGTTCGGCAACCGTGGTAATGATTCGGCCACCGGTGTGGGCTTTACCCGCAACCCCGGCACCGGCGAGAACAAGCTCTACGGTGAGTACCTGATCAACGCCCAGGGCGAGGATGTGGTGGCCGGTATTCGCACCCCGAAGCCGCTCGATCGGCTGACGGTCGAGATGCCGCAGATGGCCGAGGAACTGGCCGAACTGCGCGCCAAGCTCGAGACCCACTACCGCGAGGTGCAAGACTTCGAGTTCACCATCGAGCGCGGCGTGCTCTATTGCTTGCAGACCCGCAACGGCAAGATGAACGCGCACGGCATGGTGCGCACCTCGGTCGAGATGGAGCAGGAGGGCCTGATCAGCAAGGAGCAGGCGTTGCAGCGCATCGATCCGATCAGCCTGGAGCAGATGCTGTTCCCGCGTCTGGACCCGAGTTCGAAGGTTGAACCGGTCGCCCAGGGTCTGCCGGCCTCGCCAGGTGCTGCGGCTGGTATCGCGGTGTTTGATGCCGATCGTGCCCACCAGCTCGGCCATGATCTCGGGCAGAAGGTGATCCTGGTCCGCGAGGAGACCAAGCCTGAAGATATCCATGGCTTTTTCGCCTCCGAGGGCATCCTGACCGCGCGAGGTGGTAAGACCTCACACGCGGCGGTGGTCGCGCGTGGCATGGGTAAGCCCTGTGTCGCCGGTGCTGAGGGGATCAGCGTCGATGTCTCGCGGCGCGAGGCGATCGTCGGTGCCACCAGCTTTAAGGAGGGCGACACCATTACCATCGATGGCTCGTCCGGGCGCGTCTATTTGGGCGATATCCCGACTGTCGAGGCGGATTTCACGCCCGAACTCTCGACTCTGCTGCAATGGGCCGATGAGATGGCGCGGCTGAAGGTGATGGCGAATGCCGATACGCCCGAGGATGCCCGTAACGCACGCAAGTATGGTGCGGTCGGCATCGGTCTGGCGCGGACCGAGCGCATGTTTAATGCAACCGAGCGCCTTCCGCTGGTGATCGAGATGATCGTCGCCGAGACCCCAGAGCAGCGCGATGAGGCGCTCGAGGCGTTGCTGCCGTTGCAGCGGCAGGACTTCCGTGAGCTGTTCGAGGTGATGGCGCCGAATCCGGTGACCATCCGTCTGCTTGATCCGCCGATCCATGAGTTCCTGCCCGATGAGCACCAGCTGGAGCAGGATCTGGCCGATCTGCGTGCGCTGGCGGGGGCGACCCGCGGCATGACGGCGCTGGCAGGCTCGATGGGGCTGTTGCATACGCCAGAGAAGGCGCGCGACGACTTCGACGCGGTGCGTCGGGTGATGGACCCGATGATGGTCGAGGAGGCGATCGCGAAGAAGGAGGCGATGCTGCGCAAGGTCCGTGCGCTGCACGAGACCAACCCGATGCTGGGTCATCGCGGTGTGCGCCTGGGTATCTCTTTCCCGGAGATCTACAAGATGCAGGTGCGCGCGATCCTCGAGGCCGCGGCCGAATGCGCCCAGGCCGGGATCGACATCCAGCCACAGATCAAGGTGCCGCAGGTCTGTACCGTGCAGGAGCTCAAGCGCGTGAAGGCCTATGTCGATGAGGCCCATGCCCAGGTGCAGGCCAAGCACGGCCAGCCGGTCAAATTCAAGTTCGGCACCATGATTGAGGTGGTGCGTGCCTGCATGCGTGCGGAATCCTTGGCCGCCGAGGCCGAGTTCTTCTCCTTCGGCACCAACGACCTGACCCAAGCCGTGTTCTCGTTCTCACGCGAGGATGCCGAGAACAAGTTCCTGCCGCTCTACAACCAATCCGATGTGCTGCGCGACAACCCCTTCGAGGTGTTGGATGAGGAGGGCGTTGGCAAGCTGATGCAGCTCGCCGTGGATTGGGGCCGTGCGGCGCGCACGGACCTCCACGTCGGCATCTGCGGCGAGCATGGTGGTCATCCGGCCTCGATCGCGTTCTGTGATCAGGCTGGGCTCGACTATGTCAGCTGCTCGGGTCCGCGGGTGCCGGTCGCGCGTCTAGCAGCAGCCCAGGCGGCGTTGAAGCACCGCCCGCAATAGTCGTCGCTTGGACAAGGCGGCCGCGCCGGCATGTGCCGGGCGGCCGCTGCAAGGTAGGCCCGACCGGAGCGATTCGGCGGGCCTTTTTTATGGCTGGGTTTAACGCCGCCGATGTTTGCCTCGGATCGTGATGATCAAGATCAAGATGAAGAGGCCCAACAGGATGCCGACGAGCAAGTCCATGCCACCTGGCAGGAGGTCGATTGCCGGTGACAGCCCGAAGTAGACGAAAAACAGCGCGGCAAACAGCAGGATGATGAGCGCCAACGGGCGGAAGAAGTCTGACAAGCGTGACGCGATCGACATGGTCGTTATCCTCGAGCGATCGGCCTTTAGGCCTTTTCAAGCGGCAAACTGATGGCGACAGCCTGCTGCGTGTGATTCGGATCGAAGGCCAGCTCCAGTAGACGCTCGGCGATGAATGCGGGCGAGCTGAAACCGTCGTTGGCCTTGAGGTCGAGGAATTTTTGCACGCGCGGGAACTGTTCCGGCGAGCAGTCGCGGATCATCGCTTGCATGTCAGTGTCGATGATGCCGGGCGCAACGGCGTGCACGCGAAGTCCGCTGTCGGTCTCTTCGAGCGCGATCGACTCGCTCATCCGGTCCACGGCGGCCTTGCCCGCGCAATAGGCGGACCAGCCAGCATAGGCGTTGCGGGCCGCACCCGAGCTGATGTTTAAGAGCACCCCATCGCCACCGCGCGTATGTAGATGGCGGGTGAAGGCGCGGCAGCCGGTGAAGACGCCGACGACATTGACCTCGATATGCCGCGCGAATTCGCTCGGATCATTGTCGCGCAGGGGACCGATGGGGGCGAGTAGGCCGGCATTGTTGATCCAAAGATC
Source organism: uncultured Halochromatium sp. (assembly GCA_964516305.1). Taxonomy (GTDB): domain Bacteria; phylum Pseudomonadota; class Gammaproteobacteria; order Chromatiales; family Chromatiaceae; genus Lamprobacter. The sequence continues at coordinate 71,568 of CAZEZH010000002.1, read as the reverse complement.
GATGCGCCCAAACCGTTCGACGGTGGCATCACAGAGCTGTTGTATGGCCTCGGCGTCGGTGACATCGGCTGCGACGCTGAGGATCTTATCGGCGTCACCGGCGAGTTCAGGCTGGCTCCGGGCGCAGGCTGCGACCCGCAAGCCGTGCTCGAGAAAACGTTCGGCGAGACCGGCGCCGAGGCCCCGGCTTGCGCCGGTGATCAGGGCGACCTTGTTGCTGAGATCGATCATAACGGGAGCCTATCCGGTCGGTTCATCAGCAAGCCAGCGTTGTAGTGCATCGACGAGCGCCTGAGCCTGGGCTCGGCTGGAGATGTTGAATTTTGACTGCTGTCGGAACTCGCCGCCACGTTTCTGGTAGCGGCGGATGGTGAAGCGCTCTGGTCCGTAGACCTCTTTGGCCCGGTCCCAGTCTTGGTAGCGGTAGAGGACAGTGGCCCAACTGCCTTTGGAGAGGATGACCTTGTCGAGTTCTTTCGTCGTTTCTAGGTCTCCCTCGGTGTAACTTACGGTCAGGTCTTCGACCTTTTCGGTCATGCCGGGCTCCTTGTTGTTGGTTGTCGGTTGTCGTTATTCAGTCGATGCGCGATCAAGGCTCGGTCAGCGGCCAAAGGCACGGTTCGCTCGCGGCTCATCGCGTGGGGCGGGTCTAGCGCTCGGCTCCATACTGCTCCAACAGCGTGACGAGGGTCGACTCGTCTTGTTCGGAGGCGATGTCGAGGGCGGTCCTACCGCTGCTGTCCTCGAGGTTGACGTCGGCGCCAGCACTGATCAGCTGTTTGGCGAGCTTCAGGTTACCAGCCGCGACTGCCCGATGCAGCGGTGCTCTGCCCTCTGGGTCCATGGCGTTGAGGTCCGCGCCATGAGCGGTCAGCAGTTCGATGCTGTCGCGATCTAGCGCTTGCTCTTCGGCCAGATCAAACAGCAGCGCCTGCAGGTCATCCTCAGCCCCCTGCTCTAGCAGCAGTTCGGCCGCCTGTCTCTTGCCATTGGCAAGGGCAACATGCAGGGGTGTACGGCCGAGCGCATCGCGGACATCGAGTCGCGCACCCTGGGCGAGCAGTTCGCGGGCGATCACCACGCGGCCTTGGCTCACGGCGACATGAAGTGGGTAGTTGCCATCAGGGCCGGGCTGATTGATATCAGTTTTCCAGAACAGGTGACGCTTGATCTGGTCCAGGTCACCGGAATGCACGGCATGGTACAGATTGACCGTCGGCTGCCGAGGTTCATCGCAACCGCTCAGCAGGCCGACAAGGACGAGCGCGATGGCAAAGGCGCGAAAGAGCGACATTGGATGGTGACCGCTAGGCTGAGCAAAAATCAGACAGCGTCGAATGTTAAGCCCCGACCCCGAGATTGAACAAGACGAAGGGCCTCTCGGTGCCAGTTGACTGTTGCAGAGCCCGTGCCGGTTAATCCTGGCCATGGCTCGCTGCTGGTGCCCGTGGTAGCGTAATTGGATCATGATCACAAAACTTCTGTTAACGGCCACCGTCATCCTGGTGGCCTGGCTGGTTGTTCGCAACCGCTGGCGTGGCGAGAGTGATGAGCACGCGCGTCTAGATCACGAGACTGATCGGCGCGCGGAGGCCTCGCGGGCGCTGGTGCCTCTCGGTGCGGTGAGGCTCGCTGCCTATGGGGTGGTCATCCTGATGTTGGTTGGCACGGCGCTCTATCTGTTCCAAGACTGGCAGCATGACCGGGAGATCGTTCAATTGCAGGTCGTCAACGTCTATTCCGGAGCGGTAGAGCACTATGAAGCGCAGCGCAACGATATTAGCCAGCGCAGTTTTGTGACCCTTGATGGGCGGCGGATACAGATCGCTGAGATGGAGCGTCTGATCCAGATCGAGCGCCAATGAGCCATGGGGTTGAGGGGGCTTGAGGCGGCGATGGCATTGGACGTTGTTGAGAAGACGGCCTGCTGCTAGGTCGGCGCTCTGTCGGGCTCTGTCGGTGCTAGCCTGGGTCTGGGCCGATGTTAAAGGCGATGGAGAGCCGCTGGGCTGCGCTGCGGTTGACCTCGACCGAATGCTCAAGCCCTGGCGCGAACAGCAGCAGCAGGCCTGGTTGCGGCCGCACCCGGGTCTCGAAGGGCGGATCATGGAAGAGGATCTGCCCAGAGTCTGCTGGTGCGCTGACGTAATAGACGCCTGAGATCAGTTCGTCATGCTCTTCGTGGCTGTGGCGGCTGGTGCTCTGACCCGGTTGCATGGCATTGATCCAGAAGCCGATGCGCAGCGGTTGATCCGCTGCGATTGGCCCCTCCAACCAGTTGGCGCTGGGGTTGCTAAGCAGTGCCCGTGCCTGTTCGAGTCCGAAGCCGAGCACCTCTGCCATCCCAGGCAGGCGCTCGCGGTTGAGATAGAGGTTCTCGAAACGCCCGCCGATGAAGTGCGAACGACGCTTGAAGTCGCTGTCGCTCAGTTCTGAGAAGGCGCGCTCGAGCGGGCCATTGATGGCATCGGCCTGAGGATGCTCGCAGGCGACGATGAGACTGCTCGCCTGCATCTCGGCGGTCTGTGACGGCATCGCGGTGACTGAGGTCGTGGCTGATGGCTGGGGTTACCGAGCCGCTGGAATCGGAGCTAAGGCGCCAAACAGCCGCTCGTGCTCGCTGCGGGTGCGGGTGACGCAGTCCTCGATCGAGACGCCAAGGAACCAGTTGCCGGTGACGGCGATAGGGCCTCCGGCGAGCGCTGAATCCAGCGCCTGAACCTGATCCATGTGGGTGCGACCCAGCGACGGTAAGCGATTGCGGACCTGGGCCTTGGCAAGAATGTCCTCAACGCGGGCGTCGATGGCCTGGCAGGCGGCTTGTTCGCGTTCTACCTCGCTGAGTTGGCCGCCAGGGAAATGGAAGGCGAAGCCGCGGTAGCGATCGTCCGGCAGGAAGTCACGAGAGACCGCAGAGAGGAAGGCGCCATCGACGCTGATCAGCCCTGCAATCTCATCGACGCTGAGCCGAGCGCGATCAAAGACCAGGACCAGGGAGTCGATCTCGGCGATGCCAACGCCTTCGATAGCAGCTGCCGCGTCTGGCGCGACTCCGCTGAGGAGTATCCTTGCCGCATCAGGTGGTACGGCGAGGGTGAGCCGTTCGCAGTCGAGGCTGGCGCCGTCCGTTAAGCTGACGCGAAAGCCGTGCTCGGTGCTGTTGATCTGGTCTGCCTGGGCGCCAAAGCGGGCCTTGAAGCCGTGTTGGGTGGCAATGGCGCGTGGGATATCGGCAAGGCCGCTGGGCATGGTGAAGGCGCGTAGCACATCTTTGCGGCGCGGCTTCTTCCGGAACAAGGCCTCAGCGGGGAAGTCATCGGCATCTTGACAGACCACTGAGCGGAATGCTGGGCCGAAGAGATCCTGATAATTCTTGCGGCCCAGGACCTTCCCATAGTACTCGGCAACGGTCTTGCCCGCTTTCTCGACCCGGAACAGGCCGGGGAGCGCCTTGATAAGCTCGAACGGGTGAAGCGCGGAGAGGATGCCGCGTCGCTCACCCTCCGACCATAGCTTGTAGCTCTTTTTTGCCTTTGCCGTGGTGAGCTCAAGGAGGTCGAGCTGCTCCATGATGCCGAGCAGATTGCCGTAACTGTTGAAACAGGTATGTCCGCCGGCCTCGACCCAAAAACCATTGAGGCTATCGAAGCTGCTGCTGTGGATGCAGCCACCTGGGCGTTCGCTGGCCTCGAGCAGCAGGGTATCGACGCCTGCGTGCATCGAGTAATGCGCGGCAGTTAGTCCACTGATGCCGCCGCCGATGACGATATGAGCGTGGTCGGCCATGAATGAGGGCTCTCTCTAAGAAGCGGTTTGAGTCACAGCCCGCTATCTTACGCGAGTCACTCGCGCTGTTGGGATGGGTCGAGGGGCACCAGCTCCAAAGCGCTGAGGTCAAGCGGAGGCGGTACCGCCGGGGGAGGTGCGCAATCCTCTAGGCTGGTGGCCTCGCTGGGGGCAAGCCGAAGATGGCTGGTGTCCGGCGGCGGCGTCTCTGGGAAGGCCGGTTGTTCACCGATTGGGCTTCCGGGAGGGAGCAGCTTCATCACCTGGCGCTCGGCGGTGGTCGGCGTCGGCTCTAGTTCGACCTGCACGCCGGCAGTGGCGAAGGCACGCTGATAGCGCTCGGCGTTGGCGCTGTCGAGGTTGCGCTTAACGGTCACCCGCTGGCCGCTGAACAGCCGATCGAGCAGCGCGTCTTTAAGTTTGAAGCGTTCCTTGACCGCCTGCCGCGCTTGTTCGGGATGGACCTCGGGTCGCAGGCGACCAGAGAAGATGAGCTGATAACGCGTCTCGGTCATCGGTTGGACGCTCTGACCACGAGGGCGGTGATGCGCCTCTAGGGCAGCGTCATCCGCATGCCCTAGAGATTGGTTGGCTTTTGGGTCCTGCAGGGCCGCCTAGAGCGGCTTGCTCAGGGTGAAGGCGCCGCGGATGTCGCCGGCTGAGTAGCCGCGCGCCTGATCCTCAGGATAAGCCTCATCAATCGTGGTCGCTAGCTCAGGATCGAGATCGGTCCCGTGGCAGGTCAGGCAGACCCCCTCGGTTGGGATCGCCTTCATATAGCGATAGGTCTCCTGGCCGTCTGTTTTGACCACCTCGGCATAGCTCATCCCGGCGACCGGGTTGCCAGCGGCCTTGAGTGAATCGAACTGTTCGAGGATGCGCGTCTCCCAGGCGTCAGGCGCATTGTCGGGATTGCGGGTCTTGAGGCTGGTGCGGCCGACCACCCACTCGGAGGTCTCTGACAGGGTTTCGGCGATTGCCGGGGCCTTTTCTTTGCAGACTGCGATGCCGTTCGTTGGTCCGCCGGCCTTCATCGCGCTGACCAGTTCCGTCTTGAGGGTGGAGGCGAACTGCTGGATAAGCGCCTGGGCTTCGTCGTTGGCACCGGCCGTGGTGTCTGCCATCGACAGTGGCGGGACTGAACAGAAGAGGGTCGCGGCCGATATCAGCATGATCTTTCGCATTGAGTCTGTCTCCAAAGATTTCCAAAACAATGACGGCTTGAAATTTTGGTCGGCATGGCCGAGATCCAAGCGTCTAGAAAAGGGGACTATGCCGGAAGACTAAGGTTCGATGCGATGGGTATGCGCAATTCGATACGCTAGGCGCCGCTGCGACCAGGCAGGCTAAGGACTTCGACCTTTACCTTGGCGAGTCCCTTCTTGATCATGCCGAGTTCGGTAGCGGCGCGGCGCGAGAGGTCGATGATGCGGCCCTTGATGAAGGGGCCTCGATCGTTGACCTCGAGGATCACGCTGCGACCCGAGCCTGGCTCTGTTACCCGCACGCGCGTGCCGAGCGGCAGCGATTTGTGGGCGGCGCTAAGCTGATTCTTGTTATAGATCTTGCCGCTGGCGGTCTTATTGCCATGCAGGCTGTCGTGGTAGTAGGAGGCGACGCCGGTGAGGACCTGGCCGGGCTGCGCGGCGATCAGCGGGGCGCTGAAAGCCATGAGAAGCGGGAGGCCAACAAGGAGGATGCTGTATTTGTTTGTCATCGATGAACCCTGATCGTCAATCGCCGGGCTTGAGGGTGCGGAGACACCAGGCCCAGTCAGGCGTGATAGTGGTCGATGACGCTAGTATACGGGTAATCCCGAATAAGGGAAGTCCCTAGTGGTGGAGGCCTCGGGTCTCGATGTCAGTCTGGCCAGACCCGTCCTGGACTCTGGTAACCGGCCGTCCGGGCAGCTGGGTCAGCTTTCGTCTTGACTGGGCTCTTCAGTAACCGTGGCTTGGCCATTGCTGGCGAGGGTGACTGCTGCGGCGTCGAGGCCATTGGCTCGGCTGGTGCCGTGCCTGTTACTGCTGGCGCCTTGGTTGGCGCTGTTCTGGGTCGAGCTTCAGGGCTGGCGGGGTTCGCTGTCGTCTTCTCGGGTGGCTCCGACGCGTTGCTCTCGGGCGGCGTTTCGTCACCGGTCTTGACCTGGCGGATCGATGCGATCAGGCGACGCTCGGTGCGGCTCTTGTCTGTCATGAGCTAAAGATCTCGGCAATCAAGGATTCGATTTCGGAAGCGGCCTCGGAGCCGCGCCGGCCGGCTTGGAATAGGGTTCGCCCCTCAAGCACACAGTGACGATGGATGGAGCGGCGCCGTAAAGCCGTGGCCGCGACGGGTAGATCTAGCTCGGCGACGGCCTCGGGCATCAGCCTCGAGAGGGTGGTGCGCGGCTCGATCTGGCTCATCACGATTAGCGCTCTCAACTTTGGGTTTTCCGAGCGCAGCCGTTCAATCGTGCGGGCAATATGGGTCGTCGCCCAGAGATCCATTGGCGATGGTTGCACCGGGATCAGTGCGTGCTTGGCTAGGCGCAGCGCGGTTTCGGTTTGCGGCGCCTTGATCGATGGCGGGCAATCGACGACGACGTGCCGATGGGTCTCGCGCAACGCGGCGATGGTTTGCTCGAGTCCATGGGCAGCGGCCACAACCGCTGGCAGACCTGGCCGATCGCCGCCGACGAGGCGCCATTGATAGGCGGACTGCTGCGGGTCGGCATCGATGACCACCACGCTGTCGCGCTTTAACAGACCGGCGGCCAGGTTCAGCGCAAGCGTCGTTTTTCCAGTACCGCCCTTGTTGCCGACGACGACAATGATGCTCATCGGGTGTGTGAAAGTCAGTCGATCAGTGATTTCAGAGCAGTCGGAAGGCTAGGCGCAGCGCTATGCCGGCGTCAAGCAGGGTGCTGACGTTACCGTCTGCGCCAAGGCTGCTGATCCTGCGTCGCCGAGACCGCTTGCCGACCGTCTATCGAGATCGGGAACGGTGTCGACTGGGTTGAGAGGGGTTTGCGAGTGGCTTGGTAATCGGCTTGGCCTGGGTCGAAGGGTCAGTCGGGTCGATTGGGTGGGTCGAGGTCGCTGGGTGCCGTGGGCTCTTCGCTTTCGAGTGCATCAGCGTTGGCGAGCAGGGTCTCGAGGCGGGCGAGTTGCTCCTGCTGTCGCATCGCGATCCTGGTTAGCATCTCGCGCGTCTCTGTGGAAGCGACCTGTTCGCAGGCAGTCGAATAGCGCTCGTGCGCACAGCGCTCACGCTTCAACACCAAGCGCAGTATCTCGGCCCCACTGATCTGATGATTGCATGCCGTAGGCGCGCTCTCGCCTAGGCGCATCGCGAGCAGGTCGGGGCATCGCCAGTGCAGCTCCCAGGGTGCGATCCGCGGCAGTTGCTCCGGTGGTTGCAGACCGGGCATCGAGCTGGCGGTGGTCAGCGTAAGCTCGACGACCCGGCCGAGGGCATCCGCGGCGCTCTGGTTGTGGTGGGCTTCGAGGCAGGCCTGTAGCTGGGCATAGCGTGCGGCGGAGTCGTGGGTAAGCTCTAACGCATGCGCGAGCGCCTCGCCGGCGCTGATGGCGCGGATATCGAGTTGAGTAGTCGAGGGGTCATTCATCGGGTCTACGCCTCCAGCTCTGCTTCGATCGCATGCAGGGCGGCCTGTCGGTCTGGGCTGCTGCCCAGCGTTGCGCTGGTCGATGCCGGGTCTCGCACGACTTGATGGAGGATGCCCAGGCCAAGGCCGTCATCCTGGATCTGCAGAGCAGACGCGGAGTCGCGCGCAACGTTGACAGCGGTCTCGGAGAGCAATTGCTCGCCGTAGGGATGCACCGCCTGCTTCCAGCTCGACTGGTCATCGGGCCGGTAGGTACGACAAGGGCTGAGTACATGGACGAAGGCGAAGCCAGGGTGCAAGACCGCTCGGGCGATGAGTTCGCTGAGTCCGTGCGGATCAGCGCTGAAGCCGCGGGCGATGAAGCTAGCCCCGGAGGCCAGCGCGATCGCGGCGGGTCGAAAGGCGGGGATGCCTGTGCCGTGGGGGGTGAGGGCGCTCTGGGTCCAATCCGGCGGTGTGGTCGGAGAGGCCTGGCCTTTGGTCATGCCGTAAACGGCGTTGTCCATGACGATGTAGCAGAGGTCGATATCCCGACGGCAGGCATGTAAGAAATGATTGCCACCGATCGAGAAGCCGTCACCATCGCCACCAGCGGCGATGACAGTCAGATCCGGGCGCGCGGCCTTGAGCCCGGTCGCCAACGGTAGTGCTCGACCGTGCAGGCCGTGGAAACCATAGCAGTCGAGATAAGCGGGCAGGCGCGAGGAGCAGCCGATGCCCGAGATCACGGCGATCTCATGCTTCGGGCGCTCGAGGTAGGCCAGCGCCTTGGTCAGGGCCGAGAGCACGCCGAAATGACCGCATCCTGGGCACCAGATCGGTTTGACGTCGGAGAGGTAGTCGCGTGCGCGCAGACTGGGGATCATCGCCGGGGCCATCAGATTTCTCCTCTCGGGCTGGCGGGTGCCGCCGGCTCGTCGGTCCGCTGTTGCAGCTGCGCGATGATCTCAGATGGGCGCAGCGGCAGCGGTCCTGGCCGTGCGAATGAGCGGGCTGTGCCTGGCAGTGCCCGCTCGGCGTTGAGATAACGAAAGAGCTGGCCGGTTGCATTGATCTCGACGACCAGGACTTGGGTGCCCTCGATCGCAGCGGTTAACTGCGCGCGCTGCAGCGGGGCGAGCAGTCGCAGCCCGATGGTCTGCACCTGTATGCCTTGCTCGCGCAACCGGGTCGCTGCTTCCTGAACTGCGCCCCAGCTCGAGCCCCAGGTCACTAGACTGATCAGACCGCCAGTTGGCTGGTCGGAGATGCCGCCGCGGTCGATGCGGGCCCAGCCATCGCCGTAGTCATGAGCGCTGAGCTTGTGGGTGAGCTTGGTGAGCTGTTCGCGGTGATCGGTCGCGTTGCTTGAGGGCGTGCCCTGTGCGTTGTGCGCGAGTCCGTCAGCGGTGTACTCATAGCCTGGCTCGCCGGGTGAAGGCATCGGTGAGATGCCATCGGCGCTGGCGGCATAGCGCGCGAACTCGGGGGTTGAGGCTGCGTCATCGGCTGGCGTTTGCGCAGGAGGTGTACTGGTGCGCTTGCGCCCAAGGACCGGCGGACAGCGCGGTGGCGGATCGATCACCGCATGGGTCTGGCCAAGAGCCTGGTCGGACAGCAGGATGGCCGCGGTCTGCAGGCGCTCCGCCAGTCGGCTGCCCCACTCCACGCTATAGGCACAGTCGCCGACGTCGAGCGGTGCAAGCACCAGATGCGGTGCATCGCCGTGCAGTCCATAGAGGGCTTGGTCGAGGTCGGCCTGCTCAGATTTGGTCGGCAGTCCGGTGCTCGGTCCGCCACGGGCGACATTGACGACCAGGATCGGTGTCTCGCTGGCGACGGCCAGGCCGATCCCCTCCGTCATCAGGCTGAGGCCAGGGCCAGAGGTGGCGGTGAGCGCGGGGACCCCGCCAAAGCTGGCGCCGACCAGCATGTTGACGGCAGCGAGTTCGTCTTCGGCTTGCAGTAGCGTGCCGCCGGCGCGCTCAAGGCGAGGCGCCAGCCATTCCAGTGTCTCGCTTGCCGGCGTGATCGGATAGGCAGCGACGAAACCGACCTCGGCGCGAAGTGCGCCCAGCCCTGTCGCTGCGTTGCCACTGAGCCGCCAGCGTCGGGCTATTGAAGGGTCTTGTGCTGCAGTCGGCCCAGCCTCGGTCTCAGCCGCTGTGCCGCGATAGCCTGTCTCAATGCAGGCCTTCGCCGCCTCAACGGCGGTCGGCGCCTTGGCGCCGAGCACGGCCTCAGTGGCCGCGGACAAGGCTTGCAGGGGCAGTCCGACCTCGCCGCCGAGGACCCCAACAACGATCATGTTTGCGCGCCCGCCGCTGTGTTCTGCGGCATGGTGCCCGAAAGCGATCGGCCGTTGCTCGGCGCCGCTCGCGGCGATGCCGTCTGGGACCGCGCCGGCGGCGGTGTCGTGTAGGATCAGGCTGTTCGCGTCGAGCGCGAGCTCGTCTTGAAAACGCTCGATGTTGCGCCAATCCAGTGCGGCTAGCAGGTCGACGCGATCGCCGATGTTGGTCACGACGCTTCGGCCGATGCGGAGGATAGCGACTGACTCGCCGCCGCGGACTTGGGGCCCAGCCGAGCGCATCATCAATCCGTAGTGGCCGCAACGTTGGGCTGCAGCGAGCAGGATGAAGCCTGCCGTCAGGGCGCCGCTGCCGCCGGAGCCGCTTACTGCTACCGTGATGGATTGTTGAGTATCGCTAAGCCAAGCCATGCGCATCTCCGCCGGGACAACGACCCGGCCAGCGCAACTGGCCGAGCAGGGTCTCGTTGTTTGACCCCTGCTCTAAGGATAGCGGATACAGCGCCCGGCGCTGGGACTAGGTCACGTCTTGGCAAACGCCCGAAGGGCGGTTGCTCAAGCGGGTAGGTTGGCGCTGAGGAAGGGCTTGAGGCGCTCGATCATGGCGCCGTGCACCTTGATGCCGCCGGCGACTAGATTGCAGGTCTCGAAGAAACGCTCGCCGCCCGCGAGGTCGGTCACCGTGCCACCCGCCTCGGCGACGAGCAGCGCGCCGGCCGCGAAGTCCCAAGGCGAGAGCCCAAGCTCCCAGAAGCCATCAAGGCGACCGGCTGCGACATAGGCGAAGTCCAGCGCCGCCGATCCGGGCCGACGGATTCCAGCGGTGTCGCGGATCATCGCCGCCATCATGCTGAGATAGGTGGTGAGCTGTGATTGATCCCGGAACGGGATGCCGGTGCCGATCAAGGCGCCGGTCAGCCCGCGCCGATCGCTGACCCGGATGCGCCGATCATTGAGCATGGCGCCGCTGCCGCGGCTGGCGGTGAAGAGTTCTTCGCGCAGCGGGTCGTAGACCACGGCCTGCTCCATCAGCCCACGGTAGCGAAGGCCGATTGAGATCGACCATTGCGGGAAGCCGTGCAGGTAATTGGTGGTGCCGTCGAGGGGGTCGATGATCCACTGGAACTCATCGCCATCACCACGGCCCTTGCTGCTGCCGCTCTCCTCGGCGAGGATGGCGTGGTTGGGGAACTTAGCCCGCAGCTCCTCGATGATCGCCGCCTCGCAGGCGCGGTCGACCTCGCTGACGTAGTCGTTGCGGCCCTTCTCGTTGACCCGGAGGTCGACGCCGCGCTCGTAAGAGCGCACGGCGATGCGGCCGGCTTGACGGGCGGCGCGTACAGCAATGTTTAACATGGCATCCATGGCGCCTACGATAATGCATCAGCGCCAGGGATAGTAGATTGACAAGGTAATAAAAGTCTGAAGAACTGATGTGATGGACGCAAGTGAACAACATGCACCCTCAGAGCCATCGGCAGAGTCCTCCTCGGCAGAGCCCTCGGCGCCGTCCCCCTCAGCCATCGTGCCTTCCAGTCGTGGCGAGCCGAGTTCGGAAACGGGTGCTCTGCAGCGTGAGACGCGGCTGAGCCGCGTTCGATTCGTGCTGGTCGAGCCTAGCCTCAGTGCCAACGTTGGCGCCGTTGCGCGCGCGATGAAGACCATGGGGCTGGCGCAGCTGGTGCTCGTGCGGCCCCAGCAGTCGCTTGACGCCGAGGCGATGGCGCGCGCGGCCGGGGCCGATGATCTGCTGGCGCGCGCGCAGATCTGCGATTCGTTGGCCGAGGCGCTAACTGGCTGCCGGTTGGTGATTGGCTCGAGCGCGCGTGCACGGAGCTTGGCTTGGCCGGAGGTGGACCCGGGCGGCTGCGCCGAGCATCTGTTGCGCGATGCCGAGCAGGCCGGGGTGGCGCTGTTGCTGGGTCGAGAGCGCTCCGGACTCACCAACGATGAGCTGTCGTATTGTCATTTCCTAACGCGGATCGCGACCAATCCGGATTACAGTTCGCTGAATATTGCCGCTGCGGCCCAGGTCTTTGCCTACGAGATTCGGCGCACGGCACTGCAGTGGGAGACTGACGCACAGGTCCAGCCGCAAGCCTTGGTCGGAGAGGCGTCTCTGGATCAGTCATCGGCCCAGAGACCCGACTTGGCGGCCGCCGACGAGATGGCGAGCTTCTATGGTCATCTGGAGCGGACCATGGCGCAGATTGGATTTGCTGATCCAACGCAGTCCGACACCCTGCGTCGGCGCTTGCGGCGGCTGTTCAATCGCGCCCGCCCGGATCGTACCGAGCTGAATATCCTGCGCGGCATCCTGGCCGCGGCCGAGGGGCGAAAACGGCCGGATCGGTTTCAGCGCTGATCGGGGCGCGGGCACTGGATTAAGGGGAAGATCTGATGTTTAAGCGGCTGCGAGAAGACATCGACTGCGTGTTCGAGCGCGATCCAGCCGCGCGCAATGCGTTCGAGGTGCTGACGACCTATCCGGGGCTGCATGCGGTGATGATGCACCGCGTTTCCTACGCACTCTGGCGGCGGGGCTTCAAATGGCTCGCCCGGGTGTTATCGAATCTGGCGCGGCTACTGACTGGGATCGAGATCCACCCCGGTGCCGAACTCGGCCGGCGCTTCTTCATCGATCACGGTATGGGGGTCGTGATCGGCGAGACCGCTGTGGTTGGCGATGACTGCACGCTCTATCACGGCGTGACCCTGGGTGGCACGAGCTGGCAGAAGGGAAAGCGCCATCCGACCCTGGGTTGTGATGTGGTGGTGGGTGCTGGCGCCAAGGTGCTGGGGCCGATCGCGATCGGCGATGGCGCGCGTATCGGCTCCAATGCGGTGGTGGTGAAGCCGGTTCCGGCCGGTGGGACCGTGGTTGGTGTGCCGGGTCGGGTGATTGAGCATGCGGCGGATGCGGCGACGCGTCGACGCGCAGACACCGCCAAACAAATGGGGTTCGATGCCTATGGTGCCACCCGCGATGCGCCGGATCCGGTTGCGAACGCAGTGAATCGGATGCTCGATCACATCCACATCATGGACCGGCGCATGGAGGCCATGTCGCGGGCGCTGGAGGAGCAGGGGATAACCCGGCACTTCGAACATATCAACGATCTCGATGACTGCGTGCTCGACCCGGCAGAACTCAGCTCGGAGCCCGAGAAAAATTGATGGTATTCGTCGGCTATCATAGGATGTCGTTAGACTAGGGTATCAGCGAGGAGGAGTCGAGGTGAGACTGACAACAAAAGGGCGCTATGCGGTGACCGCCGTTCTAGATTTGGCCATCCATCAAGGCAGCGGACCAATTGCGCTTGCGGATATTGCTCAGCGACAGGGGATCTCCCTGTCTTACTTAGAACAATTATTTGCGAAACTGCGCAAGCGTGGCCTCGTGATCAGCGTGCGGGGCCCGGGCGGGGGCTATAATCTCGCTCGCGAGGCGGGCTCGATCTACATCGCCGAGGTGATCACCGCCGTCGACGAGAATGTCGACACTACGCGTTGCGGTGGCGCGCATAACTGCAAGGGTGACGGTCCTTGCTTGACCCATGACCTCTGGATGGATCTCAGTGATCGGATCTACGGCTATCTCAATAACATCAGTCTGCATGATCTGGTTGAGCGCGGCACTGAGGCCGACGCAGCACGGCGGGCGAAACGGCCCTTGAGTTCGTCAAGACCCAAGGTCCAGCTCGAGCCGCTGCACTCGGCGGATCAGGCCAACGCCTGATTCAAGGGCGCTGACTGAGGTCGGGTAGCTAGGTGCCCTGGGCGCTTAACACTGCTCCCATGGTAGGCCGCGAAACCGCCAGCCACCGAGCGTGGATCGGTGGTGCTGGTCATCGAGTTCGCCCTCAAAACCTTCGTCAACATGGAACACGTTCGCAAGTCCGGCCTCGAGCAAGGCCTTGCCGGCCTCGAGCGAGCGTTTGCCACTGCGGCAGATCAAAACCACAGAGGCACAGCTGTCCTCCGGGGTGCAGACGGCGCCGCCTAGCAAGCGCTTGCGGATCTCGGTCAGGAACTGCGGATTGACGATCCAGTCAGGCTCATCGATCCAAGGTACGTGCACAGCGCCGCTCGGATGGCCGACAAACAGAAACTCCATGGTGGAACGGATATCGACGAGTAAGGCTTGCGGATCATCCTGAAGCAGTCGATGTGCCTGTTCAGGAGAGAGAGGGGTTGGTAAGCGTTCGCCCATGAGGGGCCCCTTATGTAGGTGGTTGTTGTTGATCTTTATGCGCTGTTCCGCGCTGGTTGTCAGGTTACGATAAACGACTCGCGCCCCATCTGGTATTGGAAACCCCCTGTGAAATCCCGTCAGCGAGCCAAACGCACGTCGACTCAAATCCCTTCGATTGCCACTTCGAATCCCTCGCGCGCGGCTACTAAGCCCTCACCAGGTTTGAGCTGGCGCGAACGTGTCGCACGCGCCTTGGTGCAGGCCTTGGCAGGAGTGCCGCTGCCGGTGCTGCATCGGATGGGCGCTGTCCTGGGCTGGGGAATGGCACTGATCCCGAACCGCCAGCGGCGCAATGCGTTGATCAACATCGGCCTCTATGCGCCGCAGCGGCCAGCCGCGGAACTGGTGCGGATGCGCAATCGCAGCCTGCGTGAGTTGGGGAAGACGCTGTTCGAGACGGCACCGCTCTGGATGCGCCCCCCGTCCGAGGCATTGTCGCTGATTCGCGAGGTGCGCGGCATTGAGCTGCTGGAGCGCGAGCCGGGGCAGGGGCTGATCGTGCTATCGCCGCATATTGGCGCTTGGGAGCTCGCGGGACTCTACCTCTCGACGCGTGGGCCAACGGCAATCTTCTATAAACCGCAGCGGTTGCTCGATGAGCTGATCGTCGAAGCCAGAAGGCGGGGCGGCGCGACCCTAGCGCCGATCACAGCGCGCGGGATTAGGGTTCTGCTCGGGGCGCTCGAGCGTGGTGATAGCGCCGGTATCTTGCCAGATCAGGAGCCACGGGAAGAGAAGGGCGCCGTGTTTGCACCCCTATTCGGGGTGCCAGCCTATACGATGCTGTTGGTGAACCGTCTTGCGCGTCGAAGTGGTGCGCCGGTGATCTTCATGATTGCCGAGCGCCTACCGCGAGCAGGGGGTTTCCGTATCCATTGCCTGAGGGCGCCGGAGGGCATCGACAGTGAGGACGATGTGACCGCAGCTGCCGCCCTGAATCGGGGTATCGAGCAGTGTATCGCCGTCTGCCCGGACCAATACCTATGGAGCTATCGGCGCTTTCGTCGGCGCCCGAGCGGTGGGCGGAAGCTCTACACCGGCTCATTGCGTGATGTGTCCGCGATCGAGATCGCACGCCGCCAGCGACAGATGGCATCGGACTGAGCACGGGGGGCTGACCCACCCAAAAAAAAGCCCCGCTGACAGCGGGGCTTAGATGTTGCGCTCGGGGCGTCGAGTTCGATGCACTCAGCGATTAGCCGATCTCGGCGGTGCCTGTCTGGGTCTGGTCCTGATTGTCGACCCAGGTGATCTCGACCGTGTCGCCCTTTTCGCCGCCGTTGAACTTGAACGACAGATAGGGGTTCTTCGAGACACCACCGCTCCAGAAGGCGGTCATCACGACCTGATCCTTCCATTTGGCGGTGACCTCTTGGATGAAGTGAGCGGGGATCGGCTCGCCGGTCTTCTTGTCCTTGCGGAGCCCGGTTTCCATCTCGTGGCTCATTAGTGACTTGACGGTGGTCACGCCGTTGCTGGTCTTGGCGCGGATTTTGATATCGCCTGCCATTGTCTTACCTCAGTTCGTTATCCGATTGATGATGCCAGGGTGCGTCGGTGATCAGCCGCCGCAGCCGCCGATGGTGACCTTGACGGGCTTGGCGGCGCTGAGCAGGCCACCTTCGGTCTGCACCACTGCGATGACGTCAGCGGTCTTGGCCATCTTGATGCGGGTGGATACGAACGGGACGGCGTCAGCGCCCAGATCGAACGAGGCAATCAACGGGGTTCCGTTGCCGGCCGCAATGATTGAGATCGACTTGGCGCCCTCGACGTCACTTTCGACCGTCACTGGGACTACGGCGCCGTTCTCAGCGATGTCGGGGGCCTTGATCTTGACCTGATCGCTGGTTTCGGTGGAAGCGCTGCCGAGTAGATCCTTCAGGGCGGCATCTGTCTCGCTCGCAGCGAAGGCCTCCTTGGGCCAGTTAGCGAAGACGGTGCCGGGGGTCAGCAGGCCAGCACTGACGGCAACGCCGATCGCGCTGGCACCAAGGGAGCCCTTAAGCAGGGTTCTACGTTTTGCGTCGATCATGGAACATCTCCTCTATCGAACACGGGTTGGAGCCTTTGGGGCTGGAGGTCGATCGTTTTTTTGTTACGACCGGCTTAGCTTAGCGTATTCGTCGGACACTGAAAACCGCATTTATGGTCTTGCGGACTGGGGAAACCCCGAAGTTTCTGCGGCGCGCTGCATCATAGTCTGAGGCTCATTCTCGGGCCTTGCGCGCCCGCTCTAAGGCCTGCAGCTCGTTCAACCGTACCTGTAGCCTCGAGGCGAGGTGGAAGTCGAGGTCTTTTAACCGCAGCGCCAACTCAAGCTGTCGGATTGCCGGCTCAAGCTCGTCGCTGGAGTAGAAGTATTCGGCACGATAACGGTAATTCAATGCGCGTTGCCCCGATTTTCCGGCTGCGTCGGCCATCAACTCGTAGATGGGCGCGATATCGGGTCGCAGGGCAACGAATCGTTGCAGCGCCGCTAGTGCCTCTTTCGGCTGCGAGGCGGCGATGAGCGACTCTGCGTACGCTTGATTGAGCGGCCAATTGCCGGGAGAGAGGCCGACGGGCCCTTTCAGATCCTGCACGGCCTGCTGTGGCTTGCCGGCACGGCGGTCGATCTCGGCGCGCAGGACGAGGAATTCGGTCTGCGATGGATGCTCCTCGAGCAGTGGCTCGAGCTGGGCTCGAGCGGCCTGGAGGCGGCCTGTTCGCGTCAAGGCGAGTGCGTAGCCGTAGCGCTGTGCGGTCTCGTCACGATAGCGGCCTTGCTCGAGCGTCTTGGCGAAGTGCTCGACGGCACGCGACGGATTGCTCTCGCTGCGCTGGCGCAGGTTGGCGCGCGCGAGGTGAAAGCTGAGGCTGTCTGGGCGCTGGCGTACGCCGTATTGGCGGGCTCGGTTGAGTGCATCAGCGATGCGACTGGTGGTCACAGGATGTGTGCGCAGGAACTCAGGAGCCTCGCTTTTGGAGACCCGGGTGGTCTTGGCGAGGCGTTGGAAAAAGCCCGGCATCGCGTAGGGATTGTGGCCGGCGCGGGCTAGGGTTTCGATCCCAATGCGGTCGGCTTCTTCCTCGTTGGCGCGTGTGAAGTTGATCTGCCTCTGTGCCGCAGCGCCCTGGACACCCATGAGGCCGGCGGCGCCAAGATTGGCGTCGACGGTGGCGCCGAGCACGGCTGCGGCCAAGAGCAGGGCGGTGGCGGGCAGGGCCATCTGTCGTTGCGACTCAAAACTGCGCATCAGGTGATCTTGACTGACATGCGCGAGTTCATGTGCCAGCACCGCGGCGAGTTCGCCCTCGGTTTGCGAGGCTAGGATTAGCCCGGCGAAGACGCCAATATGCCCGTCCGGGCCGGCGAAGGCATTGATGGTCGGCTCCTCGATCAGAAAGAACTCATAGCGTCCTGGATTCTGGCTTGTGGCCACTAACTGCTGGCCCAGCGTCTGGATGTAGTCGGTGAGGACTGGGTCAGCCGAGATCGGGAGCGCCTTGCGCACCCATTTCATGAATTCCTGGCCGAGATCGCGCTCCTCGGCGCGCGACATCAGGGTATCGGCCGAGCTGCCGAAATCCGGCAGTGCGAGGGGGTCTGCAGGTCCCAAGTTGGGAAGGACAATGAGCACGAGGGCGATGGCCAGTGACGGCGCGCGCAGTCGAACAGCCCAAAGCTTGCGGTTCCGAAGTTGATGTCGGCCCATGTCAATAAAGATACATGATCAATTCAGCTGCACGCGCTGCCCCCAAGGCACCTCACCGCGGCCTTTGACTAGCCAGATCACTGGGTAGGCTGGCTCGCGTTCCGGAAAAGTGCCCTGGGCGTCAGTAAAGTAGACCAGTAGATCGGGACTCAGCCCCTGATCGTCCACCCATTGGAACACTGGTCTGAAGTTGGTGCCACCACCGCCGATTAGGTCGCGCGGGCGCTGAAAACGTTCCCAGGGTTCGAAACGGAAGGGTGCGCCCGGGGCGAGGGCACTATCGCAGGGCAGCAGGGTGACCTGCGCCTGCACCTGGGCCTTAAGGGCGTCGACCTCATCGATGAACTCTTGGACCTCGGCGTCCTTGATCGAACCGGAGGTATCCACCGCGACGACCAGATCGATGCGCTGGCTGCGCAGGCTCGGGAGGATGTGATCACCCTCCCGGCGGGACGGTCGCGACCAACTGTAATCATGGCGTGAGAGGGCATTCATGTAACGCGCAAGGAGCATGCGCCAAGGCAACTGCGGCTGCAGCAGATGGTCGATCATGCGCTTGAGTTCGCCGCCGAGTCGACCCGCCTGCATCGCCTGTTGCGCAGCGCCGGCCATACGTTGCTGCCACTGCACCTGCAACGTTTCTTGCTCGTCCGGGGTCAGTGGTGGGGGTGCGGCGCCCTTTCCCGCCGCGGTTTCTGGCGCTTGCTCGCCACGGCCGGTCTCATTGTCGGACTGTTTTGCCTGCTGCGGTGTCCCTTGGCCTTTCTCGCCATCATCGGCCTTGGTCTGGCGCTGCTGATCTTGAAGATCGTGCTCGTCCATGCCTGAGTGCTGGCCTTGGCCGTCAGCGTCGCGGTCGTAGGCATGGGTGTCCAGGGTTTCAGATTGATCGTTATCATCGATCTGCGGATAGATCTCCTCAGCGGTCATCCCCTTATACATCGGCATCAACAGGGCGTTCGGCGGCGGTTTCAGGCCGTCGTCGACCAGCAAGGGGTTGATCGCGTAGTCGCAGGCCAGGTCCCAACGGTGCTTGATGCGGTGCTGCCGGCGCGCGAAATGAGAGAGCGCGCAGTGCAGCGCCTCGTGCGCCAGCATAAACTGGGTCTCGTCGAGGGTGAGTGTGTCGATGTACTCGGGGTTGTAGTAGAAGGCGCGGGCGTCGGTCGCTGTGGTTGGGCACCAGTCGCTGCTGGCAACCTGCAGTGGCAGGCGCAGCACCAGGGCGCCGAGAAAGGGCTTGTCCAGGATCAGTCGGGTGCGGGCAGATGAGAGCTTGGTCTCAATTGCCTGCAGGTCTTGAGCATCGAGGCTCGGCGTGACCTCGCTGGGGCACTCACCCTGGGGGTGGGTATCGATATCGCCGATGAAATCTGCAGCCATGGATGTCCAGGTCCGAGCCGTTAGTTGTAGAGCATGACGTCAGCTATGGCATTGGCCCAGTCGGCGAAGGCCGGGACCTCGAACAGATCGCTGCCGATGGCGCGGTGCAGGTCGGAGACCAACATGACGCCCATCTCGCGCTGCGGGAAGCGCCCGGCATAGACCAGGATGTTGCCAATCACGGTTTGATGTTCGGCGCCGCCGCGAGCGCGAATCGCCTTGCCGACCAGGGCCGCTGCAACCGCGTATTGGAGATCGATCTCCTTTGGCACCGGGACCGCCTCGCCGCGGCAGATGGCGTCAAGATCCGGCATTTGGTCGATGCTGGCAACGAAGGCGGAGAGTTCGATGCCGGCTGCCGGTCCGACGCAGGCCTGCAGTGTCCCCTGGAGCAGCTGCGGATCGTTTTGGAATTTTTGCAGTGCGCGATGTGCGAATTCCCAGGAGCGCGGTGATGGAAAGGCAACCGGGTTGTGAGCGGGGTCGAAGTCGAACAAGAGTTCGGGGCGAAAGCGCAGGAAGGCGATGACCCGTTCATCCATACCCTTGCGATAAGCCCAGGCGACCCAGTCGTCAAGATGTGTGTCGACCTCGAAGTGCGAGAAACGATTCGCTAGTGGTGCCGGCATGCTGTAGGTGACGCCTCGGTCGCCCTGCCGGTTGCCGGCGGCGAAGATCGCCCAGTGCTTAGGCACCTGGTACTCGCCAAGTCGGCGATCGAGGATCAGCTGATAGGCGGCGGCAGAGACTGCGGGCGGGGCCGAGGTGATCTCGTCCAAGAACAGGATGCCGGCCTCGCTGTGGCGCTCTGCGTCTGGAAGCAAGGCGGGTATGGCCCATTCGACGTGCCGGTCGACCCGGAAGGGGATGCCGCGCAGATCGCTGGGCTCCATTTGCGAGAGTCGGATGTCGATCATCGGTACCTGGTGGCGTTCAGCAACTAACGCGATCATCTGCGACTTGCCGACGCCCGGCGGTCCCCAGAGCATGACCGGCGTATGATGGCCCTCTGCGGCGCTGGTGAGTTCGCGCTCGAGGACGGATAACAACTGAGCGGGACGCATAATCGAGGGGTCTCCTATCATCAATCGGGCTCGGTGCCGCTGGCTGATGTGGCGGCACTGCCGCCTGCCCAACCAGAGCCATCCCTACCACAGGTTGGGTTGTCCCTCTGCCAATCGCAAGCAAAGCGCTCGAGCGACTGGGCAGAACGGCCCCCGGCTATCGCTAGTGCTGGTATGTATTAGAAAGAAGCGGTATTCTTATTAGTTAAGCCAGATTTGGGTAGATGCGCGTTGTGGAGACCCCCTGCGCGCGAGGCGCTTCGGTAATCGGTCCGGCGCGCTCCCGTTAAGGGCTTGGCTCAGGCGGCTGCCCGACGCTTAATGGCAGTCGCAACCATAAGATTTGCAACCGAATCTCAACAGCTGACCGGAGAGTGGACGATGAACCAATTTTACTACGACGCTGTCACCAAGATGGAGCAGCTCGGCGTCGACGACGAATATATCCAGGGCTGGCAGTGCGGTTTCCTACAGAATCCGAAGCGCGAAGAACAGCGCCTGACCGAGGCCTATGAGGCTGGATATGCCGACGGTGAGGAGAAGAGCACCGACAACTTCTCCAAGTGGGCCAAGGGCTGAATCAGGCCTTCTGATCCGGCCGGTCGCTGTCAGCCCGAGCTGAGGTGAGCTGGCCGGACCAGCGCGAGGCTGACGTGAGGCTCAGCCGGAGTCCTGGATGGTCGATCTGGTTGTGCCTCAGGCGGGGCCGAGTAAGGCGGGTTCCCCCGCCTTTTTTCGTGTGACAGGATAATCATTCGCAGGTGCCGAGTCCTGATGGCGGATAATAGCTACCTTAAAGACCTGGTGCTGCTGCGCAACGACCCAAGCGTCGTGCAGCGCGTTCGCGACGCGGCGGCGCGCGGCGAGGTGGATGCGTTCTATGCGCTTGGCCTCATCTATGCGGAGGGCCGCGGCGTCAACATCGATCTGGCACAGGCGCACTACTGGCTCTCGCTGGCGGTCGACCGAGGCGATCGGGATGCTGATCTGCTGCGCAACATCGTCGGTAGTCAGATGACCGACGATGAGTACGAGGCGGCTAAGCGGTTGCGTGTCAAGCCGTCACTTCAGCTGGTTGATTCCGACTAGGCTTGGTTTCACTGCGCCTTTAGTGCTATTTTTGCTCGTTTTCTCGGTGCCACCGGCACCATAGCCGGAGGACGACAATGCAAGTATCGGTCGAGACTGGGGACGGTCTCACGCGACGGTTGAAGGTCGAGCTCCCTGCTGAGGATATCGAGCAGGAGATCGAAAAACGGCTGCAAAGCTATGCTCGCTCCGCTCGCCTACCAGGTTTCAGGCCAGGCAAGGTGCCATTGCGTATGCTGCGTCAACGCTTCGGCGACTCAGTGCGGATGGAGGTGTTCAGCGAGCATGTCGAAACGAGCTATCCGCAGGCCGTCGCTGAAGCCGAGCTGCGACCGGCTGGGCGTCCTGAGATCGAGCCTGAGCTGGATCAGCCTGCCGGTCGCTATGCCTACGTCGCCGAGTTCGAGGTGCTGCCTGAGGTGACGTTGGCATCTCTCGAGGGGCGCAGCTTGGCTCGGCCAGAGGTTGAGGTGACCGACGCCGATGTTGAGGAGACGATCGAGCGCTTGCGCCAGCAGCGCAAGCGGTGGGAGACGGTCGAGCGGGCCGCAACGACGGGCGACCGTCTCGTCGTCGATTTCGAGGGCCAGGTCGAGGGCGAGGCCTTCGAGGGTGGCCATGGCGAGGGGGCTCAGGTCGAGATCGGAGCCGGTCGGTTTATCCCTGGCTTCGAGGAGCAGCTGATCGGCGCGACTGCGGGTGAACAGCGCTCGGTGGAAGTGACCTTTCCAGAGGAATATCCACAACAGGCGCTGGCCGGAAAGCCGGCGCAGTTTGAGGTGACGGTCAAGACCGTCGAAGAGCCGATCTTGCCCGAGATCGACGCCGAATTCATCGCTGAGTTCGGTGTCGAGGATGGCGATCTTGAGCATTTCCGTACCGATGTGCGTTCAAATCTCGACCGCGAGCGCACCGAGCGGGTCAAGGCCAGGATCAAGAATCAGGTGATGGACCTGCTGCTTGAGGTGAACCCCATCTTGGTGCCCGCCGCACTCGTCAATGAGGAGATCGAGTCGCTGCGCCAGCAGATGACCCAGAACCTGGGTGGAAACTCAGAGATCAAGCTGCCGGACGAGATTTTTGCCGACAACGCCTGGCGTCGGGTCGCTCTGGGCCTTGTTGTCGGAGAGGTTGTGAAACAAAACGAGCTGTCCCCAGATGCCGAGCGCGTCCGCGCGAAGGTTGAAGAGATGGCCGCAACCTATGATGATCCGCAGGCGGTGATCGACTACTACTACGCCGACCGCCAGCGATTGGCGACGATCGAGTCCGTGGTGCTCGAGGATCTGGTCGTCGAACATGTGCTAGACCAGCTCGAGGTCACCGATGAGCCGATCAGCTTCAGTGAGCTGACGTCCCAGCAGTGACTGCTGCGGCCTCTGCTGATCTCTTAACCAAGCTGAGCCCCCAAATGACGATGAACACCGACAACGCCGATCGGCGCCCCGATCCGCATGCGCTAGGACTGGTTCCCATGGTGGTCGAGCAGACCGCACGTGGCGAGCGTTCCTTCGATATCTTTTCCCGACTCCTGAAGGAGCGAGTGGTCTTCCTGGTTGGTCCGGTCGACGACCACGTGGCCAATCTCGTTGTTGCCCAGTTGTTGTTTCTGGAGTCAGAGAATCCGGATAAAGACATCCACTTCTATATCAACTCGCCAGGTGGGTCGGTGACCGCCGGTTTGGCCATCTATGACACCATGCAGTTCATCCGCCCGGAGATCAGCACCATGTGTGTCGGCCAGGCCGCGAGTATGGGGGCGCTGTTGCTTGCCGGCGGTGCTGCCGGCAAGCGATGCTGTCTGCCGCACTCAAGGGTGATGATCCATCAGCCGCTGGGTGGTTTTCAGGGACAGGCAAGCGACATCGACATCCACGCGCGAGAGATCCTGCACGCACGCGAGCAACTCAACCACATCTTATCGCACCATACCGGGCAGCCGATCGAGCGCATCGCCGACGATACCGAACGCGATCGCTTTATGGGGGGAGAGGATGCCGTCGCTTACGGGCTGATCGATAAGGTGCTTGATGCACGCTCCAAGCCCGCCGACTGAGGTTGCAGCCGGCGTGCACCCTCATGTGCTCAGATCCTGATGATGGGTGCGCTCCTGTTCGATCTTGCCATTGGTAACCCGCTTGCAATGACCTATATCCTGACCTAGGTCTAGATGCACGGTTGCCATCTGGGCTTGACGGGTTATGATCGAGCAAAGCCCGGCGGCCGATTGCTTCAGCCTGTCCCATGCTATCCCATTCCCTTCCGGCCCCGCAGCGCCTATCCCGGAGAGATGATCTATGAGCGGAAATACCCATGGAAAGAGCGACGAAGGAAAGCTTCTGTACTGCTCGTTCTGCGGTAAGAGTCAGCACGAGGTGCGCAAGCTGATCGCGGGTCCGTCGGTCTTCATCTGTGATGAGTGCGTCGAGCTTTGCAACGATATCATTCGGGAAGAGATGCAAGAGGGCCTCGGCGAGGCCACCAGCCGATTGCCGAAGCCACGCGAGATCAACGAGTCGCTCGACGAGTTTGTGATTGGTCAAGAGAAGGCGAAAAAGGTCCTCTCGGTTGCCGTATACAACCATTACAAACGCCTTGAGGTCTCTGATGCCAAAGAAGATATCGAGATCTCAAAGAGCAACATCCTGCTGATCGGGCCGACCGGCTCCGGCAAGACGCTGCTAGCTGAGACCTTGGCGCGTCTTCTCAATGTCCCCTTCACGATTGCCGATGCGACGACCCTCACCGAGGCTGGGTACGTCGGTGAAGATGTCGAGAACATCATTCAGAAGCTGCTGCAGAAATGCGACTACGACGTCGAGAAGGCGCAGAGCGGCATCGTCTACATCGACGAGATCGACAAGATTTCACGCAAGTCTGACAACCCATCGATCACCCGCGATGTCTCGGGTGAGGGTGTCCAGCAGGCCTTGTTGAAGCTGATCGAAGGAACGGTCGCCTCGGTGCCACCTCAGGGTGGCCGCAAGCATCCGCAGCAGGAGTTCCTGCAAGTTGATACCAGCAACATCCTGTTCATCGTCGGTGGCGCCTTTGCCGGCCTAGATAAGGTGATACGAGACCGCTCAAAGAAGACCGGGATTGGCTTCTCGGCCGAGGTCCACAGCAAGAATGACGATCGGGCGATTGGCGAGCTGTTGAGCCATGTTGAGCCTGAAGATCTGATCCGTTACGGGCTGATCCCGGAGTTCGTCGGCCGACTGCCCGTGATGGCGACGCTGGAGGAGCTTGATCAAGCGGCGCTGATCCGCATCCTGACCGAGCCTAAACACGCGCTGACCAAGCAGTACGCGCGACTGTTTGAGATGGAGGGTTGTGAGCTCGAACTGCGCGATGACGCCCTCCGGGCCATTGCCACCAAAGCCATGGAGCGCAAGACTGGCGCCCGGGGGCTGCGCACGATCATGGAGCAGGTGCTGCTCGATACCATGTACGATCTGCCGTCGATCGATGATGTCAGTAAGGTGGTCGTTGATGCGTCGGTGGTTAATGGTGAAAGCCCACCGTTCGTGATCTACGATGGTGGCGAACAACCACGCCTTGCCTCGTCCGACTGATCGCGCCGCGCTTCAGCAACTCCAACGCGCGTTGCGCGTCGGACTCGGCGCTGCTCCCTTGTTGTTTTGCGATCGCAACACGAGGCCTCAGCCTCGCGCTACAGATTGAACCGCTTGCACGCTGCCCTAACCTCCCTCTTAGTAGGGCGTTTATGCCAAACCCACCTTCTCGATCCTGGTCATCAACCTTGTTGTTGATGGGGGCGAGGGGTGTCAGATTACGAGCACAGCAATATGGGCAAGACTGATTCGGACCCTCGGGTCCTCGACGCAACGGCATCAAGCCAAGCGATACCGGTGCTACCGCTACGCGACGTCGTCGTGTACCCGCACATGGTGATCCCGCTCTTTGTCGGCCGGGACAAGTCGATCAAGGCATTGGATGCGGCCATGACCAGCGACAAGCAGATCCTGCTGGTCGCGCAGCAGAACGCCGATGTCGATGACCCTTCAGTGAAGGATCTGCACGATATCGGCACCCTCGCCAATGTGCTGCAGCTATTGAAGCTCCCCGACGGCACGGTCAAGGTCCTCGTCGAGGGCCATCAACGGGCTAAAGCAAGCCGTTATATCTCGACCGATGACACCTTTACCGCGACGGTCACGCCGCTCGATGAGAAGCTCGAGGCCGACGAGCGAGAACAAGAGGTGTTGATGCGCTCGGCGGTGGCGCTGTTTGATCAGTACGTCAAGCTCAACAAGAAGGTGCCGCCGGAGGTCTTGACTTCGCTGGCCAGCATCGATGAGGCCAGTCGCTTGGCCGACACCATGGCCGCGCACATGTCGCTGAAGCTTGATGAGAAGCAGCGCGTGCTCGAGATGATCGACGTCCAGCAACGGCTCGAGCATCTGATGGGCCTGATGGAGTCGGAGAACGACATCCTGCAGATGGAGAAGCGCATCCGTGGCCGCGTCAAGCGCCAGATGGAGAAGAACCAGCGCGAGTACTATCTGAACGAGCAGATGAAGGCCATCCAGAAGGAGCTCGGCGAGCTTGAAGATGCGCCAAACGAGCTAGAAGACCTCGGTAAACGCATCGAATCAGCCGGGATGCCTAAGGATGTGAAGGAGAAGGCCACGGCCGAACTCAACAAGCTGAAGCTGATGTCGCCGATGTCGGCGGAGGCCACCGTGGTGCGTAACTACATCGACACCCTCGTCTCGGTGCCTTGGAAGAAGCGCACGCGCATTCGCAACGATGTCGGCGTCGCAGAGAAGGTGCTCGACACGGATCACTACGGGCTGGAGAAGGTCAAGGAGCGTATCACCGAGTACCTAGCCGTGCAGCAGCGGGTGCGCAAGCTCAAAGGGCCAATCCTGTGCCTGGTGGGGCCGCCCGGCGTCGGCAAGACCTCGCTCGGTCAGTCCATTGCGCGGGCGACCAATCGCAAGTTCGTGCGTATGTCTTTAGGCGGCGTGCGCGATGAGGCCGAGATCCGCGGCCATCGCCGCACCTACATCGGGGCGCTGCCAGGCAAGATTATTCAGAATCTGTCCAAGTCCGGATCGCGCAACTCCTTCTTCTTGCTCGACGAGATCGACAAGATGGCGATGGATTTCCGCGGTGATCCGGCCTCGGCGTTGCTCGAGGTGCTGGACCCGGAGCAGAACCACACCTTCAACGATCATTATCTCGAGGTCGACTTCGATCTCTCTGAGGTGATGTTCGTCGCGACTGCGAATACGCTCAATATTCCGCCGGCGCTGCTCGACCGCATGGAGGTGATCCGGCTCTCGGGCTACACCGAAGACGAGAAGATCAACATCGCTGAACGCTACCTGATCCCGAAGCAGATGAAGAACAACGGGCTCAAGCGCGGAGAGCTGACGATCCGCGAGGCAGCGCTCCGTGATCTGGTCCGCTACTACACCCGCGAGGCCGGCGTGCGGAATCTCGAGCGCGAGATCTCGAAGATCTGTCGCAAGGTGGTCAAAGAGATCCTGGTCAAGAAGCGCGAGAACAGCATCACCGTCACAGCTAAGTCTCTGGACAAATACCTAGGGGTGCGTCGCTTCCGCTTCGGCCTTGCCGACGAGCACGATCAAGTCGGGCAGGTCACGGGTCTAGCCTGGACAGAGGTCGGCGGCGAACTCCTGCGTATCGAGGCGGCACTGGTGCCTGGCAAGGGTAAGTTCACCTTCACCGGGCAGCTTGGCGATGTGATGCAGGAGTCGATCCAGGCGGCGATGACGGTCGTGCGCTCGCGCGCCGAATCGCTCGGCATTGATCTCGATTTCCATCAGAAGTATGACATCCACATTCACGTGCCCGAGGGTGCGACGCCGAAGGACGGCCCCAGTGCAGGCGTGGCCATGGGCACCGCGTTGGTGTCGGCCCTGACCGATGTGCCCGTGCGCTCCAGCGTCGCGATGACCGGTGAGATCACCCTGCGCGGGGAGGTGCTGCCAATTGGTGGGCTCAAGGAGAAGCTGCTAGCAGCGCATCGGGGCGGAATCGAGCAGGTGCTGATCCCTCATGAAAACGAGCGTGATCTGGTCGAAATCCCAAAAAATATCAAGCAGAATCTGGATATTCGGCCGGTACGCTGGATTGATGAGGTGCTTGAGTACGCCCTTGCAGCGCGCCCCACGCCGCGCCCAGAGGAAGAGGACAGCCGGCAAGATGTTGCGCCTCCAGTGGAGGACACCAAGAAGCCCGACGCTGGTGTACGTACCCATCACTGATCAGGTCTTGACGGTCTGACCACGACGCCTCGGTGCCGTGAATGCTCGTCGAACATCCGCAGCTGTAGGTTTTTAGGTTGACACCTCTGAGGTCCTACTTAACAATCCGGCGCGGAGTGGGGGCGAGTTCGTTGTTCCCGAAACGGTTGCGGCACGAGGCTCCGAGGATCCAGATCCGCGGTCATGTTGCAAAAACTAAATTTGGTTCCAAGGCCCGGGGCCAAGCAGGAGGATTAGTACTAGTGAATAAATCAGAACTTGTAGACGCGATGGCCGAGGCGGCTGACATCCCAAAATCGGCGGCTGCGCGTGCACTGGATGCGCTTACAGACTCCGTGGCGGCAACGCTCAAGAACGGCGACTCTGTCTCGATCATCGGCTTTGGGACCTTTACTGTGAAGGAGCGTGCCGCAAGGACCGGGCGCAACCCGCAAACCGGGGCTGCCATCCAGATCGCCGCATCGAAAAACCCGTCGTTCAAGGCTGGCAAAGCGCTCAAAGACGCGATACAATGATTGCTTGTTTCGGGTAGAAACCTGAATATGCGTCGGCTGCCCTTCGAGCAGACCCCTGAGTGGGGAGTCAAAATCGGGGGTGCTTAGCTCAGCTGGGAGAGCATCGCCCTTACAAGGCGAGGGTCGCAGGTTCGATCCCTGCAGCACCCACCATCCATGGCATCCCTAATTTCGTTGAGCCTCGTTTTGACGCCACAGTTTCGCGGAGTGGTAGTTCAGTTGGTTAGAATACCGGCCTGTCACGCCGGGGGTCGCGGGTTCGAGTCCCGTCCACTCCGCCATCTCTCTGATACGGGGTATCCGCTCTGGATACCCCGTTTTCATTTGTCCTGTCATTCCCTCGCACGCTGAGTCCTACGAGTTATGTTGCAGGAGATTCGAGAACGCGCTCAGGGTTGGGTTGCCTGGGCCATTGTGATCCTCATCACGATCCCGTTCGCCTTCTGGGGTGTTGATTCCTATTTTGGCGGTGGCGCCGAGCCCGTCGTTGCCAGCGTCAACGGCAGCGAGATCACCGAGCGCGCCTTCAATCAGAACGTCAATCGCACCCGGGTGCAGCTGCGGGATCGGTTAGGCGATGCCTATGATCCGGCGTTGTTCGATGATCAGCGCATTCGCGAGCAGGTGCTCGAGCGGATGATCCGCGAGACCTTGCTGCTGGCAGAGTCTGAGGCCATGGGGCTGCGGACCTCGGACCAGGCCATCCGCGCCGCCGTTCTCAGTGAGCCGGCGTTTCAGCAAGATGGGGCCTTCTCCAATGCCCAGTACCAGCGAGTGCTGCGACTGCAGGGCCTCACGCCGGCCGCCTACGAGAATTCCCTGCGCAGCGAGTTGCTGATCAGTCAGTTGCCGCGAGCGATTCGCGAGACCGCCTTCGTCACCGATACCTTAGCTGAACGAAGCGCGAGCCTGGTGCATCAGAAGCGCAGCCTTGCCTTTGCCACCGTGCCAAGGGCGTCGTTCGAGGCCTCTGTCGAGCCGCCGACCGATGCGGCCATTGCCGCTTATTACGACGAGCATTCAGAGCAGTTTGCGACGCCGGAGCAGGTGCGGGTCAGTTATCTGTTGCTCGATGCCGCTGAACTCTCTGCACCTGATGAGGGAGTCGACGAGGCTAGCTTGCGGGAACAGTACGAACTCAGGCTTGACGAGTTTACGGCGCCGGAGGAGCGGCAAGTGCGCCACATCCTGTTGAGCGTTCCGGCCGATGCCGATCAGGCTGTGCTCGACAAGACCCGCGAGCGGTTGCAGGCGATCCAGCAGCGCCTTGCCGCCGGTGAGCCGTTCGCGACGGTTGCGGCCGAGGTCTCCGAAGACCCGGGCAGCGCCAGTCAGGGTGGGGGGCTGGGCTGGATCGGCCGCGGTGCGCTCGATCCTGCGTTCGAGCAAGCGGTCTTCGCGCTTGAGCCGGAGACCCTGAGCGAGCCTGTTCGCAGCCGCTTCGGCTACCACCTGGTCGAGGTCTTAGCAGCGCGCGGCGGCGAGCCGAAGCCTTTTGAGTCGGTGAAAGACGAGCTGATCGCCGATCTCAGCAGCGGCAGTGCTGAAGGGATCTTCTTTGAGCAGGCTGAGCAGCTGGCCACGCTGACCTATGAGTCGCCAGATAGCCTGATCCCTGCGGCTGAGACCCTGGGTCTTGAGGTTCAGCTCAGCGATTGGCTCGATCGCAGCGGTGGAGAAGGCATCTTTGCGAATCCGCGCGTGGTTGCTGCCGCATTCAGCGAAGAGGTGCTTGCGCTCGACAACAACAGCGTGCTGCTCGAACCCGATCCTGAAGCCTTGCAGGCGCTGGTGCTGCGGGTCGCCGAGCATCGCGAGCCCTCGGTGAGACCGCTTGCTGAGGTGCGCGATGAGATCGTTGCGCTCCTCGAGACGCAGCAGGCAGCCGAAGCGGCGGAGGCTGCGGCCGAGGCTGTCGTCGCGCGCGTTAAGGGCGGACAGCCCCTGGCAGCAGCGGCTGAAGGTTTCGATGTGGTGAATGCTGGGAAGATCGATCGGACCGCAGTCGGGACCCCTTCCGAGGTTACTCAGCTTGCCTTCTCATTGCCGCGGCCGACGGTCAATGAGGATCAGAGCGTTGGCAGCACGAGCGCATCAGATTCCGCTGACGCCTTCGTTGTCGTCGTCACTGAGGTCGAGGACGGCGATCCGACACAGCTCGAGGAGGCTGAACTCGAGGCCGAAGCGCGCATGCTGACGCGGGCGCTGGCGATTGCCGATGTCGACGCGGTGCTGGCAGCGATGAAGGCGCAGGCGAAGATCGAGCGCAAGCCCCTGGTGACGGACGAGCCATTCTAGACCGGCCCGGATTGGGGCCGGCAGTTCAGCTCAGCCGAGGCCGAGGATATGGTAGCCGGTGTCGACGTAGAGCACGTCGCCGGTGATGCCGGATGCGAGATCAGAGCAGAGGAAGGCGCCAGCATTGCCGACCTCATTGATGGTGACGTTTCGCCGCAGCGGCGTGCGCTCTTCCACCTGTTTCAGCATCGAACGGAAATCGGCGATGCCGGCTGCGGCGAGGGTGCGGATGGGGCCGGCTGAGACGGCATTGACCCTTGTGCCCTCTGGGCCGAGCGACGCGGCTAGATAGCGGACGTTGGCCTCTAGGCTGGCCTTGGCAATCCCCATCACGTTGTAGTTCGGCACGGCCCGCACCGCGCCGAGGTAGCTCATGGTCAGGATGGCCCCGTTGCGCCCCTGCATCAGTGGGCGCCCCGCCTTGGCGAGAGCGGCGAGGCTATAGGAGCTGATATCGTGCGAAGCGGCGAACCCCTCGCGTGTGACGCTGTCGACGTAATCACCCTCAAGCTGATCCTTGGGCGCGAATGCGATCGAGTGCACGATGCCGTCGAGGCCATCCCAGTGCTCGCTGAGGGCGGCGAAACAGCTATCGATCTGCTCATCGCTGGATACGTCGAGGGGCAACACGAACTCAGCGTCACATTGGGATGCCAGGTCTTCGACCCGACCCTTGAGCTTCTCCCCTTGATAGGTGAAGGCCAAGCTTGCGCCTTCGCGATGCATGGCCTGGGCAACACCCCAGGCGATCGAGCGATTGCTAGCAACCCCAGTCACTAGGATACGTTTCTCGGACAAAAAGCCCATATGGTCTCTCCATGCGGATAAGATGTAGGAAGATTGTGCGCCTAGGCGAGGCTTGAATCTGCCTATGTTTGAAGCGGCCCCCAACGTTACAGAAACTCAGCCTGCGCGGAAAGCATCTATGTTGCGAGCGTGCCGCTCCTGGCCTCTGCTGATGGTTGTGCTGCTGTCCCTGAGTGCGTGCGGCGAGCCGCCTTGGAACAACCCGTATCCCGAGTCGCAATCTGGGGAGAATACCCTCTACGGCGCCTTTACTGAGCGGCCTAAGCATCTGGACCCGGTGCGCTCCTACAGCTCGAACGAGTATGCCTTCATTGCGCAAATCTACGAGCCGCCGCTCCAGTACCACTTCCTGAACCGGCCTTACGAGCTTGTTCCGCTCACCGCCCAGACCCTGCCCGAGGTGCGCTACCTCGACGCGAACGGAGAGCGCCTGCCAGCGGATGCTGATCCCAACCAGATCGCAGTCAGCGAGTATCTGATCGAGATTAGCCCTGGTATCCGCTATCAGCCACATCCGGCCTTTGCAAAGGACGCGGAGGGCGCTTACCTCTATCATCGGCTCGATGCCGAGACGGTGGGGCAGATCAATGCCCTTGATGACCTGCCTGAGACCGGCACGCGCGAGCTGGTTGCGGAGGACTATGTCTATCAGATCAAGCGCCTTGCGACCCCCTGGCTGCACTCGCCGATTGCCGGCCTGATGGGTGACCACATCCTTGGATTTACTGAATTCAGCGAGCAGATTGAGGCGGCGGCGCCCGAGCCGGTGGACGGCGAGCGGCAGTTCTTCGATCTGCGCCAGGTTGCGTTCGACGGGGCCGAGGTCATCGATCGTTATCGCTATCGCATTCGGCTCGAGGGGCGCTACCCGCAGTTTGTCTACTGGTTGGCGATGCCGTTCTTTGCACCCATGCCCTGGGAAGCGGAGGCGCTCTACGGGCAGCTTGGCATGAAGCAAAACAACCTGACGCTCGACTGGTATCCGGTCGGCACCGGCCCCTTCATGCTCAGCGAGAACAACCCGAACCTGCGCATGGTGCTGGCACGCAATCCGAACTTCCACGGCGAGCGCTATCCGAGCGCAGGCATGCCCGAGGACCAGGCCGCCGGATTGCTAGAGGATGCCGGCAAGCCGCTGCCCTTCATCGATCAGGCCATCTACAGTCTCGAGCAGGAAAGCATCCCCTACTGGAACAAGTTCCTGCAGGGTTATTACGATAGCTCGGGCGTCAGCTCTGATGCCTTCGATCAGGCGATCCAGTTCGATGCGGCGGGTGAGGCTGGGCTCACCGATGATATGCGCGAGCAGGGGATCGAGCTGGTCACCGCGGTGCAGACCTCGATCTGGTACATGGGCTTCAATATGCGCGATCCGCTGCTGGGCGGCGACTCGGATCGCGCGCGACTGTTGCGGCAGGCGATCAGCATCGCGGTCGACTTTGATGAGTACATCTCGATCTTCGCTAACGGCCGCGGAGTCCAGGGCCAGGGGCCGATTCCGCCTGGGATCTTTGGTCACCGAGAAGGCAAGGCTGGCATCAATCCCTATGTGTTCGATTGGCGTGATGGGCGAGCGGTGCGCAGGCCATTAGAAGACGCCAAGGCGCTGCTCGCCGAGGCCGGCTATCAAGATGGACGTGACCCAGAGACCGGGCGGCCATTAACGATCTATTACGAGGCCATGGATGCGGGACCCGATGGCAAGGCGCGGCTGAACTGGATGCGCAAGCAGTTCGCCAAGCTGGGTATCGAGCTGGTCGTGCGCGCGACCGATTACAACCGCTTCCAGGAGAAGATGCGCGAGGGTACCGGCCAGGTGTTCATGTGGGGCTGGAATGCCGACTATCCGGACCCGGAGAACTTCTTCTTCCTGCTTTATGGTCCCAATCGCAAGGTTGATGGTGGCGAGAACGCGGCCAATTATCAAAATCCCGAGTTCGATCAGCTTTTTGAACGCATGAAGAACATGGAGGACGGTCCCGCGCGCCAAGCGGTGATCGACCGCATGACCGAGATCCTGCGCCATGACGCGCCCTGGTCGTTCGGCTTCTATCCTAAGGCCTTCAGCCTGCATCATCAGTGGCTGGACAATGTGAAGCCGAATCTGATGGCCAACAACACCCTCAAGTATCGTCAGCTTGACCCTGCGGTGCGCGAGCAGCTACGCGAGCGCTGGAATCCGCCGGTCCTCTGGCCGATCGGCGCATTGGTGCTGATCCTGGTCGTCGGCGCGATTCCGGCGCTGTTGGTGGCGCGTCGGCGTGAGCGGAGCCGAGCCCGATGAGCGCTTACATCCTGCGTCGCCTACTCTATGCGCTGCCGATCCTGATTGGCGTGAACCTAATCACCTTCCTGTTGTTCTTCGTCGTCAATACGCCCGATGACATGGCGCGGATGCAGCTTGGCGACAAGCGCGTGACCCAGGAGGCGATCGATACCTGGAAGGCAGAGCATGGCTACGACAAGCCGCTGCTGTTCAATGCGGAGGCCGACGGGCTTGGTGCCGTCACCGAGACCATCTTCTTCGACAAGTCGCTGAAACTGTTCGCGTTCGACTTTGGTCAGTCCGACAGCGGCCGCGATATCGGCTTCGACATCCGCCAGCGCATGTGGCCGAGTTTGGCGATCGCGATCCCGACCCTGCTAGTGGGGCTGGCCATCGCCATTAGCTATGCCTTGATGATCGTGTTCTTCCGTGCCACCTATATCGACTTCGGCAGCGTCGTCCTATTGGTGGCGATGATGTCGATCTCGGGTCTGTTCTACATCATCGGTGGCCAGTTCTTGATCGGTAAGCTGTTTCATCTGGTGCCGATCTCAGGCTACGATCGCGGGCTCGAGGCCTTGAAGTTCCTGATCTTGCCCGTCGTCGTTGGCGTGGCCGCTGGCATCGGCAGCAGCACACGGCTGTACCGCACCTTCTTCCTCGAGGAGATCAACCGCGACTATGTCCGTACCGCTCGCGCCAAAGGGCTGCGTGAGCGTTCGGTCTTGTTTCGCCATGTGCTGCGCAACGCGCTGATACCGATTCTCACCGGCGTGGTCGCGGTGCTGCCGCTGTTGTTCATGGGGGCACTAATCATCGAATCCTTCTTCGGCGTGCCTGGCCTTGGCAGCTATACCATCGATGCGATCAACCGCCAGGACTTCTCGATCGTGCGGGCCATGGTCTTCCTGGGCTCGGTGCTTTACATCATCGGTCTGATCATGACCGACATCTCCTACACCCTGGTCGATCCCAGGGTCCGGCTGTCTTGAGGGCGCTGCCGTGCCGGTCATCCTGATCACCGACGCCCTGATCTTCGTGCTAATCGCGGTTGGCATCGGCTTTGGCTTCTATGCCGCGCGCCATGAGCACCTGCGCGGTCCCTGGGTCCAGGTCGGGCGCTCGCCGGTTGGCGTGACCGCGCTGGTGGTGATCCTCTTCTACGTCGGCATCGGGCTGCTCGATTCGCTGCATTTTCATCCGCGCATCGAGTCAGTCGTGCAGGCCGATGCGACCCTCCTCGGCAGCGATGAGGCTGGGGCGACTAGCGGCGAGGCGGGGGGGGGCGCTGACACCATGGAGCAGGACGCCGCCCATCAGGGCGAGCCAGCGGTCGCCGAAGGAGAGGGTTTGGAAACGCTGTCAACCTCGGCACCGACCTACTCGAGGCAGATCATCTCGGTACTGGATCTTTGGCTCAGCGGCCTGCGTGAGCGTCAGGAAAAGACCTTCTCGGCACCTTTTGCCACCCAGCTCTTCGTCAAAGAGCCCATTGACCAGCCAGACGGCAGCGTGATCCGCGGCTATCCGCGCCTCGAGCATGGCGGTGCGCACTTGGATGATCCATCGCAGCGGGGTGCCGATATCGCCTGGCGCGGACTCTTCGGGATGGTCAAGGGACTCATTGCCTGGACCGCGGTGATGGTGATCCTGATCGCTGCCCTTGCCTGGCGCTGGCGACAGCCGTTTAACGAGAGCGCCCATGCAATCTGGCGTGGTGAGTCCGAGCTTCCTTGGCGGATCGGACTGATCACCCTGGCGCTGATGCTGGTGCTCAGCTTCGTCGCTGCCGAGCTGGCCGCCAAGTACCACATCCTGGGCACCGACAAGGTTGGTGAGGATGTGTTCTATCAGAGCCTGAAGAGTATCCGCACGGGCCTGGTGATCGGTACGCTGACGACACTGGTGATGCTGCCGGCGGCGGTGATCTTAGGCATCATGGCGGGCTACTTTGGCGGTCGCACCGACGATCTGATCCAGTATCTCTACACCACGCTGAACTCGATTCCGGGTGTGCTATTGATCGCGGCCGCGATCCTGTTGCTGCAGGTCTACATGACCAACAACGCGGAGCAGTTTGAGAGCCTCGTTGAGCGTGCCGATCTGCGCCTGCTGTTCCTTTGCATCATTCTTGGCGTGACCAGCTGGACGGGGCTCTGCCGGCTGCTGCGCGGCGAGTCGCTGAAGCTGCGCGAGGCCGACTATGTCCAGGCGGCGCGTTCACTGGGCGTGCGCCATTCCAGGGTGATTGGACGCCACATCCTGCCGAATGTGCTGCATATCGTGATGATCACGCTGGTGCTGGATTTCAGCGGCTTGGTACTGGCTGAGGCGGTGCTGTCCTATGTCAATATCGGGGTCGATCCGACCATGAACAGCTGGGGCAACATGATCAATAGCGCTCGGCTGGAGCTGGCGCGCGACCCGGTGGTCTGGTGGTCGCTGGCTGCGGCCTTCGTCTTCATGTTCACCCTGGTGCTGGCCGCCAATCTGCTTGCCGATGTGGTCCGGGATGCCTTCGATCCTCGGCTGCGGAGCGCGACATGAGCTCGCCTCAGATCTGTTACACCCTGATCCGCCGCCTTGGCCTGTCTCGATGAGCGACGTCTTGCTTCATGTCTCGGATCTAAGCGCACAGCTCGGCACCGGTGAGCGGCCGGTGCAGGTCTGCGATGGCGTTGGCTTCGAGATTCGCCGCGGCGAGACCCTCGCGCTGCTTGGCGAATCCGGCTGTGGCAAGTCGATGACGGCGCTGTCGCTGATGCGTCTGCTGCCGCTGTCCGGTCGGATCACCGATGGCTCGGTGCAGCTTGATGGCACCGAGCTGTTGGCATTGACTGAGCGCGAGATGCGCAGCGTTCGCGGCGGGCGCATGGCGATGATCTTCCAAGAGCCGCAGACCTCGCTGAACCCGGTACTCAAGGTGGGCGATCAGATCGCTGAGGCAGTGCGGTTGCACAAGCGCCTGCCCAAGGCGGCGGTCGCCGAACGGGTGGTCGAGCTGCTGCGGTCGGTCGGTATCCCAGACCCGGCGCAGCGCGCGGGCGAATTCCCGCACCAGCTCTCGGGCGGGATGAAACAACGGGTGATGATCGCGATGGCACTGGCCGGCGATCCACAGCTGCTAGTCGCCGATGAGCCGACCACCGCTCTCGATGTCACCATCCAGGCCCAGGTACTGCAGCTGCTCAAGGGGCTGCAGGCGCAGACCGGGATGGCGGTGCTGCTGATCACCCATGACCTCGGGGTCGTCGCCGAGACCGCGGACCGGCTTGCGGTGATGTATGCCGGGCAGATCGTCGAGCAGGCCAACGTCGATACCTTCTTTGCTGCGCCGGCGCATCCGTATAGCCGTCGGCTGATGGAGAGTGTGCCCAGCGCGAGCAAGCGGCGTGGTGAGCTAGCGGTGATCCCAGGCCGGGTGCCACCTCTGGATCAGCCCTTCGTTGGCTGTCGCTTTGCTGATCGCTGCCCTCAGGTCATGCCGGCCTGCCGCGAGGCGTCGATCGGATGGTTTCAGCCCAACATTGAGCAGCAAGTGCGCTGTCTGCTCTGGGCTGAGGGACCTGCGGGCTTTCGCGAGACGGAGGCTAACAGGGCAACCGTGGGGTCTGTGGTACCCGCCGCCGCAGAGGTCGAAGCAGCGGATGCCGTACTAGAGTCCGAGTCGGCGCCATCTCGGTCTGCGGAGCCCGATGGGCACGCATTGCTCGACGCCGACGGGCTCCAGGTGCATTTCCCGGTTCAGCGTGGTCTGTTTCGGCGCACGGTCGCGCATGTCAAGGCAGTCGATGGCGTCGATCTGCGCTTGAAGGCCGGGCAGACCCTGGCGTTGGTCGGCGAGTCTGGCTGCGGCAAGACGACCGTTGGCAAGGGCATCTTGCAGCTCGAACCGCCGACTGGCGGCCAAGTGCGCTACAACGGGGTCGATCTCGCTGCGATCCGACCAGGCCAGATGCGGCGCTATCGCAAGGATCTGCAGATCATCTTTCAAGACCCCTTCGCGTCGATGAACCCGCGCATGCTGGTCGGTGACATCGTCGGCGAGGGGCTGCAGTCGCTTGGCATCGAGAAGGGGCGGGCAGCGCGGCGGCGCCGGGTGGCGCAATTGCTCGAGCAGGTGGGGATTGGCGAGCAGGCCATGGATCGCTATCCGCACGAGTTCTCTGGCGGTCAACGTCAACGCATCTGCGTCGCCCGTGCACTTGCAGTCGATCCCAAACTGATCGTCTGCGACGAGCCCACGAGCGCGCTCGACGTCTCGGTGCAGGCACAGATCCTGAACTTGCTCAAGCGGTTACAAGATGAGCTTGGGCTCAGCTACCTGTTTATCACCCACGACATCTCGGTGGTCGCCTATCTGGCGCATGAAGTCGCGGTGATGTATCTGGGGCGTATCGTCGAACAGGGCCGCGCCGCAGAGGTGCTGGACCATCCGCGCCATCCATATACCCAGGCGCTGCTATCGGCGGTGCCGATGATGGATAAGGCCGAACGACGCCAAATCATTCGGCTCGACGGTGATATGCCTTCGCCAGCCGCGCCTCCAGCCGGTTGCCATTTTCATCCCCGCTGTCCACGGGCCATCGCGGCCTGTTCGGCGACCTATCCACGACCGGTTCAGCTAAGCGACACGCACAGTGCACGCTGTATCCTGATTGATGCTGACCCCTGAGACTGCAGGCGCGCAGGCTCGCTGTTTTTTGGAACGAACCGTCATTTATCCGGAGATCGCAAAGACACAGATGCAGCGCTGTGGCAGGATAGTCCCTAACTGACAGAGGGTAGTCATGTCGACCTCTGTCCAGGAGCTAAACCTTGGAATATCATCATGGGCTATCTTGAAAATTGGTTGATCGGGTTAGGTACCTTTGTCGCGCTCGTCGTCTTCCTGTATTCCGTGTTCGATCTTGCGCGCCGCTTACTTGCACGTTTCGCGCTGCACATTTGCCAAATGCGCGAGGCGCCTGAAGGCGGTTTCATCTGCGAGCTTAAGCGCAAGCTTGCAGGATATGCTGCGAAAACGCTGATTCCGCGAATTATTATCCTGGTCGTCTCGTTTGGAATACTGTTGTTCATCGTGATCGAGCATTCGCCAAAGCTCTGATCGGCGCTGGCCGCTAACCCCGAACAGAGTTCGCGCACACCCCCCCTGATCCCCGAGAGCCAGCTTGCGGCTGACGCCCCTCTAAAGGGACACTAGGCCTCGTTTGCAGGCGCGGCTGCTACTCGTCGAAAAAGGTATTTCTGTCCATGTCCATCGCGATGGCGCAGTTTCTAAAGTCTCATGGGCTGGTTCGTAACCCGTTCATCGAGGAAGAAGCACAAAACGACAAGGTCTTCGAAGATCTGGTCAATGAGTCCGGTTATACCTTCAACCATCAGGCTTGGGACAAGTTCTTCGGAGATCCGCCAGGGCGCGGCACCTCGATGATCTTCGGCGTCAAGGGCAGCGGTAAGTCAGCGTTGCGCCTGGCGTTGGAAAAGAACATCGAGTACTTCAACCGCCAGCATCAGGATCAGGATCAGAATCGCATCCTGCTGCTGCACTACGATGACTTCAACGGGTTCCTCGAAGCCTTCAAGCGCAAGAGCGAGCAAGATCGGCGCCGCGAGGTGGCGGTGACACTGAAGGATTTTGGCCTCGCCCAACATTTGGATGCGATACTGGTCTGTGGCATGGAAGCCTTGCTCAAAGAGGCCAAGGACGCTGACCTACACTTGGAAAAACTGGAGCAATACCGACGTCATGATCTGATGATGCTGATGGCTTTCTATGTCAGCGGGCCCCCAGATCGTTATAACCGTATCATGGCGTCGCTATCCAAGCGCTTGATGCCCCGGGGGCTGATTGGCGGCTTCTTCGATAGCCTCAAGGAATCCAGCGCCGCACTGCTCTCGCTAGGCCTGTTGCCGCTGGTCCGCAGCGCCTTCTATCGCGGCGTTGCGCGCTCCGCGGAACGGGAGATCTTGGTGCGGGACCGCAATGCCAAGGATGTCGAGTGTGCGCTGCGCTCAATCCCGCAGGGTTATCTCAAGGATCAGGATGTTAAGCGCACCGGTTGGCGCGATGACGACGATGTGCGCCGGCTGTTCGCCACCAAGTTTATCGATGTCGTGCTCAGCCTTGGCTACCAGCAGATCGTGGTGGTCATGGATAAGGTCGACGAGCCCTCTTTGATCAATGGTGATCGCGAGCGCATGGAGGACTTCGTCTGGCCGCTCTGGAACAATCGCATTCTCCAGCTGCATCCGAACCTGAGCTTTAAGATGCTGCTACCGCGCCAGCTCTACGAGGCGGTGCGCAAGGCCGGCTCGGAGAAGGCGAATGAGGCACGCTTCGACAAGCAGAAGATCATCTATCCGTTCCGCTGGGGCGATAAGCAGCTGTTCGACATGATGTCTGCACGCCTGCGCATCTGTCGCGAAGATCCCACCGACCCTTACCCGCTCGATCAGCTGTTCGCGTCAGTGATCCCGCAGCGCGAGATTCTCGGCGCGCTCGATAAGCTCCGCCAGCCGCGTTTTGTGCTCAATTACCTCTATCGGTTGATCGCGGAGACCTGTGCTCAGGCCGATCAGGTCGATGACCAGCCAGTGCGGATCTCGCACGAGGTCTTCTATCAGATCACCGCCACCATCGGCGAAGACATCAAACAGTACTACCAGACCCTGGGCGAGAGTCCGGAGTAGAAGGATTCAACCCAAAAAGAGCATTCAACCGCAGATAAGCGCACAGAGATTAAGCCACGAAGGCCAATCCCTGCTTCACCTGGTCGGTGTCCTTAGTATTCTCGCTAAGGCGCTGTTTTAGAAATATTTAATCTGCGTCATCTGCGTTGGCTAGGCTGATCAGTGCACGCGCGTGACCGGCATCATGTCGATGTCGCAAGCGCCGCCGACGGTGACCCGCTGCTCGCGGCCGCTGCCGCTGCAGGATTCGCCGCGGTCGTTGATGCGGCAGTTGATGGCTAGCGGCTTACCAGCGGTGAGCCAGCTAGGGGTGCGTCGGTAGCGCCCGACGTTCGAGAAGCGGCAGCCGCTGGAGACGCCATAGGGCGTGCAGCCACCCCCACCACCGAGGCTGACCTTGCGGCCATCGACGATGAAGCCCGGGTAATTGTCCTCGACGCGCACCGCGTCGATCGTCCCTTCCTGGTCGAAGCGGAATTCTTTGAAGCGATAGCCACTGCTGACTCGGTCGCCGACCTTGATCCGCGTGTTCGCGATTAACACATGATTGGGGCCATTCTCGGCCACGGCGCCGGACATATACTCGACCCGAGCATGCTGCGGGAAGCATTTGCCCATCGCTGGTGGGTGATAGTAATGGCGTAGCTCGGTGAGCTCGCTCAAACGGGTGCCGGGAAAGACGCCTGTGAGTGCTGGCGTGCCGCCGTAAAGGATGGTCTCGGCGTCACCAACGCTCTGGCTGTAGATGCCCTGGTAAAGGTCGTAATCACTCTGCTTGGCCAGATCGGTGCGCAGGTAGCAAGAGGTGAGGCCGGAGATCTGGGTCAGGTAGGCATCCCAGATGTTGTATTGTCCAACATCGGAGGAGATGCCCTGGAAGTCGCCGGGGAACTTGCAGCCTTGCCGCTTCAGGCATTGTCCAACACCCCGATTGCGGATCGAGAGGACGACGACGTTGCGTTCACAGGCGCCGTAGGCGGAACAGCCACGATCCAGATGCCCCTCGAAGATCGCTGTGCGCATGGCGTAATCGAGGTGTTTGGCCCGTGCGAGGGTGGTGCCGTCCCAGCGCCCATCATGCTTGGCAATGAAGCGGTCCCAGGCGCTGGCGAGCCGGGCGCGCCGCCCGATCGCGTCTCGGTCCACGGCAGCGCATTCGGGTGAGTTGTGGAAGACCCGAACAATCTTATCCAGCTCGCTCTTGCCCTCGCGCTCGGCTGCGGCTGGATTGCCCTTGCCGGGCGGATCGAAAAACGGCGGCTTCTTGAGTACGTAGAGATCGCGGACGTTTAGCAGGTGACGGACATTGCGATCACAGTGATGGTTCTTGACCTTCAGTGACTCGCGTTCGGCGAAGGTCCGCTTGAACTTGCGCGTGGCGGCCTGGCCTTTGTCCTTGGCCGGATTCACGACCACCTCGAAGCCGACGTAAGGCGTTCCCTTGGCATCGGTGAGCGCGCGACCGTTGCGAACCACCAGGCATGGGATCACCGATGTGCCTTGCGGCAAGCTGCCGGCGCGGCCACCTGGGCCGTTGGCCGCGATGCTGTAATAGGGGATCTCGAGAGGGCCATTGAATTTATAGAGGGTCATCAGCGGTGTTGCTGGGACCGCTGCGTTGGCCAGAATCGGTGTGCTGAAGAGCGCGACAGCGAGCAGCCGGACAGCGGCATTCCAACCGCGCACTTGTAGGAGCCTAGTGATCATCGACATTATCGGGAGCGGTGCGTGATTGAGGTGGAGTGGGCGCCATAGATCCTGATGTCGCGCTGTCCTGAGAGCGTCTGTTCGCTGCTCGTTGCCGGTTGGAAGCCGCCCGACGTGGACGGCGATGCACAGGCGTTGAGCAGCAGCATCAGGCCAATGAGACTGAGCAAGGCAGCGGAGCGATTGCGTGACATCAGCGCAGCGGATCTTCGGCAGTGTAGGATCTGATCGCTCAGTATGAACGCAGTGGCGTAACTTTTCCCAACTTGAGGAGTAATAGCGATGTTTTGCGTGATGAACCGGGTGCCGGTCGCAACTGAGTGGCGGGACGCGTTTGAGGAGCGTTTTAGGCAGCGCGCAGGGCAGGTGGAACTGCAGGCGGGCTTCGTGCGAATGGCCGTGTTGCGTCCGGCGAGCGAGGATACGCCTTATATCGTGGAGACCCTATGGGAAGATCGTGGGGCATTTGAGGCTTGGATCGGCTCGGAGGACTTCAAGCAGGCACATGCCAATCCACTGCCAAAAGAAGCCTATTACGGAGAGGGGAGGATCGAGTCTTTTGAATTGGCCGCCAGTGCCGAGGCGAGTGTCTAGGGACGAACGACCAGTAGTGCCTTGACGCGGTTTTGGCTTGGGGCATCTTGCCTGGGCAAAAGCCTAGGTATGACCCGCGTCATCCGTCCAGGGTCATCAGCTTGGGAGCCGAGATCCCAGCCTTAGGCTGGAACCTCGGGCAGTGCGCTGAACCCACTCTCGGTGGGCGACGCTGCGGGGTTAGAGTTCGAGCTGAGTGCGGAGCTTGTTCATTGCGTTCTTCTCGATCTGGCGGATGCGTTCGGCGGAGACGTTGAATTGCTGAGCGAGTTCGTGCAGCGTCTGCTTACGCTCGTTCAACCAACGTTCGCGCAAGATGACCTTGCTGCGTTCATCAAGCTGCTCGAGCGCTGCGAAGAGGCGGTCTCGCTGCCAGCCGTCGTTGTCCTCACGCTCAAGGGCGGCGCCGGGTTCCATCCGGAAATCCGGCAGATAGGTCGATGGTGCCGAGGGGGAATCGTCATCGTCGTCGTCGTGCCCGTCGAACGACATATCATGGCTTGAGAGCCTCGACTCCATCTCAAGAACGGTTTCCGGCTTGACGCCCAGATCGGCGGCGACGTCATCCACCTCCTGCTTCGAGAACCAGCCCAAGCGCTTCTTCGAGCTGCGCAGATTGAAGAACAGCTTACGCTGTGCCTTGGTGGTCGCCACCTTCACGATGCGCCAGTTGCGTAGGATGTACTCGTGGATCTCGGCGCGAATCCAATGCACGGCGAAGGAAACCAGGCGCACGCCGACGTCGGGCTCGAATCGACGCACAGCCTTCATAAGGCCGACGGTGCCTTCCTGGATCAGGTCTGGTAATGGAAGACCGTAGCCGAGATAACCGCGTGCGATGCGGATGACAAACCGAAGGTGTGACAGCACAAGTCGCCGTGCTGCCATCATGTCCCCGTTGTCGCGCAGCCTCACGGCGAGTGAGCGCTCCTCCTCGGCGGTCAGGACTGGAATCTGGTATGCGCTCGAAATGTAACTATCGATGTTGCCGGTCGATAACGTTCCAATGGCCGCGATGTCGGTGCTCATGATGGAATACCCTAGTGTTTTGCTCGGGAATAATGCTAGCAGGCTTTGCGACGTTTCACAATAGTCGCGACAGGGTTTTCGAGCAGGCTTTGAACGGAAAGTTCCTGTGGCAAAGGTTAGACAGTGCCGAAGAAGCCTCGGTTGATCTACTGGTGTTGTGTTTCAGCCTTAGATACTGCTGGCCTAGACAAGTTCGCGGCGAGGCTTGACGGGGGATTGCAGCAGCGGCAGCGCTGTTGAGATGGGCTGGATGCTGGCATCGGTCCGGGCTCGAAGGGGCGAGCGCCTCGCCAGAGACTTTCATCAGAGATCTTTAAAGGGATCAAGATGGCGCCCGACGGCAATCCAGCCACCGATGATGCCGAGCAGCGTGCTGCCAATGAGCAGCGTCGCCATGCCGGTGAGGCTGAGCCCCCGGATGCTGAAGCTCTTGTGATAGATGGCGGCGACTGATGCTGCTTCTGTGGCCAGCAGCCAGACCATCAGTGTGACCAGTAGCGCGGCGACGCCACCGCCAATCAGACCATACCAGGCGCCGATGTACAGGAAACGGCGACGGGCAAAGCGAGGGGTGGCCCCAACCAGGCCCATGATACGGATCTCGTCTCGGTGATTCTCGATCTCGAGCCGGATGGTATTGCCGATGACCAGCAGCACACCGAGCCCGAGCAGGAACGCGAGCAGTGCGACCCCAGCGCGCATCAGGTCGACAATGGCCTGAAAGCGTTGCGCCCACTGCGCGTCTTCGCGCAGAAAGTCGACCTCGGGCGAGGCCTCGACCTGAGCGATAAACGCCTTCAGTATGGCTGGCTCGAGTGCTGTAGGCTGCAACTGTAGCTCGACGACGATGGGTAGTGGGTTCTCGTTGAGCTGATCCAGCGCCGCGCCGAGGCCGCTATAGTCGCGAAATTCGCGCAACCCCTCGGCGCGCGAGATGAGCCTAGCCGTCTCGACCTCCGGCCGCTCCTCTAGGCGCTGACTCAGCTGCGTCCCCTGCGCGTCATCGACATCGGCGGCGAGGAACACCGAGACTGCAACGCTGCGCTGCCAGTCGCCGCCAAGCCGCTTCACGTTGTCGAGGGCAACGGCGAGCGCAGCCGGCAACGCGAGCGCAATCG
The DNA here is from genome assembly GCA_964516305.1 of uncultured Halochromatium sp. Classification (GTDB taxonomy): domain Bacteria; phylum Pseudomonadota; class Gammaproteobacteria; order Chromatiales; family Chromatiaceae; genus Lamprobacter. The sequence continues at coordinate 27,106 of CAZEZH010000002.1, read as the reverse complement.
CGACCGCCGCCACGGTCATCAGTGTGCCTAGTGGCTTTTGCAGCAGCCCCTCAAGGGTCGCGGTTGCGATCTCGCGATGCTGTTCAAGCCAGGCCGATAGATGGCGGCGACTCAGGCCGCTGCTGCCCGTCTGTCGACTGGTTGGAAATCGAGAGCGACGTCGGGCCATTTACCAGTTTCCGGAATCGGCGACCAGTCGGCCTTGATGGAGACGCAGGATGCGATACCCCATGCGGCTGATCCGTTCTTGGTCGTGGGTGGCGACCATTAAGGTGACCCCCACCTCATGGAAGCGCTCGAACAGATCATAGATCTCGCTTGCGAGTTCGGGATCGAGATTACCGGTTGGCTCGTCGGCCAGGATGATCGGTGGCCGGCCGACGATGGCGCGCGCGATCCCGACCCGCTGCTGCTCGCCCCCAGAGAGCGCGACTGGGTAAGCGCGTTCTAAAGCGAGGAGTCCGACCTGATCGAGTGCGGCCCGCACACGGCGGCCGATCTCGCGGCTGGGCATGCCAGTGACTGCGAGTGGCAGCGCGACGTTGTCGTAGACTGTTCGATCGTTCAGCAGCCGATGATCCTGGAAGATCATGCCGATCCGCCGCCGGTGAAAGGGGATGCGTCGGCGTGGCAGCTCGCCGAGCGAGAGGCCATCGACCAGGACCTGGCCGCGGGTCGGCCGCTCCAGTAGCCCAATCAGCTTGAGCAGCGTGCTCTTGCCGGCGCCTGAGTGGCCGGTCAGGAACGTCATTTCGCCAGCTCCGAGCTCGAAGCTCAGGTCCTTGAGGGCGTCGCCGCGCTCCGGATAGCGTTTGTTGACGTGCTCGAAACGGATCACGGACTCAGCAGGGCATCGAGGAAGCCGTCGGCGTCGAAGGGGCGCAGATCCTCGACCTTTTCACCAACGCCAATGAAGCGGAACGGCACCTGCAGCCGGTCCGCGATCGCAAAGATGATTCCGCCCTTGGCGGTACCGTCGAGCTTGGTCAGGGTGATGCCGGTGAGTGGTAGCGACTCGTTGAATTGCAGCGCCTGTTGCAACGCGTTCTGCCCAGCGGTGGCGTCCACCACCAACATCACCTCATGTGGCGCCTCCGGATCGATCTTCTTCAGCACCCGCGCGATCTTCTTCAGCTCTTCCATCAGATTCGACTTGGTGTGCAGGCGCCCGGCGGTATCGGCGATCAGCACATCGATCCCGCGTGAGGTCGCGGCCTGCAGCGCATCGTAGATTACCGAGGCCGGGTCGGCGCCCGTGTGCTGGGCCACCACCGGCAGCTGATTGCGCTCGCCCCAGCTCTGGAGCTGCTCGACCGCGGCGGCGCGGAAGGTATCGCCAGCCGCGAGCATGACAGTATTGCCTTCGTCCTTGAGTTGGCGTGCCAGCTTACCGATGGTGGTGGTCTTGCCGGCACCATTGACGCCAACCATTAGGATCACCTGCGGTCGGCCCGGTGCCGGCTGCTGCACCGGTGCTCGACTGGTGACCAGGATGCTGGCCAGCTCGCGTCGCAGCGCAGTGAGAAAGGCATCGGGCTCAAGCGCCTCGCGCCGCTTCACCCGGTAGGCGAGGTCGTCGATAATGCGGCGCGTGGTCGGGACGCCGACATCTGCAGCGACCAGGAGCATCTCCAGCTCCTCAAGCAGGTCCTCGTCGATCTCAGTGCGGCCCGCGACCAGGTCGCCGATATCCGCGTTCAAGACCGCCCGGGTGCGCGCGAGTCCGGCCTTGAGCCCGGCAAAGAGTCGCCGTTGTTGGGCCGCATCCTGTTCGCGCTTGGCCGCAGCGCGGGCAATCGCATCGCCCAGACGGCCCTGCCCTGGCTCGTCGTCGAAGCTCCCGTCCGAGCTATCTGATTCGGGCTGCGTCGGCTCGTCGAGCACCGGCGCAGCAAGGGGTGGTTCATACTGCGGCTGCAGGCCCGGCCTTTGCCTTGCCTCTTGATCGGAAGAGTCCTGCTTGAGCGAGGTCTGCGTCGTTGGCGCTGCCTCTACCCCCAGGTCCTCACTGGCGTTCTTTGCAGCGTCGTTGGCCTCGGTTTGACGCTGTTTCTTTTTTCCGAATCCAAACATGGGTTTGTAACGACTTCTGGGATAGGGATAGGGAGGATGGGGTGGCCCGAACGCGGTGTTCAGGTGTCCGGCTGCCACATTGTAACAATGCACGCGCGTCGCCAACTTCCCGACCAGGCTACGCTGATTCGACGGACCATTCTAATGATGAAACGATTTCTCGCCGTTGCCCTGGTCACCTGCGCCGGGCTCCTTGTGGCAAACTCGCCGATCGCGGCCGAGGCCGACCGCCTTGCCGATCATGAACGCCCTGCTGCTGGTCCGAAGGTGCAGGAGCGCGTACTCGATAACGGGCTGAAAGTCATCGTCAAGCCCGACGCTCGCGCACCGATCGTGACCTCACAGGTTTGGTACAAGGTCGGTTCAAGCTACGAGCACGGCGGCGTCACTGGCGTCTCGCACGCACTCGAGCACATGATGTTCAAGGGCACCGAGCGCCTTGCGCCGGGGCAATTCTCACGTATCATCGCTGAGAATGGGGGCGATGAGAATGCCTTCACCGGCCGCGACTATACCGCCTACTTCCAAACGTTGTCGGCGGGTCGGCTCGAGGTCGCTTTCGAACTCGAGGCCGACCGGATGCGCAATCTGGCGTTGCCCGCTGAGGAATTCGCGAAAGAGATCGAGGTGGTCAAGGAAGAACGCCGGTTACGGACCGACGATGACCCTGAGGCGCTCGCCTTCGAGCAGTTCAACGCGACCGCTTATGCCGCCTCACCTTATCGCAATCCCATCATCGGTTGGCAGAGCGACCTCGATACGATGAGTATCGAGACGCTACGGGATTGGTATCAGATGTGGTACGCGCCGAACAATGCCACGCTCGTGGTGGTTGGCGATATTGATCCCGCCGAGGTCTTCGCGCTCGCAGAAGAACACTTCGGGCCGCTCGATGCAGGGCCCTCGCTCGAGCCTCGTCCGCGCGACGAGCCCGAGCAGCGCGGCGAAAAGCGGCTTGTGGTCGCGGCCCCGGCGAAAGAACCTTACTTGTTGATGGGCTGGAAGACACCTTCGCTGCTGGATGTCGAACGGTCCTGGGAGCCTTATGCGCTGGAGATGCTCGTCTCGGTGCTGGATGCCGGCTCCAGCTCTCGCTTCAGTCGCGAACTGGTCCGCGACAAGCGGGTTGCGGCTGCGGTGGGCGCGAGCTACAACGCCTTCAATCGGCTCTCAGGCATGCTGTTGATCGACGCCACGCCGGCCAAGGGCGTCTCGGTCGAGACCCTTGAACAGGCAATCTTGGCGCAGCTCGAACGATTGAAGTCGGAACCAGTGACTGAACAGGAGCTGGCACGCATCCGCAATCAGCTCATCGCCAACAAGGTCTACGAGCGCGATAGCGTCTTTTACCAGGCGATGCTCTTGGGGCAGCTCGAGACCGTGGGGCTTGGCTGGGAGCTGGCAGATCAGACGGTCGACAAGCTCTCGGCCGTGACGCCGGAACAGATCCAAGACGTGGCAAAGCGGTATTTGACCACCAAGAACCGGACCATTGCGCTGCTGGAGCCGCAATCCTTGGACAGCGCGGAAGGCACGGCTGAAACGGCCATGATCGAGGAGGCCCAGTATGTTCGCTAGACCTGCTCCGATGCCCCTTTTTCGCGGCCTGCTGGCTGCGCTGGTCGGACTCACAGCGATCTGGGGCCAGGCCGCTCAAGCGATGCCCGAGATCCAGAGCTGGCGCACAGCAGCTGGCGCAAAGGTACTTTTCGTCGCGGCCGAAGAGCTGCCGATGGTTGATGTGCGGTTGGTCTTCGATGCAGGAAGCGCGCGCGACGGGTCCAAGCCTGGCCTCGCATCGCTGACCTCGGCGATGCTCACCGAAGGCGCGGCAGGGCTCGATGCCGATGCCATCGCTGAGCGCGTTGAGGCTGTTGGTGCCGAAATGGGTATTGGCACCGATCGCGATACCAGCTTTGCGCGACTGCGCTCGTTGACTGATCCCGATGCGCTCGAGGTAGCGCTGGACACACTGATTCGGGTTCTGAGTGCGCCGACCTTCGACCCCGCAGAGTTCGAGCGCGTGCGGCAAAATCGACTGATCGCGCTGCGGCTGGCCGAGCAGGACCCCGGTGACGTGGGTCAGAAGGCGCTTTATCGAGCGATCTTTCGGGACCATCCCTATGCGTCCAACCCGAGTGGAACCCCAGAGGCGGTTGCCGCGCTGACACCGGAGGACCTGCGCGCTTTCCATCGCCGTTTCTATGGGGCGGTCAATGCCACCATCGCGATCGTTGGGGCGCTGGACCGGTCTCAGGCCGAGTCGCTCGCCGCCCGTCTCTCCGCCGCACTGCCGTCAGTGGAACCCCCGCCTCCGCTACCGCCGGTGCCTCCGCTGGAGCAGCCAGAGATTGAGCAGATCGAGTTTCCATCCAGTCAGACGCATCTCTACCTTGGGCAGCCTGGGATGCGGCGTGGTGATCCAGACTACTTCGCGCTCTATCTCGGGAATCACATCCTGGGGGGTAGCGGTCTAGTCTCGTTGTTGATGAAAGAGGTGCGCGAGAAGCGCGGACTCTCATACAGCGTCTACAGCTACTTTCTGCCTTTAGAGCGCAGGGGTCCTCTGGTGATGGGCCTGCAGACCCAGAACGCTCAAGCCGACGCGGCTCAGCGGGTTCTGTTGGACACCCTGACCCGTTTCATCGAGGAAGGGCCGACCCAGGAGCAGCTTGATGCGGCCGTCAAGAACATCACTGGCGGGTTTCCGTTGCGCATCGCTGGCAACAGCAAGATCGTCAGCTACCTGGCGGTGATCGGGTTCTACGACCTGCCGTTGGACTACCTGGAGGTCTTCCCGGATCGCATCCGCGCCCTGACCGCCGAGCAGGTCCGCGACGCCTTCCAACGCCGGGTGCACCCATCGCGATTGGCGCAGGTGGCGGTGGGTGCGACCGCCGAGCCGACTGCGACGACCGATGCCACTGACGCTCAGCCTGCGTCTGCAGCGCCGATCCGGGCTGCGGGCGAGGAGTCTAGTGCCGCGTCCGGCCAGGACTGAGCCCGGTCAGCTCCGCATCATCGGCGGCTGCTGGCGGGGGCGTCGGCTGCCTGTGGTGTCGCAGCCGGGGCTGCGCCCGACCGCTGATCGCGTTCGCGAGACGCTCTTCAACTGGTTGGCGCCCGTGATCGAAGGCAGTCGCTGCTTGGATTGCTTTGCCGGTAGCGGTGCGCTTGGGCTTGAAGCGGCCTCGCGCGGGGCGGCGACGGTGACCTTGCTCGAGCGCAGCCCCGCGGTGGTGCGCGGGCTGCGGGCCAATGCCGCCGAGCTAGGCGCTCGGCAGGTGAGCGTGCATTGCGCTGATACGCTGGAGTGGCTGGCTCAGGCGCCGACGACGGCCTTCGACGTCTGTTTCCTAGATCCCCCGTTTCATGCCGCGCTGCTGGTGCCGGCCCTGGCTCGGCTGACGGAGGGGGGCTGGCTGGCTGCTGGTGCCCTGGTCTATATCGAGGCCGACAAGGCAACGCCATTGCCAGCCTTACCCTCAGACTGGCGATGGCTAAGGGATAAATGCGCTGGGCAGGTGCGCTATGCGCTGGCAGAGGCCGGCAGCGGGCGCTGAGGCAGAGGCTGATCGGGGCAGATACGGCTTGGCTGGCGCCGATTCTGCTATCCTGCTCGCCACCGAAAACCTCGAGCAGGGGCGAACAGCTTGCGCAGTGTTGTCTATCCGGGGTCGTTTGACCCCATCACCAACGGTCACAGCGATCTGATTGATCGGGCCTCCCGGCTGTTCGATCGCGTGGTGGTCGCGGTGGCGAGGGACAGCGCGAAGAACCCGACCTTTTCAACGGATGAGCGGGTTGACTTGGCACGGACGGTCTGCGAGCGGATGATCAATGTCGAAGTGGTCTCTTTCTCTGGCTTGCTGGTCGATTTTGCCCGCTCGGCGCAGGTGCATGTCATCATGCGCGGGCTGCGGGCGGTCTCTGACTTTGAGTACGAGTTCCAGCTCGCCGGCATGAACCGGCGCATGGCGCCAGACATCGAGACCCTGTTCCTGACCCCGGCCGAGCAATACGCTTACATCTCGTCGACACTGGTCAAGCAGATCGCCCGGTTGGGTGGTGATGTCTCGGCATTTGTCGCACCGAGCGTGCATGCTGCATTACGGGAGCGGTTTGGATAAACTTTGCGCCATCCCAATGTCCCCCGCGAACGGACGCTGGTAGGCTCGACAGTCTTCGCGTTCCACAACGGGGTTTCCCGGTCTTTCTCACTTCCGTTCCGAATATCTACACGCGCAGGAGTAGAACTATGGCGCTTATCATCACCGACGAATGCATCAACTGCGATGTCTGCGAGCCCGAGTGCCCGAATGGCGCCATCTCGCAAGGTGACGAGATCTACGTCATCGAACCCGATCTTTGCACTGAATGCGTTGGTCATTACGAGACATCGCAATGCGTTGAGGTCTGCCCGGTCGACTGCATCATTGTCGACCCCGACAACAAGGAAACCGAAGAAGAGCTGCGAGCCAAGTACGAGCGGATCACAGGTGAAACCAGCTGATTCGGGGCTGATGGCTCAGTGTCTCAAGGCCCCCGCTGGGGGCCTTTTTTTGCTCGTCGGACGGCGCCTGCGGTTAGCGCTCTTGGCCTTGTTGGTGTTCCCTCTCTCGGGGATGGCCGCGGGCGATGTTGCTGGTGCGTCCGGGGATGTTGCGGATGGCTCTGAGGCGGGCTCCGGCTTCGTTTCCGCGAACGATGGGCAGACGCCGCCGGCGATGGCGGTTGCCGCGGCGCATCCAGCCGCGACCGATGCCGGGCTAGCAATCATGGCTGCCGGCGGCAATGCCTTCGATGCAGCCGTTACCGTCAGTGCCGTGCTTGCCGTAGTCGAGCCCTACAGCTCTGGCATCGGCGGCGGCGGCTTCTGGCTGCTTCATCAGGCGCGGACTGGCAAGGATGTCATGATTGATGGCCGTGAGTGCGCGCCCTTGGCCGCGAATCGCGATCTCTACCTCGACGATGCTGGCGAGCTGATCCCTGGTGCCTCGCTTAACGGGCCGCTCGCTGCAGGAATCCCCGGCGAGCCGGCGGCGCTGGTGCATATCGCCGAGCGCTACGGCAAGCTGCCACTCGCTGAGAGCCTGGCCCCGGCGATCCGGCTGGCGCGCGACGGTTTTGCGGTCGACGAGATCTATCGTCGGATGGCCGCTTGGCGATTGGATGTGCTACGGGCCGCGCCGGCCGCGGCGGCGCAGTTTCTCGTTGATGGCGAGGTCCCCGAACTCGGCGCCATCATCCGGCAGCCGGAGTTGGCGGTGGTGCTCGAGGCGATTGCCGCTCAGGGCCATGCCGGCTTCTACGAGGGCGCGATCGCGCAGGCGCTGGTTGAAGGCACGCGCGCCGCAGGCGGTATTTGGACCCTTGAGGATTTGAGTAGCTATCAGGTCATCGAGCGCGCCCCCATTGTCGGGCACTACCAGGACTGGCAGGTTCTCAGCGCCGCGCCGCCGTCGTCTGGCGGTGTAGCGCTGGTACAGATGCTCGGTATGCTAGAAGCGCTCGAGGCCCGGCTCGGACCGGCGGACAGCAACGCTGATCGGGTGCATCGTCTGGTCGAGGTGATGCGACGCGCCTACCGCGATCGCGCGCGCTATCTCGGCGATCCTGATCAGGTTCAGATACCGGTTGAGCGGCTAACACATCCTTACTACGCGGCCGGTCTCGCGCGCGGGATCGACCCGACGCGTGCCACCCCAAGCGCGCCGCTGTCGTTTGAGCCCGAAGGTGAGGATACAACCCACTTCTCGGTGCTCGACGGCGACGGCAACCGGGTCGCGGCGACCTTAAGCATCAATTATCCCTTCGGGTCGGGGTTTGTGCCACCGGGGACCGGGGTCTTGCTCAACGACGAGATGGATGACTTCTCGGCCCAGCCTGGGGTGCCGAATGCTTACGGACTGGTTGGCGGCGAGAGCAACGCCATCGCGCCTGGCAAGCGGATGCTCTCGAGCATGAGCCCGACCTTCGCCATCTCGGAGGACAAGGTGGTGATCTTAGGAACACCTGGTGGCAGCCGGATCATCACCATGGTGCTGCATGGCATCCTTGCCGCCATCGACGGCGGTAACCCGCAGGATTGGGTTGCCGCACCACGCTTCCATCACCAGTACCTTCCTGATCAGGTCTTGTTCGAGGCCGAAGCGTTTGACGACTCTGTGCAGCGCGAATTGCGTGACCGAGGACAGGATTTGGTCCTTGCCGACCAGGATTTCGGCAACATGCAGCTGATCGTCTGGGATCGCGCGGCTGGGACGGTCGAGGCTGCGAGCGATCCCCGCGGCATCGGCAAGGCGCTGCTGCTGCCGAAGCAGGCCGATGTGAGCGGGTCGTCCGCCGCGGCCTCCAGTCCTGCTGCTGAAGAACCCTGACCCGGCAACGCCGGTCAGTGTTGTTATCACCCTGAGGATATCGAGAACCACGATGAAGATGCTTATCGTTGCTTTGTTGACCCTGTTCGTGGCTGGGGGCTTGCTGGCGCCGGAGCCAGCCGATGCCAAGCGCTTCGGCGGCGGTCGCAGCCTGGGCAAGCAGTTCAGTGCTCCGCAGAAGTCGCAGGCGCCGCGACCATCAGAGGCTGCCCGGCAGCCACCGCAGCAGGGCCAGGCCGCCAACACAGGCGCCCGACAAGGCGCTCCTGCGCTCAGTGGCGCCAGTCGCTGGCTCGGACCGCTCGCGGGCCTTGCGGCGGGTGGCCTGCTCGCGTCGCTGTTCTTTGGCGATGCCTTCGATGGCTTTCAGATCATGGACTTCCTGCTCATTGGGCTGCTGATCTTTGGTGGCGTGATGCTGTTCAAGATGATGCGCCGCAATGCGGCGGGGGTGCACAGCGGTCCTGCCGCGGCCTATGGCCGTGGCTCGATGAGTCCGGTCATGCCACCGATGGCCGGGGTCGGAGCTGGGCAGCGGCCTGCGGCTGGCGCCATGGATGGCAATGTTCAGGCTGCGCCTGGCGAGACGCTCGCCGGCGCGGACACGCCCTACTGGTTTGATGGCGCGGCCTTCGTTGAGGGTGCAAAGACCCACTTCATTCGGCTGCAAGCGGCTTGGGATCGGTCCGATTTTCGCGATATCCGCGAGTACACCTCGCCCGAACTTTTCGCCGAGGTTAAGCGTGAGCGTGAGGCCTTGGGGTCAGCGCCCAACGATACCGAGGTGGTCAGGCTAAATGCGGAGTTGCTGGGTCTGCGCCGCGATGACGATCGTCTTATCGCGAGCGTGCGCTTCACCGGCCTTATCCGTGAGGACGTCAGTGGTGCCGCCAACCCGCTGGATGAGATCTGGCATGTCGCTCACCTCTGGGCGAGCGCCGAGGGCGATTGGATCATCATTGGTATTCAGCAGGCCGACGGATAGCGTCCGTCGAGTTGACGAATCCCCAGGTCGTTTGCGCGCGGCTTGGGTATCGTGTGCGGCCTTTGCATCCCGCTGAATGAGGATTCCATCTGTGCCGTCAAACTACGAGACCTTCTTCAACGTCGAGCGCTTCGCTGTAATCGGCCACAGTGCTTCCAAGCCGTTCCCGATCCTGAGCTATAAGGGCCTCAAGCGCCTCGGCAAGACGGTATATCCGGTCGATGAGAGCGCTGAGCGTATCAGTGGCGATCAGGCTTATGCGTCGCTGGACGCGCTGCCGCAGAAGCCTGAGGCCCTGATCATCGAGGTGCCCAAGGAGGAAACGCGCGATTGGGTGGCACGCGCGGCTGAAGCCGGCGTCAAGGATGTCTGGGTCCACATGGCGCATGACACGCCGGAAGCAGTGGCGCTTGCGGCCGAGAAGGGCATCAATCTGCGAACCGGCACCTGCGCGGTCATGTATCTGAAGCCGGGGCTGTCCTACCACAGCATCCACAAGGCCGTCATGAAGGCCCTGGGTAAGTATTGATCGCTAGTGCTGCTTGAAGATGCGCTCTTTCTCGCGCTGCCAGTCGCGCTCCTTGGCGTCAGCGCGCTTGTCATGCAGCTTCTTGCCTTTGGCGAGCCCGATTTCGAGCTTGGCACGACCGCGTTTCCAGTACATGGCGAGCGGCACGATCGTATAGCCGGCGCGCTCGGTCTGGCCAATGAGGCGACTGAGTTCGGTGCGCTTGAGCAGCAGCTTGCGGGTCCGCGTTGGGTCGGGCTCGACGTGGGTCGAGGCGGAGGGTAGCGGCGAGACATGGCAGCCGATCAAGAAGCCCTCGCCATGCAAGATCTTGACGTAGGCCTCTTTGAGCTGAACGCGTCCGGCGCGCAGGCCCTTGACCTCCCAGCCCTCGAGGGCGAGGCCGGCCTCAAGGCGCTGCTCGATCTGATACTCGTGCTTCGCCTTCTTGTTCAGCGCAATGGTGCTGCTTGGGGTGCCAGCTTTCTTCTTTCCTTTTGACATCTCGACAGTCTAAGCTACCAACCAGCGAGACGGAAGCACCTTTCTCAAGTCGTCGCTTGCATGACCGGGGATAGGTCGCTAAGATGATCGGCTCTTTTCTTTGGGAGACAGTCATGCGTCAGCCTCTGATCGCAGGTAACTGGAAGATGAATGGCAGCAAGACCGAGACGGTTGAGCTGTTGAACGGCATCAAGGCCGGCGTCGGTGAGATTACGGCGTCCGAAGTCGCCGTCTGCCCGCCATTCCCTTACCTGTATTTGGCCGAAGATATGCTCAAGGGGAGTGCGGTCCGTTATGGCTCGCAAGATTGTTCGCGCGAAGAGTCCGGCGCCTTTACCGGTCAGGTCTCAGCGAGCATGCTTCAGGACTTCGGCTGCACCTACGCGATCCTGGGCCATTCCGAGCGTCGCCTATTCAACGCCGAGACCGATGCCATCATTGCGCGCAAGTACGCTGTCGTAGTGGCGCATGGGCTGACGCCGATCCTCTGTGTCGGTGAGACCTTGGATGAGCGTGAGCAGGGTAAGACGGAGGAGGTCGTTGCTCGTCATCTCGACGCGGTGTTAGATTCCGCGGGCGCAGAGGCCTTAGCCAAGGGGGTTGTCGCCTACGAGCCGGTCTGGGCGATCGGCACCGGCGTTACGGCCACCCCTGAGCAGGCACAGGAGGTTCACGCCTTTCTTAGGTCGCGGATCGCGAAGAAGAACGCCGAGGTTGCGGCCGGCATTCGCATCCTTTACGGCGGCAGCATGAAGCCAGGTAATGCCCATGAGTTGATGGCTCAGGCCGATATCGACGGCGGTCTGATCGGTGGTGCAGCACTGAAGGCGACCGACTTCCTGACGATCTGCAAAGCCGGCGACGCCAACGCCTAACCGATTGCCGACGTAGCCCTGCCAGGTTACGCGGCGGACTGAGAAATCCAATGCAGCTCATCTTGACCGTTCTTCATCTGGTTCTCGCGATCGGCATGATTGCACTCGTGTTGCTTCAGCACGGCAAGGGTGCCGATGCGGGTGCTGCCTTTGGCAGCGGTGCCTCATCGACGGTCTTCGGTGCGCAGGGCTCGGGTTCCTTCTTGTCGCGATCGACCGCGGTCATCGCAACGCTGTTCTTTGTCACCAGCATTGCACTCGCCTACTTTGCCGCGCGTGTGGGTGAGCCAGGTGGTTTGATGGAGGGCATCGACAGCTCGGTGCCAGTGGCGCCGTCTGAGCAGCGCCGCGAGATCCCTGCGCCCGACTCGGCCGGTAGCTCAGATGCCGACAGCGATCTGCCGGCGGTACCTGCCACCCCGCCGAGTGATGCATCACCTGCCGCTTTGGGTGATCTGCCGCCGCTGCCGGTTGACCAACAAAGCGTTGACCCTGACGCTGCGGACACGTCAGCGACAAGTCCTTCCTCTTCAGGAGGTGATCTGCCTGCCGTGGATTGATGGGGTGACCGGATGACGAGAGGCGGACGAGTTGGAAGCCTTGTCATCCGCTGGCTGCAAAAACTGCGATAATGCTCTTTGATTTGCCGACGTGGTGGAATTGGTAGACACGCTGTCTTGAGGGGGCAGTGGCGTAAGCCGTGCCGGTTCGAGTCCGGCCGTCGGCACCAATTGATCAAGGCGGTCCCCCTGGGCGGGGGCCGCCTTTAGTTTTTCCAGACAATCCCTAAGCTATTGAATCGCATTACATTGCATTGTTTCGATTGCTTGACAGCTGGGGGTGTCTGAACTAGCATACAGCGGCTTTTCGTCGCGTAAATCGACCTCGTTCTTGGAGTCGCCACCGGATGCTAGAAGACTATCTTCATATCTTGATCTTCCTGGTGGTGGCTATCCTCATCGGTTTCGTTCCGCGGGTGCTCGGGATGTTCCTTGGGCCTCGGCGACCCGACCCTGAGAAGGATGCCCCGTACGAATGCGGTTTCGATGCATTCGAGAGTGCGCGCATGAAATTCGATGTGCGCTACTACCTGGTTGCTATTCTCTTCATCCTGTTCGATCTCGAGATCGCGTTCCTGTTTCCCTGGGCCGTCGTGCTCGAGGAGTTGGGCACGGCAGGGCTGCTCGCCATGTCTGTATTCCTTGCTGTCCTTGTCATCGGCTTCATCTACGAGTGGCGCAAGGGCGCGCTCGACTGGGAATAACCGGCGACTGCGTTCATGCTGTCACGACACTGGAACGGCTGATTTAGGGGGTTGCCATGGGCATTGAAGGCATTCTTGAAGAAGGCGTTGTCACGACAACCGCCGACAAACTTATCAACTGGGCGCGCACCGGCTCGCTTTGGCCCATGACCTTTGGGCTCGCCTGTTGCGCGGTGGAGATGATGCATGCCGGTGCCGCACGCTACGACCTCGATCGGTTCGGCATCATCTTTCGCCCGAGCCCGCGGCAATCCGACGTCATGATCGTTGCCGGCACACTGGTGAACAAGATGGCGCCCGCCTTGCGCAAGGTCTATGACCAGATGGCTGAGCCGCGCTGGGTGATCTCAATGGGGTCTTGCGCCAACGGTGGCGGCTACTACCACTATTCTTACTCTGTGGTTCGCGGCTGTGATCGTATTGTGCCGGTGGATGTCTATGTGCCCGGCTGTCCGCCGACCGCGGAGGCGCTGCTTTACGGCATCCTGCAGCTGCAAAACAAGATTCGTCGCACCAACACCATCGCGCGATGACCCTCAACGTTCGGCGTAGCCTATCCAGCGTACCCATGCGTATCTATGTCTGATCCGACCATCACCACCGGCGACTCAGGTCTCGACCTCCTCGCGACACGACTGAGTGAAAGCTTCGCTGCAGCAGGCGGGCAGCTTAATGCCGATCGCGGTGAGCTGACCCTTAGACTGCCGGCAACCGCGCTCGTCGAGGCCTGCACCCGACTGCGAGACGAGAACGAGTTTGGCTTTGAGCAGTTGATCGACCTCTGCGGCGTTGACTATGCGGCCTACGGCCAGTCCGAATGGGCGACGACTGAGGCGTCACATTTTGGATTTGGCCGTGGCGTTGACCGCGACCTTGAGTTCGAGACTGATCAATCAGATCGCTTTGCCGTCGTCTACCACCTACTTTCGCTGGCGCATAATTGGCGCTTGCGTCTGGTCGTTCGAACCGGTGGAGCCCAGCCCATGGTGCCCTCTGTTGTCTCGATCTGGTCTGGGGCCGATTGGTTCGAGCGCGAGGCCTTTGATCTGTTTGGCATCCTGTTCGACGGCCATCCAGACCTGCGCCGCATCCTGACCGATTACGGGTTCGTCGGCCACCCGTTCCGTAAAGACTTCCCGCTCAGCGGCCATGTCGCGATGCGCTATGATCCAGATCAAGCACGCGTGGTCTACGAGCCGGTCGAGATCGAGCCTCGGGTGCTCGTGCCTAAGGTCATCCGGGACGACAGCCGCTACCTCGATGACGACCATCCGGCCGTGACCGGTGCCAAGGACGCAGCTGATGCCTGAGATTCGCAACTACACGCTGAACTTCGGGCCCCAGCATCCGGCCGCGCATGGTGTGCTGCGGCTCGTGTTGGAGATGGATGGCGAGATCATCGAGCGCGCTGATCCGCACATCGGGCTTTTGCATCGCGCGACTGAGAAGCTTGCCGAATCGAAGCCGTACAACCAGTCGATCGGCTACATGGACCGGCTCGACTACGTCTCAATGATGTGCAACGAGCACGGTTACGTGCGCGCGATCGAGAAACTGCTTGGCATCGAGGCGCCGATCCGTGCGCAATATATCCGCACTCTGTTCGACGAGATCACCCGCATCCTGAACCACCTGATGTGGCTCGGGGCGCACGCGCTCGATGTCGGCGCGATGAGCGTCTTCCTCTATTGCTTCCGCGAGCGCGAGGACCTGATGGACTGCTACGAGGCGGTTTCGGGTGCGCGCCTGCATGCGACCTACTATCGTCCGGGCGGGGTCTACCGCGATCTGCCCGAGCAGATGCCGCGTTTCGCCGAGGAAAGCTCCAAGTGGCACGGCAAGGGCACCATGCGCAGGCTCAACAAGCCCCGCAGCGGCTCCTTGCTCGATTTCATCGAGGACTTCAGCGAGCGCTTCCCAAAGCTGGTCGATGAATATGAGACCCTACTCACCGACAACCGGATTTGGAAGCAGCGCACCGTCGGCATCGGCGTGGTCGATGCCGATCGCGCCAAGAATCTCGGCTTTACCGGTCCGATGCTCCGTGGCTCCGGAATCGCCTGGGACCTGCGTAAGATGCAGCCCTATGCGGCCTATGATCAGGTCGACTTCGATATCCCGGTGGGCCAGAACGGCGATTGCTACGATCGCTATCTGGTGCGCATCGAGGAGATGCGCCAGTCCAATCGCATCGTCAAGCAATGCATCGACTGGCTGCGCGCCAACCCCGGCCCGGTGATGGTTGACGACCACAAGGTCGTGCCGCCGACACGCGTCGGTATGAAGGACGACATGGAGGCGTTGATCCACCACTTTAAGCTCTTCACCGAGGGCTATTGTCCGCCGCCCGGTGAGGTCTATGCTGCGGTCGAGGCGCCCAAGGGTGAGTTTGGCTGCTACATCGTTTGCGATGGCGCCAACAAGCCCTATCGTCTCAAGGTCAGGGCGCCCGGCTTTCCGCATCTCGCGGCGATGGATGAGATGGCCAAGGGCCACATGCTGGCCGATGTGGTTGCGATCATCGGCACCATGGATATCGTGTTTGGGGAGATCGACCGCTGATGAGTTTTCGCAATACACCGCTCGCGGTCATTCAGGATGTCGACAAGGAGACGCTGCTCACGCCCGAGCTGCGCGCCGAGATCGACAAGCATGTCGCCAAGTATCCGCCCGAGTGGAAGCAGTCAGCTGTGATGCCAGCGCTGACGCTGGTGCAGGATCACAACGGCGGCTGGTTGAGCCGAGAGCTGATGGATCAGGTCGCCGCCTATC
Source organism: uncultured Halochromatium sp. (assembly GCA_964516305.1). Lineage (GTDB taxonomy): Bacteria > Pseudomonadota > Gammaproteobacteria > Chromatiales > Chromatiaceae > Lamprobacter. The sequence continues at coordinate 11,745 of CAZEZH010000002.1, read as the reverse complement.
TGGACATGCCCGAGACCGCCGTTTACGAGGTCGCCACCTTCTATGCGATGTACGACCTGGAGCCGGTCGGCCGACACAAGATCTGTGTCTGTAACAGCGTCTCCTGCATGCTCGGTGGTGCCGAGGAGCTGATGCACCACATCGAAAAGAAATATAACGTAGCGCCCGGCGGCACCACCGCCGATGGCAAGCTCACGTTCAAGGAGTTCGAATGCCTCGGTGCCTGTCGGCACGCGCCCGCGGTGATGGTCGATAAGGCCTACCATGAGTGCGTGACCCCGGACGCCATCGACAAGATCATCGACGACCTCGACTGAGCGCGTGTGACCTATGGCAGAGAACCAGAACACCGTTTGCTTCCGCACCATGCATCTTGATGCACAGGTGCGCTATACCCTCGAAAGCTATCGCAGCGTCGGCGGCTATGAGCAATGGGAACGCATCCTGCGCGAGAAGCCCGATCCAGACCAGCTGATCGATGAGCTCAAGACCTCGGCCTTGCGCGGCCGAGGTGGCGCTGGTTTCCCGACCGGACTGAAATGGAGCTTCATGCCGCGCAACAAGCCGGTCCAGAAGTACATCGTCTGCAACTCGGACGAAGGCGAGCCTGGCACCTGCAAGGACCGCGACATCATGCGCTACAACCCGCATCAGTTGATCGAAGGGATGGCGATCGCCGGCTACTGCATCGGCGCGACGGTCGGCTACAACTATATTCGTGGTGAATTCTACGAGCCGACGGCACGCTTTGATGGCGCGCTGGAAGAGGCCTACGCGGCAGGGCTGTTGGGCAAGAATCTGCTCGGCTCGGGCGTCGATTTTGATCTCTACACCCATTTGGGCGCCGGCGCCTACATCTGTGGCGAGGAGACGGCGCTGCTCGAATCGCTCGAAGGCAAGAAGGGCCAGCCGCGCTTCAAGCCGCCGTTCCCGGCCCAGGCCGGGCTCTACGGCAAGCCAACCACGATCAATAACACCGAATCGCTGGCCTCGGTGCCGGTGATCCTGGAGAAGGGCGGCAAGTGGTTCTTGGAGCAGGGCAAGCCGAACAATGGCGGACCCAAGCTGTTCTCGGTGACTGGTCACGTTGAGCGGCCCTGCAACCTCGAGATCCCGCTTGGCACCCCGTTCAGGGATATGCTCGAGATGGCCGGTGGCGTCAGCGGCGGCCGGGCGCTGAAGGCCGTGATTCCTGGTGGTTCATCGGTGCCAGTGGTCCCGGGTGATCTGATGATGCGTACCGACATGGACTACGACTCGATCGCCAAGGCCGGGTCGATGCTCGGCTCGGGTGCGGTCATCATCATTGCCGAGGGCACTTGCATGGTGAAGGTGCTTGCCAACCTGGCCCACTTTTATGCGCATGAGTCCTGCGGTCAATGTACGCCTTGTCGCGAAGGGACCGGTTGGCTCGCCCGGGTGCTTGATCGGATGCTCGCGGGTAATGGTCGACTGCAGGATCTGGACCTGCTCGATAACGTGGCCGGCCGGATCGGCGGACGGACCATCTGTGCGCTAGGGGATGCCGCAGCCATGCCGGTGCAGAGCTTCTTGAAGCATTATCGGTCCGAGTTCGAGTTCATGGTCGAGCACGGACGGCCATTGGTCGAGGCGGCCTGATCGCGGCGCTTCGGCCCCGCGCTTCCGTTTACACCCTCATGACGCTGCGGCGCAACGACAGCAGGTAGATCTACATCGATGTCGGACGACAAGATTACCCTTGAGATCGACGGTCGCGTCTGCTCGGCGATGCCCGGTGAGATGATCATCGCCGTGGCCGATCGCGAGGGTATTCCGATCCCCCGCTTCTGTTACCACGAGAAGCTGTCGATCGCGGCCAATTGCCGGATGTGTCTGGTTGAGGCCGAGCAGGGCGGGCGGCCGTTCCCGAAGCCAATTCCGGCCTGCGCGACCCCGGCTGGCGATGGTATGAAGGTGCTGACGCGCTCCAAGAAGGCGCTCGACGCCCAGCGCGGCACCATGGAGTTCCTGCTCATCAACCATCCACTGGATTGCCCGATCTGCGATCAGGGAGGCGAGTGCGAGCTACAGGACGTCTCGATGGGCTATGGCGAGGACGTCTCCCGCTTCAGCGAGCGCAAGCGCGTGGTCAAGGACGAAGACCTTGGTCCGCTGATCGCAACCGAGATGACGCGCTGCATCCACTGCACCCGCTGCGTGCGCTTCGGTGCCGAGATCGCCGGCCTGCGCGAGTTGGGCGCGACCGGACGCGGTGAGGATATGCGCATTGGCACCTTCGTCGAGCATACGCTCGCGCATGAGCTGTCAGGTAATATCATCGACCTTTGTCCGGTCGGTGCACTGACCTCAAAGCCGTATCGCTTTACCGCAAGGGCCTGGGAACTCACCTCGGATGAGGGCATTGCGCCACACGATGGCGTTGGCTCCAACCTCCATCTGCACATCCGTGATGACAAGGTCATGCGGGTGCACCCGCGTGACAACGAGGGGGTCAATGAGTGCTGGATCTCGGATCGTGACCGCTTCAGCTACGAGGGCCTGAACAGCCCTGAGCGGTTGACGGAGCCGATGCTCAAGCGTGACGGCGAATGGCAGCAGGTTGATTGGCAAGAGGCCCTGCATGCCGCGGTCGATCTGCTCAAGGCCCCGGGTCCCGACCAACTCGGCGCGCTGGTCTCGCCAACCGCGACCATGGAAGAGCAGTTCTTGCTGCAGCGGCTGGTGCGAGCACTCGGCAGCGACCATATCGACACCCGGCTGCGGCAGCTTGATTTCAGCGCCGCGGACGGCGATCCGCGTCTTCCCTGGCTTGGGTTGCCAATCGCAGAGCTTGAGACGCAGCAGGCGGTGCTCCTGATCGGCAGCGATATTCGACAAGAGCAACCGCTGCTCGCCCATCGTCTTCGCAAGGCCGCGCTGTCCGGCGCGACCATCGCGCTGATGAACCCCTACGAGGTTGATCTCAATCATCCCAGTATCCAGCTTGCGCCGGTGCCATCGACCCCTGGCAGCGATCTGCGGACGCTGCTGCAGTTGCTCGGAAAGCCCACCGATGGGCCGACGGCGGAGCCCGATGGGCGTCATCAACGCATCGCTGACGCGCTGACCCAGGCCGGTCAGGCCGGCTCAGGGCTAGTACTGATCGGTGCCCTGGCGGAGTCCGCTCCTGCCTACGGGCTTGTGCGTGCGCTAGCGGCCGAGGTTGCTGCTGCGGCTGGGTGCCGGCTTGGCTTCTTGGCGCCGGCCGCGAACAGCGTCGGCAGTTGGTGCGCTGGCACCCTCCCGCACAGGCTGCCTGGTGGCGGCGCTCCCGCACGCTCGGGCTTGAACGCATCAGCCATGTTGGCAGATCCTCGCCAAGGCTACCTGCTCTGGGGGCTGGAGCCAGACCGAGACCTCGCTGACCCGACCCTGGCGATGTCCGCGCTTAAGGCCGCGAAGCAGGTCGTCGCTTGCACGGCCTTCAGGAGTCCAGCGCTTGAGGCGGTCGCCGACGTGATGCTGCCGATCTCGGCCTTTGCTGAGACTGCTGGCACCTTCGTCAACACCGAGGGCCGCTGGCAGCGCTTCCAGGGCGCAATTCCGCCGTCGGGCGACGCGCGTCCAGGCTGGAAGGTCATGCGCGTCCTCGGCACCATGATGGAACTGCCGGGCTTTGCGCAGAATAGCGCCCGCGAGGTTCACGACGAGATTGCCAGACAATGTCGCGAGCTGACGCCCGATAACCGCTTGCAAGGTGCAGTGCCCGCCCCTGTGCCGTCTTCAGCTTCAGCAACACAGGAGCCGGCGCAGCTGTTTCGACTCGGCAATGTCCCAATCTACGCGACCGATCCGCTGGTTCGCCGCGCCCCGGCGTTGCAACGGACCCCGCTGGCCGAGCGGTTTGCGGTGTCTCTGCATTCGAAAGACGCGGCCTCGCTCGGTCTTGCCGATGGGCAGATGGCCCGGGTCGGGCAGGTGTCGACCAATGGCCTGAGCGTTGAGGTCAAGGTGTCAGTCGTGATAGATGACCGGATCGCGGTCGGGTGCGCTCGTATCCCGGCTGGGATTGAGGGCAGTGGTGAGCTGGGCCCGATCATGGGACCAGTGCAAATCGGCAAGGCCGGCGATTAGGAGCACGCAGATGATGGATTTGTGGCATTGGCTGCCGCTCCCCCTTCAGAGCCTGGTCGCGATCGTGGCGATCATCGTTCCATTGCTGGCGGTGGTGGCTTGGTACACCTATGCCGAGCGCAAGGTCATCGGCTACATCCAGGTCCGGATCGGTCCGAACCGCGTCGGTTGGGGAGGGCTACTGCAGCCGATCGCCGATGCGCTCAAGCTCTTGGTCAAGGAGATCATCGTTCCGACCAAGGCCAACAAGGGCCTGTTCCTGCTCGCGCCGCTGATCTCGATCGTGCCGGCGCTCGCCGCCTGGGCCGTGGTCCCGTTCGACGCTGGCTTAGTGCTCGCTGATATCAACGCTGGTCTGCTCTATGTGCTGGCGCTTACCTCGCTTGGGGTCTATGGCGTCATCATTGCCGGCTGGGCCTCCAACTCGAAGTATGCGCTGCTCGGTGCGATGCGCGCAGCGGCGCAGATCGTTGCCTATGAGATCGCGATGGGCTTCGCGCTGGTGGGCGTCTTGGTCGCGGCTGGTAGCCTGAACCTGAGCGCTATCGTCGAGGCGCAATCCGGCAGTCTGCTGACCTGGTTCTGGCTGCCGCTGCTGCCGTTGTTTGGGGTCTATTTCATCTCCGGCGTTGCCGAGACCAATCGCGCGCCTTTCGATGTCGCCGAAGGTGAGTCCGAGATTGTCGCCGGCTTTCACGTTGAATACTCCGGCATGGCCTTCGCCATCTTCTTCCTCGCTGAATATGCCAACATGGTGTTGATCGCGATGCTGGCGACTCTGCTGTTCTTTGGCGGCTGGCTATCGCCGTTTCAGGGCATTCCAATGCTCGACGAGGCGACGGCCTGGGTGCCAGGCATGATCTGGATTCTGCTCAAGACCTTCTTCTTCATGTTCGTCTTCCTCTGGCTACGCGCGACCTTTCCGCGCTATCGCTATGACCAAATCATGCGTCTGGGCTGGAAGGTGTTCATTCCGATCACAATCGTCTGGATTCTCGTCGTCGCCATTGCTGTGCTTGCGCAGTTGCCACCTTGGTGGTCTGCTGCATCGGCCTAAGGGTGCTGCAGCTAGTGAGCAACAATGACGACCCCTAATCCAGTCGACACCCGATAGAGTGAACCATGCTTCAAGCCGCTCGCACTTATCTCAGCAGCCTGTTGCTCGTCGAGCTGTTCCGCGGAATGGGCTTGACCGGCTCCTATCTGTTCAAACGCAAGTTCACGGTGCAGTATCCCGAAGAGAAGGCCCCGGTCTCGCCTCGATTTCGAGGACTGCATGCATTGCGCCGATATCCGAACGGCGAAGAGCGCTGCATTGCCTGTAAGCTTTGCGAGGCAACCTGCCCAGCCTTGGCCATCACGATCGAGGCGGAGCCGCGCGCTGACGGCTCGCGACGAACGACGCGCTATGATATCGACCTCTTCAAGTGTATTTACTGCGGGTTCTGTGAAGAGTCCTGTCCGGTGGACTCGATCGTCGAGACCGATATCTACGAATATCACTTCGAGAACCGCGGTGAGAACATCATGACCAAAGACAAACTGCTCGCGATCGGCGATAAATACGAGGCGCAGATCGCAGCGGCGCGGACCGCGGATGCCCCATATCGTTGAGGGCGAACGTCAACGCCTGGCTGCACAGCTGAGAGTCGGTCTCGGGTGCAGCCAAGCCAGCTGGAAATCCCATGGGCTTCGAAAAATTTCTCTTTTATGTGTTCGCGGCCATAACCCTAGTCGCTGCAGGGATGGTTGTGACACGTCGCAACCCGGTGCATGCGGTGTTGTTTCTGGTGCTTGCCTTTGTCTCGAGCGCGGTACTCTGGCTGCTGCTCGAGGCCGAATTCCTCGGCATCGTCCTGGTGCTGGTCTATGTCGGGGCCGTGATGGTGCTGTTCCTGTTCGTCGTGATGATGTTGGATATCGACATCGCATCGCTGCGCGGACAGTTCATCCGTTATCTACCTGTCGGCCTGCTGATCGCTGGGGTGATGGTGCTGAACCTGTTCTTGGTGCTCGGGCCGTCCAACTTCGGGCTCGACCTGTTTGCGAAGCCCCAGGCGCAGCCGGCCAGCTACAGCAATACCGCTGAGTTGGGGCTCGACCTCTACACTACCTATCTCTACCCGTTTGAGATCGCTGCGGTGATCTTGCTCGTAGCCATCATCGCGGCCATACGCCTGACGCTGCGCCGCCGCCCAGAGACCAAGTATCAGGATGCGTCCAAACAGGTGCGCGTCAAAAAGGGCACAGATCGCATCCGGCTGGTGTCGATGCCGGCCGCGCCCCGGCCCGGACGGGTCCCTGCTGCCCCGGCGCTGAAGGAGGAGTCCGAATGATCGCCCTTTCCGACTATCTGCTGCTCGGCGCCCTACTGTTCTCGATCTCGGTGGCGGGCGTGTTCCTCAATCGTAAGAACGTGATCATCCTGCTTATGTGCATCGAACTGATGCTGCTCGCCGTCAACATGAACTTTGTCGCCTTCTCGCATTTCCTCGGCAATCTGGATGGTCAGATCTTCGTCTTCTTCATCTTGACGGTTGCGGCCGCTGAGGCGGCGATCGGGCTTGCCATCCTGGTAGTCCTGTTCCGCAACCGACGCACCATTAACGTCGACGATCTGGACATGCTCAAAGGTTGAGTCAACCGGACACCGCTCGGAGAATCCTGAATGGAGACCGTCTATCTGATCATCGTGCTGGCGCCCTTGTTTGGCGCGATCATCGCCGGCTTTTTCGGCGGTAAGATCGGCCGAGCTGGCGCACACTCGGTCGCCATCGCTGGCGTCGGCCTCTCGGCTGTGCTGTCACTCTGGGTGCTGTCGCGCTTCATCTGGCACGATGAGCCGGCCTTCAATGGCTCCGTCTATACCTGGATGGTGGCCGATGGCATCCGTTTCGAGATCGGGTTCTTGGTCGACCGCCTCACCGCGTTGATGATGGCGGTGGTGACCTTTGTCTCGTTGATGGTGCATATCTATACCATCGGCTATATGGCTGATGATGCCCACAACTGGCCAGAGAACTCGCTCGTTGGCAAGAACAGCTATCAGCGTTTCTTCAGCTATATCTCGCTGTTCACCTTCTCGATGCTGATGTTGGTGATGGCCAACAACTTCATGCAGTTGTTCTTCGGCTGGGAAGCGGTGGGTCTAGTGTCCTACCTGCTGATTGGTTTCTACACCACGCGCGAGTCGGCGATCTCGGCCAACCTAAAGGCCTTCCTGGTCAACCGGGTTGGTGATTTCGGCTTCATCCTCGGCATCGCCGCGGTGGTGATGTACTTCAACTCGTTGGATTACGCCGAGGTGTTTGCGCAGGCGCCGGCGCATGCCGAGACCCAGGTCGCGGTCTTCGGCGGCGTCTCGCTGATGACCTTGATCTGCATCCTGCTGTTCATCGGTGCGATGGGTAAGTCGGCGCAGATGCCGCTGCATGTGTGGCTGCCAGACTCGATGGAAGGCCCGACGCCGATCTCGGCGCTGATCCATGCGGCCACAATGGTCACCGCCGGCGTCTTCATGGTGACCCGGATGTCGCCGCTATTCGAACTGTCGACGACGGCGCTGTCGTTCGTGCTCGTGATCGGCGCCTTGACGGCCTTCCTGATGGGACTGATTGGCTTGGTGCAGAACGACATCAAGCGCGTGATCGCCTACTCGACCCTGTCGCAGCTCGGTTACATGATCGCGGCGCTGGGGGCCTCGGCCTATGCGGCGGGCATCTTCCACCTGATGACCCATGCCTTCTTCAAGGCGCTGCTGTTCCTGGCCGCGGGCTCGGTGATCATTGCGATGCACCATGATCAGGACATTCGCAATATGGGTGGTCTGAAGCGCTACATGCCGATCACCTGGATCACGGCGCTGGCCGGCTCTCTGGCGCTGATCGCCTTTCCGGGCTTTTCCGGCTTCTTCTCGAAGGATGCCATCATCGAGGCCGTGGGGCATTCGCAGATCGCCGGTTCTGGGTTGGCGAGCCTGTTGCTCATCCTGGGTGCCTTCGTCACCGCGCTCTATTCCTTCCGGCTCTATTTCTTGGTCTTCCACGGCGAGCCGCGGATGGACCATCACACCCGCTCGCATCTGCATGAGACGCCTTGGGTGGTCACGGGGCCGTTGATTGCCCTGGCGATCCCCTCCGTCTTTATCGGTTGGTATGCAATCGAGCCGTTGTTGGTCGAAAACTGGCTCGGCGATGCGATCACTGTGCTGCATGAGCACGACACGCTGCATCATCTCGCCGCGCATTGGCACGGGCAGCGCGAGTTCATCCGCCACGGCATGCAGACGCTGCCGTTCTGGCTCTCGATGGGAGGTCTGGGGATGGCCGCCTACTTCTGGCTGTACCTGCACCAGAGTAATCCTGGTATTGATGCCGAGCTGCAACAGAAAGGCGGTCGATTGACGCGCTTGCTCGAAGACAAGTACGGCTTTGATGACTTCAATCAGCGCGTGTTCGCGGGCGGTGGGCAGCTGATCGGGCGCTTTCTTTGGAAGAGTAGTGATCAGCGGCTGATCGATGGCGCGGTCGTCAATGGCTCGGCAAAGGCTATCAGCTGGATAGCGGCGCGTGCCCGTTATCTGCAAAGCGGCCTTCTCTACCACTATGCCTTCGCCATGATCCTCGGGCTCGTGGTCCTGTTGACCCTGTTCGTGACCTTCTAAGACGCGGGAGAGGCGGCTGATGTTATTGGAATTCCCCTGGCTCTCATTCGTGATCTGGCTGCCAATCGTTGGCGGCATTGCGGTCATTGCAAGTGGTGAGCAGAACGCAGAGTTGACCAAGCGGATCGCATTGGTCTTCTCGGTTTTGACCTTTTTGGTCAGCTTGCCGCTCTGGTTTGGGTTTGACGCCTCGACCGCTGCGATGCAGTTCGTTGAGCGTTCACCCTGGCTGCCGGCGCTGGGCGTCGACTATTACCTCGGCGTCGATGGCATCTCGATGCCGCTGATCTTGCTCACCACCTTTATCACCATCTTCGTGATCATCGCCGGCTGGGACGTCATCAGTTACAAGCCGTCGCAGTACATGGCGGCCTTCCTGATCATGGAGGGGATCATGGTCGGGGTGTTCTCGGCTCTGGACGCGATCCTGTTCTACTTCTTCTGGGAGGCGATGCTGATCCCGATGTTCATCATCATCGGGGTCTGGGGTGGGGCGAACCGGGTCTATGCGACCATCAAGTTCTTCCTCTACACCTTCTTCGGCTCGGTGTTCATGCTGGTCGCGCTGATCTATCTGTACTTCCAGACCGGCAGCTTCGACATCCTCGGCTTCCATGCCGCGCCGCTGGGCCTGACCGCGCAGATCCTGATCTTCATCGCCTTCCTGCTCGCATTCGCGGTCAAGGTGCCGATGTTCCCGGTGCATACCTGGCTGCCGGATGCGCACGTCGAGGCGCCCACTGGCGGCTCGGTGATCCTGGCGGCGATCATGCTGAAGATCGGCGGCTATGGCTTCCTGCGCTTCAGCCTGCCGATCGCGCCCGATGCCAGCGCACAGCTCGACTGGCAGATCATCACCATGTCGCTGATTGCGGTGATCTACATCGGCCTGGTCGCGCTGGTGCAGCAGGACATGAAGAAGCTGATCGCCTATTCGTCGATCGCACACATGGGCTTCGTGACCCTGGGCTTCTTCATCGTCTTCGCCATCTTCCAGCGCGCCGAGACAGCGGGTGCGGTGATGGGCATCGAAGGCGGAATGGTGCAGATGATCTCGCATGGATTTATCTCCGGCGCGCTCTTCCTCTGCGTCGGCGTGCTCTATGACCGGATGCATACCCGCGAGATCTCGGCCTACGGCGGCGTGATCAACCGCATGCCCTGGTTCGGGGCCTTCGTGGTGTTCTTTGCCATGGCCAACGCGGGTCTACCAGGCACCTCCGGCTTCGTCGGTGAGTTCATGGTTATCCTTGCCGCCTTCCGCGCCGACTTCTGGTTTGCCTTCCTCGCCGCGACCACGCTGGTGCTGGCGGCCGCCTTCACCCTCTGGCTGGTCAAGCGCGTGATCTTTGGCGACATCGGTAACGACAATGTCGCCGCGCTCAAGGATCTGAATCGGCGTGAGACCCTGAACCTGAGCGTGCTGGCCGCCGCTACGCTTGCGATCGGCATCTGGCCCAAGCCGTTGATCGACGTGATGGAGCCGACCATCGAGAACCTGGTGCAGCAGATCCAGGTCAGCAAGTTGCCCGAGGGGTCCGAACTGGTTACCCCGCCGATCGCCCGTCTCCAGCCCTAACGGACCCCTGTCATGACGACGCTCACGCCCTCGATTTCCGCTTCGCTGCTGGCGATCCTGCCCGAGCTAGTGATCTTGATCACCGCCTGCACGGTGCTGATCGCCGATCTCTACACCCGCGCCGATCAGAAGCAGAGCAACCATACCCTGACGCTGCTCGGCTTGTTGGGCGCTCTAGTCGCCGTCGGCTTTGTCGGCGGCTCAGTGCCGACGGCAGCCTTTAGCGAAAGTTTCGTTCGCGATCCGATGAGCGATCTCCTCAAGGGCGCGATCTTGGTCGTGTCCTTGCTGACCTTCGTCTATGCCAAGGACTACATGCGCGATCGTGACATGTGGGTCGGCGAATACCACGTACTGCTGCTGTTCGCGGTGCTCGGCATGCTGATCATGGTCTCGGCAAACGGCTTCCTGACGCTGTACCTTGGGCTGGAACTGCTCTCGCTCTGCCTCTATGCGCTGGTCGCCTTCGACCGCGACTCCAAGGCCGGCGCAGAGGCGGCGATGAAATACTTCGTGCTCGGTGCCCTTGGCTCCGGAATGCTGCTCTATGGCATCTCGATGCTGTATGGCGCCTCGGGCGGCTTCGCCTTCGCCGATGTCGCCGCGGCAGTGGCCAGCGATGCCGTGAATGACAAGATCCTGGTTTTCGGGCTGGTGTTCGCCCTGATCGGCATCGCGTTCAAGTTCGGTGCCGTCCCTTTCCACATGTGGATGCCGGACGTGTACCAGGGCGCGCCGACCCCGATCGTGCTGTTCCTGTCCAGTGCGCCCAAGATCGCTGCCTTTGCGATGGCGGCGCGCATCCTGATCGAGGCGCTGGGCGGGCTGCAGTCCGACTGGGGCGAGATCCTGGTGATCCTCTCGGTGCTCTCTCTGGCGCTCGGCAACGTCGTCGCGATCGCGCAGACCAACATCAAGCGCATGCTCGCCTACTCGACCATCTCCCATGTCGGCTTCATCTTCCTGGGACTGCTTGCCGGCAGCGAACAGGGCTATGCGTCTGCGATGTTCTATTCGGTGGTCTATGCGTTGATGTCGGCGGGGGCCTTTGGCGTGCTGCTGCTGATCTCGAATAAGGGTCAAGACGTGCAGAAACTGGACGATCTCAAGGGCCTGTCGGATCGCGACCCCTGGTTGGCCGCGATGATGGCACTGATCATGTTCTCGATGGCCGGCGTGCCGCCGATGGTCGGCTTCGTCGCCAAGCTGCTGGTGCTGGAGGCGATCGTTGCGCAAGGGATGGTCTGGCTAGCGATCGTAGCGGTAATCTTCTCGATCATCGGCGCCTTCTACTATCTGCGCGTGATCAAGATGATCTACTTCGATAAACCGATCACTGAGGTGCCGGTGACGACCAATGCGAGCGCGCGGGTGGCGATCACCGTCACCACGAAATTGAAGACAGCCA
>CAZEZH010000001.1:0-95991 GCA_964516305.1 uncultured Halochromatium sp. | reverse complement strand
CGCTCTCGGTGGGTGAAATGGCGGTCTCGCTGTTCGCGGCGAACGAGGGCTATCTCGATGACGTTGAGGTCAAGAAGATCGTCGACTTCGAGCGCGCCCTGCAGAGCTACATGGCCAGCAGTCACAAGGCCTTGGTCGAGGACATCAACGCCTCGGGCAAATACGACGACGATGTTCAGGGCGCACTGCACAGTGCGCTCAAGGACTTCAAGGCCAACAACACCTGGTAAGGGCTAGCCCGGGCAACTGCCTGGGCGGTCCTTCAGGTCATATGGCTCAACCGAGATAGAGGTCTGGCGTGAGCGCGTCCAATCGGGCGCGCCCGCTTACATACGGAGCACGCAATGGCAGGCGCCAAAGAGATCCGCACCAAGATTTCGAGCATCAAGAGCACCCAGAAGATCACGGGTGCGATGGAGATGGTCGCGACCTCAAAGATGCGTAAGGCGCAAGAGCGTATGCATGCTTCGCGTCCCTATGCAGAGAAGATGCTGCAGGTGATTCGCCATTTGGCGAAGGCATCACCAGAGTATCGCCACAGCTTCATGGCCGAGCAGCGCGAGATCAAGCGCGTCGGCTATATCGTCGTCTCCTCAGATCGCGGCCTCTGCGGTGGCCTGAACAGCAATCTGTTCCGGCGGCTGATCGCCAACATCAAAGAGCAGAAGGAGCAGGGTATCGAACCGGTCTTCTGCACCATCGGCAGCAAGGCGCTCGGCTTTTTCCGCCGTTTCGGCGGCAGGGTCGAGGCGCAAGTGACCCAGCTCGGCGACAAGCCACACATCGAGGACCTGATCGGTACCGTCAAGGTGATGCTCAACGCCTTCGAGAACGGTGAGGTCGATGCGGTTTACGTGGTCTACAACGAATTCGTCAACACCATGACGCAGCAGCCGATGATTCGGCAGCTGGTGCCCTTGGAAGCCGGCGATGATGAGCGACCCACTGGTCCGATCTGGGATTACATTTACGAGCCCGACGCTCGGCTCGTCCTCGATAGCCTGCTGACACGTTACATCGAGTCCCTGGTCTATCAGGCTGTGGTCGAGAACGGTGCTTGTGAACAGGCCGCGCGCCGCGTCGCGATGAAGGCGGCCTCCGATAACGCCGGTGAGCTGATCGACGAATTGCAGCTGGTCTACAACAAGGCGCGTCAAGCCGCGATCACGCAAGAGCTGTCCGAGATCGTCAGCGGCGCTGCTGCCGTTGGTTAGTGATGCGCGGCAGCCGACTCGCGCAGTGACTCGCTGTTTGGCTCGCCCAGCGACTGGGTGCAGCGCAGCAGCCCGCGACGGCATTCGAATTCAGGTAAACACGCCCTTGCGAAAAGCCGCAAGGCAGAATAGAGGAATCCGCTATGAGTTCCGGTAAGGTGGTGGAAATCATCGGCGCCGTCGTCGACGTCCAGTTCCCGCGCGACGCGATGCCCAAGGTCTACGACGCGCTCCAGATCGACTCGACCGGGCTAACGCTCGAGGTCCAGGCGCAGCTTGGCGATGGGGTTGTCCGCACCATCGCCATGGGCTCGACCGACGGGCTCAAGCGTGGCATTGACGCGAGCAACACCGGTGCACCGATCTCGGTGCCAGTCGGGCCAAAGACCCTTGGGCGCATCATGGACGTGCTAGGCAAGCCAATCGACGAAAAGGGCGATATTGGTGCCGATGAGTCCTGGCCGATCCACCGTGAGTCGCCCTCGTTTGAGGAGCAGGCCGGTGCGACCGAGATCCTCGAGACCGGCATCAAGGTCATCGACCTAATCATGCCCATTGCCAAGGGCGGCAAGGTCGGTCTGTTTGGCGGCGCCGGCGTCGGTAAGACCGTCACCCTCATGGAGCTGATCCGTAACATCGGTGCCGAGCACTCGGGCTTCTCGGTGTTTGCTGGCGTCGGCGAGCGCACCCGGGAGGGTAACGACTTCTATCATGAGATGACCGAGTCCAACGTTTTGGACAAGGTCGCCTTGGTCTACGGTCAGATGAACGAGCCTCCAGGCAACCGTCTGCGCGTGGCACTGACCGGCCTCACCATGGCCGAGTTCTTCCGTGAGGAAGGCCGCGACGTGCTGATGTTCATCGACAACATCTACCGTTACACCCTGGCCGGTACCGAGGTTTCAGCACTGCTGGGTCGTATGCCTTCCGCAGTGGGCTACCAGCCGACCCTGGCCTCGGAGATGGGCGCCCTGCAGGAGCGCATCACCTCGACACATACCGGCTCGATCACCTCGTTCCAGGCCGTTTACGTGCCGGCGGACGACCTCACAGATCCGTCGCCAGCCACCACTTTCGCGCATTTGGATGCGACCCTGGTGCTGTCCCGTCAGATCGCCGAGCTGGGTATCTACCCGGCTGTAGACCCGCTGGATTCGACCAGCCGAATCCTCGACCCGAACATCGTCGGCCAAGAGCACTACGACACCGCGCGCGCGGTGCAGGGCACCCTGCAGCGTTATAAGGAGCTGAAGGACATCATCGCCATCCTGGGCATGGACGAGCTGTCTGAGGACGATAAGCTGATCGTCTCCCGGGCGCGTAAGATCCAGCGCTTCTTGTCGCAGCCGTTCTTCGTTGCTGAGGTCTTCACCGGTTCGCCAGGCAAGTATGTCGGCCTCAAAGACACCATCGCCGGCTTCAAGGCGATCGTCGCCGGTGAGCACGACAGCCTGCCGGAGCAAGCGTTCTACATGGTCGGCTCGATCGATGAGGCCGTCGCTAAAGCGGAGAGCATGTGATCGCGCAGCGATCGCGGAGGGCCTGAATCATGGCAATGACTGTTCACGTTGACATCGTCAGTGCGGAGGGAGCGATCCACTCCGGGCTCGCCGCGATGCTCTATGCCCCGGGCGAGATGGGTGAGCTGGGTATCGCCGCAAGGCATGCCCCGCTGATCACACGTCTCAAGCCGGGTGACGTACGCGTCGAGGATGAGCACGGCGAGCAAGAGCACTTTTACGTCTCTGGTGGCATGCTCGAGGTGCAGCCGGACATCGTGACCGTGCTCGCGGATACCGCCATCCGCGCCGAGAATATCGACGAGGCCAAAGCGTTGGAAGCGAAGCGGCGGGCTGAGGATGCCCTCGCCGGTCAGGCCGCCGAGTTTGAATATGCGAAGGCGCAGGCGGAGCTGGCCGAGGCCATCGCGCAGCTGCGGGCGATTGAGAAGTTGCGCAAGATGCGGGGTAGCTGATTCGAGCTGCGATCCCCCCGGCCTTGTTGTGCACCCCCGCCCTAGAGCGGGGGTGTTGCGTTTTGCTGTCCCTGATTATGTTCTTATCGAGGGCGGGCGCAGAGCGATGTCCCTGCGGTATCATCGGCTCATGCGCGGTGCGCTACCTCTTCTGGCTAGGCAGCGCGATTGGAACCTGAGCATGCTGACTGTTTGAAGAGGATGCATCGATGAAGCTTGGTGTCGTTATTCTCGCCGCCGGCAAGGGCACTCGGATGCGATCTGCATTGCCAAAGGTGCTGCACCCCCTGGCCGGGCGGCCATTATTGGCCCATGTGCTCGACGCCGCCGCGGCCTTGGGCGCTGTCCAGGTCTGCGTCGTCTATGGCCATGGTGGCCGACAAGTGCCGGATGCCTTTCCGCAAGCGCCAGCGGTTTGGGTTGAACAGACCGAACGCCTGGGCACCGGGCACGCTGTTTTGCAAGCCATGCCGGCAATGGCCGAGATGGACCGTGTGCTCATCCTCTATGGCGATGTGCCACTGATCGAGCCCGAGACCCTCAACCGACTCGTTGCTGATACTGCTGAGACCCGCTTAGGGCTGTTGACCATGGCGCTCGATGATCCAACCGGTTATGGCCGGATCGTGCGCGACAAGAGCAACCGTGTATTGCGCATCGTCGAACAGAAGGATGCCAGTGCCGCCGAGCGCGCCATCACCGAGGTCAATACCGGCATTATCGTCGCCGAGCGCGACAGTCTTGCTCAATGGCTCGGGCGGGTCGGTAACGATAATGTGCAGCGCGAATACTATCTCACCGACATTATTGGACTCGCCGTCGCCGATGGCGTGACCGTGGCGACGACGGCGCCTGAGACCCTCGAGGAGGTCGCCGGGGTCAACGATCGTGCCCAGATTGCGGTGCTTGAGCGCTACTACCAGCGTGGCCTCGCTGAGAAGCTGATGCTCGGCGGCACCACCCTCGCTGACCCGAGCCGCTTGGACCTGCGTGGCTCGCTGAGCTGCGATCAAGACGTCTTTATCGACGTCAACCTGATCTGCGAAGGGCGCGTGCGGATCGGTGCCAACTGTCGCATCGGACCGAACTGTATCCTCAAGGACTGTACTCTTGGCGCGGGGGTCGAGGTGCTGGCCAACTCAATCATCGAGGGTGCGACGGTCGCCGCAGGCGCTCGCATTGGTCCCTTTGCCCGATTGCGGCCGGATTCCGAGATCGCTGAAGGTTGCCACATCGGTAACTTCGTCGAGGTCAAAAAATCGCGCATCGCTGCCGGTAGCAAGGTGAATCATCTAAGCTACATCGGGGACACCGAGATTGGCTCTGGAGTGAACGTTGGTGCCGGTACCATCACCTGCAATTACGATGGTGCAAACAAGCATCTGACCCAGATTGGCGACGGTGCCTTCATCGGCTCGAATACGGCCCTTGTCGCGCCAGTAACGGTTGGCGCGCGCGCAACCATCGGCGCCGGCTCGGTGATCAGCCGTGATGCCCCGGCCGAGCGCCTAACCCTGACGCGAGCCGCGCAGTCAACGATCGAGGGTTGGCAGCGACCAACCAAGTCTTCGACCTAGGCCAGGATTCAGAAACAAGGATCACAATTAGCAGTCGGCCGCGGTCTCTGCTTTATGACGCCTGTCTTAGCAGATATGATCGGGCTGTTCCGTCTGAACTAAGGGGTCTGCTCATGTGCGGTATCGTTGGCGCCATCGCCTATCGTCCGGTCTCACCGATCTTGCTCGAAGGCCTTCGGCGGCTCGAATACCGGGGCTATGACTCGGCAGGCCTCGCGGTCATTGATGACCAGGGGCAGATCGGTCGTCTGCGTACCCTCGGCAAGGTCTCGCAGCTGAACGCGGCACTCGCCGAACAACCGCTTGCCGGGACCCTCGGCATTGCCCACACACGCTGGGCGACTCATGGCGAGCCCTCGACCCAGAACGCTCATCCGCACATGGCCCGTGAGCGCTGTGCACTCGTGCACAATGGCATCATCGAGAACCATGAGCGGCTGCGTCGCGAACAGACCGGGGCCGGGCATCGCTTCACCTCGCAGACCGATACCGAGGTCGTGGTGCATGCGATCTACGATGCGCTCGATGCCGGCCTTGACCTGACCGAGGCGGTCCGAGAGACCATCGGTCGCCTGGATGGGGCCTACGCCCTGGGTGTGATCGATACCGAATTCCCCGACCGGTTAGTCGCGGCACGGCAGGGCAGCCCGCTGATCATCGGCGTGGGCTTCCAGGAATACTTCATCGCCTCAGACGTCTTTGCGCTATTGCCGGTCACCAACCGCTTCATCTTTCTTGAAGAGGGCGATGTCGCCGAACTCCGTCGCGATCGGCTCAGCATCTGGAACGCCCAGGGCGAACAGGTCGAGCGCCCGCTGCGGGAATCGTCGGTGGCGGCAGACTCGGCCGAGCGCGGCCAATACCGGCATTTCATGCAGAAGGAGATCTTTGAGCAGCCGCGGGCCGTTGCCGATACCCTGGAGGGGCGGCTCAGCAGCGAAGGTGTGCTGCCCGAGGCCTTTGGCGTCGACGCCGAGCGCATCTTTGCGGAGGCCCAGGCGGTTACCATCGTCGCCTGCGGCACTAGCTACCATGCCGGATTGGTGGCGCGCTATTGGATCGAAGCGCTCGTCGGTCTGCCCTGCAATGTCGAGGTCGCTAGCGAGTATCGTTATCGCAAGCATGTGGTCACGCCGGATTCGCTGTTCGTTACCATCTCGCAATCGGGCGAGACCGCCGACACCTTGGCCGCGCTGCGGATCGCCAAAGACAGTGGCTATGCGACCACGCTGGCGATCTGCAACGTGCCGGAAAGTAGTCTGGTACGCGAGTCCGATCTGGTGCTGCTGACTCGCGCCGGACCCGAGATCGGCGTTGCCTCGACCAAGGCCTTCACCACCCAGTTGGTCGCGCTGCTGTTATTGACGCTGACACTAGCGCGCCTACATCGGGCTGCCGGGGAGGATCAGGCAGATCAGGGCAGGCAAGCGGAGGCTGGTCACCCGGGTGATGAAAAGGCGCTTGTTGCCCAACAGACCGAGGTCTTGCGCTCGTTACCGGCGCAACTGGAGCAGGTGTTAGCGTTGGATGACCAGGTAGCCGTGCTCGCCGAGCAGTTCGTTGAGAAACATCACTGCCTCTTTCTTGGCCGCGGTGAGGCCTACCCCATCGCGATGGAGGGGGCGTTGAAGCTCAAGGAGATCTCCTACATCCATGCCGAGGCCTATCCTGCTGGCGAACTCAAACATGGCCCACTGGCGCTGATCGACGAAGATATGCCGGTCGTCGTGGTCGCGCCCAACAACGCCCTGCTGGAGAAGCTCAAGTCCAACCTCGAAGAGGTCCGCGCACGCGGTGGCCAGCTCTATGTCTTCGCCGATGACCAGGTGCCTTTCCAGGAAGACCCGGGCGTCACTGTCATCCGTGTGCCCGAGACCGACGATCTCATCGACCCGCTGGTCTTTACCATCCCGCTGCAATTGCTGGCCTATCACGTCGCCGTGCTTAAAGGTACAGACGTCGATCAGCCTCGCAACCTGGCGAAATCCGTCACTGTGGAGTAGAGCTAGGCGTTGCAACCAAGCCCCGAGTCGGGGCTATTGGTTCCGCTACTGTTGGCCTTAACCCGCGTGGTAGGGCCTGCTCTGCTCGTGCACGGCCGCGACCATGGCCGCCGCGTGATCCGGATTGACGTCCGGATGGATACCGTGACCGAGGTTGAAGACGTGTCCAGTGCCGCGGCCGTAGCTGGCGAGGACGCGACCGACCTCGCGTTCAATGCGCTCGGGTGAGGCATAGAGGGTGCAGGGGTCGAGATTGCCTTGCAGGGCGACCTTGTCGCGCACCAGCTTGCGGGCGTCGGCGAGATCGGTGGTCCAGTCGACGCCGAGCGCGTCGCAGCCGGTCTCGGCCATGCGGTCGAGCCATTGCCCCGCGCCCTTGGCGAAGAGCACCACCGGTATGCGGCGACCATCGGCCTCGCGGGTCAGTCCTTCGACGATGCGCTCCATATAGCGCAGCGAGAACTCGCGGAAGTCGGATGGCGCGAGCACGCCACCCCAGGTGTCGAAGACCATCACGGCCTGGGCGCCATGGGCGATCTGGGCGTTGAGATAGCTGGTGACCGATTCGGCGACCTTGCCCAGCAGCTTGTGCATCAGGTTGGGTTGGTCGAACATCAGCGCCTTGCTATGGGCGAAATTCTTCGCGCTGGCGCCCTCGATCATGTAGGTGGCCAGTGTCCAGGGCGCTCCCGAGAAGCCAATCAGCGGCACCCGGCCGTCGAGTTCCTTGCGGATCAGCGCGACCGCGTCCATCACATAGCGCAGCTCGTCCTCTGGGTCGGGCACGGCGATGGCGTCGATGTCGGCGGCGGTGCGTACTGGGCGCGCAAACTGCGGGCCTTCGCCTTCAGCGAACGACAGGCCCAAGCCCATGGCGTCAGGGATGGTCAAGATGTCCGAGAACAGGATCGCGGCATCGAGCGGAAAACGCTCGAGTGGTTGGAGGGTGACCTCGCAGGCCAGCTCGGGGGCGCGACAGAGATCCATGAAGCTGCCGGCCTTGGCGCGGGTCTCGCGGTATTCGGGCAGATAACGGCCGGCCTGGCGCATCATCCAAACGGGGGTGTAGTCGACGGGCTCGCGCATCAGCGCGCGCAGGAAGGTGTCGTTCTTGAGCTCGGTCACAGGCAGGTTCCGGCAGCTTGGTGTCAGGGTGTTGTGGTCAGCGGCAGGATACTACGGCGGTTTAGATGCTGTCAGGGGTGGAATTGCGTTTACAATCGGCGGATGGATGACGTCTCTCATATTCTCGACCCCCTGAACCCGGCCCAGCGCGAGGCCGTGACCGCCGATGCCGGCAATCGTCTGGTGCTGGCTGGTGCCGGCTCCGGCAAGACCCGCGTGCTGGTGCACCGCATCGCCTGGCTGCTGCAGGTCCAGGACGTGCGGCCTTGGCGTATTCTGGCCGTGACCTTCACCAACAAGGCTGCACGCGAGATGAAGGGCCGCATCGAAGAGATGCTCGGCGAGCCGATTGGCGGCATGTGGGTCGGCACCTTCCACGGCCTGGCGCATCGCTTCCTGCGTGCGCATTGGCAGGATGCCGGGCTGCCGCAGCAGTTCCAGATCCTCGATTCGGATGATCAGTTCCGGCTGGTGAAGCGCACGCTGAAGGCGTTGGATCTGGATGAGTCACGTTGGCCGCCGCGTCAGGCGCAGGGCTTCATCAACAGCCAGAAGGATGAGGGCCGGCGGCCGCAGCACATCGATGCCGCTGGGGACTTCTTCCAGGAGCAGATGCTGCGCATCTACCGCGCCTATCAGGAGGCCTGTGATAAGGCCGGCAGCGTCGACTTCGCCGATCTGCTGCTGCGTGCGCATGAGCTGCTGCGCGATCGCCCGGACATCCTGCATCACTACCGCGAGCGCTTCGCGCACATCCTGGTCGATGAGTTCCAGGATACCAATGCCATCCAATACGCCTGGTTGCGGTTGTTGGCCGGTGACCGGGACAACCTGTTCCTGGTCGGCGATGACGATCAGTCGATCTACGGTTGGCGCGGGGCGCGGGTCGAGAACATCCAGAGCTTTCAGCGCGACTATCCGAACACTCAGATTGTGCGCTTGGAGCAGAACTATCGCTCCACCAGCAACATCCTCGGCGCCGCGAACGCGCTGATCGCGAACAACCCGAGCCGGCTCGGCAAGAATCTCTGGACCGAGGACAGCGCCGGCGAGCCGATTCGGCGCTATGCGGCCTTCAATGAGATCGACGAGGCGCGCTTCGTGGTCGAGCGCATCCGCCGTGCGAGCCAAGATGAAGGGATGGCGCGCAGCGAGTGCGCGATCCTCTATCGCACGACGGCACAGTCGCGGCTGTTCGAAGAGGCGCTGATCCAGGCCGGGCTGCCGTACCGGGTCTATGGCGGCCAGCGTTTCTTTGAGCGCGCTGAGATCAAGGATGCGCTGGCCTATCTGCGCCTGGTGGCGAATCCGAGCGACGAGACCGCCTTCGAGCGCATCGTGAATCTGCCGCCGCGTGGGATTGGCCCGCGCACTGTGGACCTGCTCCGCACCCAGGCGCGCGCGGACGGCAGCACGCTCTGGGAGGCGGCTCGGGCGGCGGTGAGTCGAGCGCTGCTGCCGGCCCGGGCGACCGGTGCGCTGCGCGGCTTTATCGAACTCATCCAAGGTCTCGCAACACGCGCCGAGAGCGAGCAGGAATTGCCGGATCTGGTAGTCGAGGTGCTGGAGGCCAGTGCCCTGCCCGCGCACTTCGAGAAGAACAAGGACGGGCGCGGCATCGAGCGGTTGGAGAACCTGGAGCAGTTGGTCGAGGCAACGCGCCGTTTCGCCGCCGAGGCGCCGAACGACGACGGCGATATCCTCGGCAGCTTCCTCGCCCATGCGGCGCTCGAGGCCGGCGATGCTCAGGCCGACGGATTCGAGGACAGCGTGCAGTTGATGACCTTGCACAGTGCCAAGGGGCTGGAGTTTCCGCTGGTGTTTATCACCGGGGTCGAGGAGGGGCTTTTCCCGCACAGCATGTCGGCGAGCGACCCGACTCGGCTCGAGGAGGAACGGCGCCTGTGCTATGTCGGCATGACACGCGCCAAACGGCTGCTCTATCTGACCCATGCCGAAAGTCGTCGCTTGCACGGTCGTGAGGATTTCGCCATGCCGTCGCGCTTTCTGCGCGAGCTGCCGGCGGAGCTGATCGAGGAGGTCCGCGGCGGTGGGGTCTCGCGGCCGTCTGGTGGTAGGGCTGGATCGGGCTTCGGGGCTGCGCGCTCTGGTGGAGGGTCACATGTCGGTGCTGCCGATGCTGGGGGTGGTTTCCAGCTCGGTCAACGCGTGCGGCACCCGAAGTTCGGTCCGGGCGTGGTCTTGAACGCGGAAGGCCACGGCAGCGGTGCCCGCATCCAGATCAATTTTGAGTCAGCCGGTGCTAAGTGGCTGGTGCTCGAGTACGCACGGCTTGAGCCGGCTGACTGATTTTAAAGTTAATTTTAGGGTCCGCTACACAGCCAAGCTGTCAGCGTCCGATACGCGTGCAGCCCATGAGCGACTCGGCTATGACGAACGATTACTGCCCCGATCATTGTTCGAGATTAACAGCTAACTCAAAAATTGACGCTTACTGAGGAGTTCTTAATGCAACGTAGAGCTTTCCTAACGAGTGCGGGAGCCGCCACGGTCGTCCTGGGCGCAGCTGTGAGCCCCGCCTCCGCTAAGGCCGAGCACAAGTGGAAGATGGTCACCACCTGGCCAAAGAACTTCCCCGGCATGGGCACCGGCGCCAACAAGCTCGCGGAGCTGATTGGGCTGATGAGCGGTGGCCGCATCGAGGTCAAGGTCTATGGGGCCGGTGAGTTGGTGCCGGCATTCGAGATCTTTGATGCGGTCTCGCGTGGCACCGCCGAGATGGGTCATGGCGCCGCCTACTACTGGAAGGGTAAGAGCGAGGCGGCGCAGTTTTTTGCCAGCGTGCCCTTCGGCCTGACAGCGCAGGAGATGAACGGTTGGCTCTACTATGGCGGCGGCATGGAATTGTGGCAGGAGCTGTACGCCGGCTTTGGCCTGGTCCCGGCTGCAGCTGCGAATACCGGTGTGCAGATGGGCGGTTGGTTCAATAAGGAGATCAACTCGCTCGACGATCTCAAGGGTTTGAAGATGCGTATCCCGGGTCTAGGTGGCGAGGTGCTCAAGCGGGCTGGTGGTACGCCGGTCAGCCTACCTGGCGGGGAGATATTCACCTCGCTGCAATCTGGAAACATCGACGCGACCGAATGGGTTGGCCCCTACAATGACCTGGCCTTCGGCCTCCACAAGGCGGCCAAATACTATTACTACCCAGGTTGGCATGAGCCGGGCACCACGCTGGAAGCGTTCATCAATAAGGAAGTCTTCGATGATTTGCCGAATGATCTGCAGGCGATTGTGCTCAATGCCTGCAAGGTTGCAAACCAGGACTTGCTGGCAGAGTACACCGCACGCAATCCAGTGGCACTGCAGACACTCATCAGCGAGCACGGGGTGGAACTCCGTCAATTTCCGGATGATGTGTTGTTGGAACTGCGCAAGCTCTCGAATGAGGTGGTCGCCGAGATCGCCGAGAAGGATGCGTTCTCGCGCAAAACCTATGCGTCTTATCAGAAGTTCCTGACCAACTCGAAGGAGTGGAGTGCGGTTTCAGAGCTGGCCTACCTGCAGGCGCGTGATCAGCTAACTGGTTAAAGGCGTATTGCTATTAGGTTTATCCAACGGCATGTCTCATGAGCCGGGACTTAGGACGTCCCTTTGATGCGCCACCGCCGTTAGCACTCTATGTGCACATGCCCTGGTGTGTGCGCAAATGTCCATACTGCGACTTCAACTCGCATGCGTTGCAGGACGGGATGCCCGAGGCCGCTTATATCGATGCCTTGTTAACCGACCTCGACGCTGAGTGCAGGCGGCTCGCGCCTGCGCCGGCTCGGCCGCTGATCTCGATCTTCATCGGCGGCGGTACGCCGAGCCTGTTCTCGGGGGCGGCGATTCGCCGGCTGCTTGATGGCGTGAGGGCGCGGTTCGCACTGGCCTCTGATGTCGAGATCACGCTAGAAGCGAACCCAGGCACGGTCGATGAGGCGCACTTTGCCGGTTATGCCGAGGCAGGTGTTAACCGGCTATCGATCGGGGTGCAGTCGCTTTCGGCCGATGCGCTTGAGCGGCTTGGGCGAATCCATACGCCGGACGCCGCGCGGCGAGCAGTTGCAGCGGCGCGCGCGGCCGGGATCACCAACGTCAACCTGGACCTGATGTTCGCACTGCCGGGCCAAGACTTGGCCGCTGCGCGCGACGATCTGGAGCGGCTGATCGCGCTCGAGCCAACGCATCTCTCGTATTACGAGCTGACCCTGGAGCCGAACACGGCGTTCTATCAGCAGCCGCCAACGTTGCCAGATCCGGATCTGGCGGATGCGATCCAGCAGCAGGGTTTTGCGCTGCTGGCGGCGGCTGGATTCGAGCGTTATGAGATCTCGGCCTTTGCGCAGCTAGGCTATCGCTGTCGCCATAACCTCAACTATTGGCGCTTTGGGGATTATCTTGGGATTGGCGCCGGGGCGCATGGGAAGTTGAGCGCCGCGAGCCCAGGGACAGTCGAGCGTCGGACAAAGCAACGTCATCCTGATGCCTATCTCAAAGCCTGTCAGAACGTCTCTTTGAGGGCCTATCTGAGCGCCAATGAGCCGACGAGCCAGACTGTCGATCTGGGAGCCAACGACCCGACGAACTCGGTGCGGACCCTCTCAGAGCAGGATCTCATCGAGGAGTTTGCGTTGAATGCCTTTCGGCTGGTGGATGGCTTTACCAGCGCGGATTTTGAGCGTGGGGCAGGTCTTCGCGCAACGGCCCTCGAGCCCGGGCTGCGCGCCGCGTCTGAGCTCGAGCTAGTGTCGCGGATTGATACCGGAAACCAGATCCTGATTCGCCCAACCGCGCGCGGTCTCGCATTCTTGAATGACCTGGTTGCCTGCTTTGTAGGCTGAGTATCGTTGCACGAAAAAGGCCGGGCAATGGCCCGGCCTTGGTCTCAGTCACCCCTGGGGTTGACCCTTAGGGCTGACCGCAGGGGTCAGCCGTGACAGGTCAGGGCGGCTACCGCGCTTAGGCAGCAGCGCGCACCTCCTCTTGGTTGCTGGTGCCTTCGATGTAGCGTCCATTGTCGCCGCGGATCTCGATCTTGCGCGGCTTCATGGCCTCTGGCACCTCACGCACCAGGTCGATGTGCAAGAGCCCGTTCTCGAGCCTTGCGTCGACCACCTTCACATAGTCGGCGAGCTGGAAGCGACGCTCGAAGCTGCGGGTCGCGATGCCTCGATAGAGGTAGCGACGGGCATCCTCGGCGTCGTCCTGCTGGCGCGAGCCGGTGACCGTGAGCAGGTTCTCTTTGGTCTCGAGACCAAGATCGCTCTCGGCGAAGCCCGCGACCGCCATGGTGATGCGGTACTTGTTCTCGTCCTCGACCTCGACGTTATAGGGCGGATAGCCGCCGGCCTCGGTGCGATAGGCATTCTCGAGCGAGGGCGCCATCCGGTCGAAGCCGATCATGGAGCGGAACAGGGGTGAGAAGTCGATGGTTGTCATCTGCATATCCTCAAAATGAGCTATATGGGTTGGTTTGGCGTTCCAAGGGAACCGCCGGTTAGCTGCAAACGCCGTGTTGGCCGTCTGCGTTATGTAAAGTAGTGCAGCCTGACCAGCTTTGCAAGAGAACATGGACAGATTGTCATCTTTGGTTGGCCTGCGATAAAAAGCCTCTGTGAAACAAGTAATTCATGGCGATGGGATCGGCGGTCAGCGAAGTTCTTGCGACTGACTATACTGAAGGTGTGTCCATGATTCTCTGAAGGAGGCGTCATGCATTACGCCGATCGTGGAGGCTTGCCAGAGGCGCAGCAGGTCGCCCGGGTTGTTGAGCGCTCGCTGGCCCGGCTTGGCCATCGTCCGGAGCATGTGCTGCAGCATTTGATCGCGTTGCAGCAGCGGTTCTCTTATGTCCCGGAGGCGGGCATCGCTGCCTTGACCGAAGCCCTGGATGTGACCCGAGCGCAATGCCTGGCCGCGATCGACTTCTACGCCTTCCTGCATCGGGCCCCGCGCGGGCAGTACGACATCCTGTTCAGCGATAACATCACCGACCGGATGTTGGGCAACCAGCGTCTGATGCAACGGCTCTGCGATCGGCTCGGGGTCGACCTTGGTGTGCCGCGCGCCGATGGTCGTGTCAGCGTCGATTTCACTTCATGCACCGGGATGTGTGACCAGGCTCCGGCTCTGATGGTCAACGGCTTTGCGATCACGCGCTTGGACGAAGACCGCATTCGCCAGATTGCCGCCCTGGTCGACACCCGCGTGCCACTTCAGCATTGGCCGCAGGACTACTTTGCGGTCTCCAATAATGTGCATCGACCTGGCCTGCTGCTGAGCGACATGGAGGTGCGCGATGCGGGCCTCTCGGCGCTGTTTGCGCGCGGCGGCGATGCGGTGCTGGCCGAGATCGAGCGCTCCGGGCTGCGCGGCCGCGGTGGCGCCGGCTTCACCACGGCGCTCAAATGGCGCTTCTGCCGCGAGACTGGGCTGCCAGAGAAGGTGGTGGTCTGTAACGCGGACGAGGGCGAGCCGGGTACCTTCAAGGATCGGGTACTGCTGAGCGCCTATGCGGATTTGGTGATCGAGGGCATGACGCTCTGCGCCGGGGTCGTCGGTGCGCATGAGGGTTTTCTCTATCTGCGCGGCGAGTATCGCTATTTGGTCGAGCATCTGGAGGCGGTGCTGCAGCGCCGGCGCGAACTCGGACTGCTTGGCGCCCAGATTGGTGCGGATACTCCGATGGGCGCCGTCGATGGCGCCTTCGATTTCGATATCCAGATCCATCTGGGCGCCGGCGCTTACATCTGCGGCGAGGAATCGGCGCTGATCGAGTCGCTCGAGGGAAAGCGCGGTGTGACCCGCAAGCGACCGCCGTTCCCAGTGACCGAGGGTTATCTGGATCGCCCGACCGTGGTCAATAACGTCGAGACCTTCCTTGCCGCGGCGCGGGTCGCCGAGCATGGTGGTTATTGGCTCCGCAGCGAGGGTACCGACCGCTCGGCCGGCAGCAAGATCCTGAGTGTTAGCGGCGATTGTGCCGCGCCTGGTGTCTATGAGGTGCCGTTCGGGACCTCGGTCCGCGAGGTGCTCGACCTCTGCGGTGCCCACGAGGTTCAGGCGGTTCAGGTGTCTGGTGCGGCGGGCTCGACACTGGGTGTCGATGAGCTGGACCGGTTGCTGGCGTTCGAGGACCTGCCAACCGCAGGCTCGTTCATGATCTTCGATCAGCGCCGCGATCTGCTGGAAATGGTGCGCAATTTCGCCGATTTCTTCGTCCACGAGAGCTGCGGCTTCTGCACGCCCTGTCGGGTTGGCGGTGTGCTGTTGCGTGACCTGATCGAGAAGGTCGCGATCGGGCGCGCTTCGGCGCATGACCTCGAGCAGATGCGGCAAGTCGCCGATGTGATGCGCCGCGCTAGCCATTGCGGGCTCGGACACACGGCGCCGAATCATCTGCTGCAGACGCTCGAGACGTTTCCGCAGCTCTATCAGGCGCGGCTAGCGAGCGCCGATTATTCGCCGGCCTTCGATTTGGACGCCGCGCTGGCCGAGGCACGTCGGCTCACGGGCCGGGATGATCCTGCCGCTCATATCGCGCCCGAGCCGCGACTGATGGCTTGAGGAAATGACCAGACGACGAGACGAAGCGGACGGGCGAAGGATCGGTCTCCGACAACGAGGAGATGAGTGATGACGACAGCACAGGGCCGCTTCCACCTTGACGGCGCGGAGATCCCTTTTCAGTCTGGCCAGACCATCATGGATGCGGCCTTGGCCGCGGGTGTCTACATCCCACACCTGTGCCATCACCCTGAGCTGGCGCCGCATGGTAGCTGTCGCGTCTGTGTGGTGCAGGTCAACGGGCGCGAGGTCTCATCCTGTACCACGCCGGCCGCGACTGGCCAAGAGGTCGAGAGTGAGACCGAGGCGGTGCGTGCGCTGCGGGTCGCCGTTCTGCAGATGCTGTTCGTCGAGGGCAATCATGTCTGCCCGGCCTGCGAGCGCAGCGGTGCCTGTCAGCTGCAGGCGGTGGCTTATTACTGCGGCATGCTCGAGCCGCATTTCAAGCAGTTCTTTCCGCAGCGCGAACTTGATGCCTCGCATCCGGACCTGGTGCTGGATCGCAATCGCTGCATCCTCTGCGAGCTTTGCGTGCGGGCGAGTCGCGATCTGGATCAGAAGCGGGTGTTTGCCATCGCTGGGCGTGGGATGGACTCGCGCCTGATCGTCGACTCGCCGAGCGGCCAGCTCGGTGATAGCCGGCTGGAGCTAAGGGATCGGGCCGCGCATATCTGCCCGGTCGGCGCCATTCTGCCGCGCCACCGCGCCGGTGATGCCGAGGATCTTCACGGCTATCAGATACCGATCGGCGAGCGCCTTTATGATCGCGAGCCGATCAGCCGAGTCGGCGATGTTTCCGCGACTGCGGTGGAGGATTCCTGATGGAAGTCACCGACACCATTACCACCGCAACTGCAACTACTCCTACCACCGGAAGCCAAGCGCTGAGCCCGGCTGAAAAGCCAGCAAGAAAGCTGCGCGTGGCGACGACCTCACTGGCCGGCTGCTTCGGCTGCCACATGTCGCTGCTCGATATCGACGAGCGGATCATTGATCTGATCGAGCTGGTGGATTTCGATCGCACGCCGCTCACCGACATCAAGCGCCTTGGTGACTGCGATCTCGGGATCATCGAGGGTGGTGTGGCCAATGCTGAGAACGTCGAGGTGCTGCGCAGCTATCGGCGCCATTGCCGCATCCTGATCGCGCTGGGTGCCTGCGCGGTCAACGGTGGCATTCCAGCGATGCGCAATGGCTTCGCGCTGAGCGAGTGCCTGGAAGAGGCCTTCATCGACGGCATCGGGCTGGCTAACCCCGGCATCCCAAACGATCCTGAGCTGCCGTTGCTGCTGAGCCAGGTGCATCCGATCCAGGAGGTCGTCAAGATCGACTATTTCCTGCCCGGTTGTCCGCCGTCTGCGGATGCGATCTGGATGGTCTTGACCGCGTTGCTGGAAGGCCGCCCGATTGTGCTGTCCGCTCAACAGCTGCATTACGACTGAGCCCCCGCCATCAGACATGCCCAACAGGGGGCGACCAAACAGAGGCCCAGCGAGGTAGCATCCATGTCTAGTCCGCTCGAGACTGCCACCCATCCGGAACGCCTGCGGCGAGTGGTGATCGATCCGGTGACCCGGGTCGAAGGGCATGGCAAGGTGACACTGCTGCTCGACGACGAGGACCATGTGCGCCAGGCACGGCTGCACATCGTCGAATTCCGCGGCTTTGAGAAGTTCATCCAGGGGCGCCCCTACTGGGAGCTGCCGGTGTTGGTCCAGCGCCTGTGCGGCATCTGCCCGGTGAGCCATCATCTGGCCGCGGCCAAGGCCTGCGATCAACTGGTCGGCGTCGACCAACTCACCCCGACCGCTGAGAAGGTGCGTCGGCTGATGCACTATGGCCAGGTGTTGCAGTCGCACGCGTTGCACTTCTTCCATCTCTCATCGCCGGACCTACTGTTCGGCTTCGATGACGCTGTCGCGCATCGCAACATCGTTGGCGTGATCCAGGATCATCCGGAGATCGCGCGCCAGGGGGTGCTCCTGCGCAAGTACGGCCAGGAGGTGATTCGCATCACCTCGGGTAAGCGCATCCATGGTTCGGGCGCGATCCCGGGCGGTGTCAATAAGTCGGTCAGCCCGGCCGAGCGTGATCTGCTGCGGATGGATATCGGGTCGGTGCTCGAGTGGGCGCAGGCGGCGGTGGCCTTGATGAAGCGGCTTTACGAGGCCAATCGGGCCGCGTTCGAAGGCTTCGGTGCGGTCGCTGCCAACAGCCTGAGCCTGGTCGACGGCCATGGCCATCTCGAACTCTACGACGGTGGTCTGCGCGCCCGTGATGCCCATGGCGAGACCCTGTTCGATCATGCCGCTTGCGATGACTATGCGCGTCTGCTGCAGGAGGAGATCAAGCCCTGGAGCTATATGAAGTTCCCGTTCATTGCGGCGCTTGGTCCAGAGCTGGGCTGGTATCGGGTGGGTCCGCTGGCGCGGATCAACAATTGCGACCGCATCGAGACGCCGCTGGCCGAGGCTGAGCGGCAGATCTTCGTCGCCTGGGGTGATGGTCAGCCGGTGCAGGCCGCGCTGGCCACGCATTGGGCGCGCCTGATCGAGCTGCTCTACTGCGCCGAAGCGATTGAACGCCTGCTTGATGATTCGGAGCTGAGTGGCACCGAGCTGATGCTCGAGGGAGAGCGTCGCGCGCTTGGCATCGGTGTGCTCGAGGCCCCACGCGGGACCCTGTTCCATCATTACGAGATCGATGAGAACGGTCTGGTCCGCAAGGCCAACCTGATCGTCTCGACCACGAACAACAATCAGGTGATGAATGAATCGATCCGTCAGGTTGCGAGTTGCTATCTGGATGGCCACCAACTGACCGAGCCATTGCTGAATCAGATCGAAGTGGCGATCCGGGCCTATGATCCCTGCCTCTCCTGTGCGACTCATGCGTTGGGGCAGATGCCGTTGCAGGTGGACCTGATTGGCGCTGATGGGGTGCTGAAGGATCGGCTGCAGCGTCATCTGGATGGCGCGATCGTGCGGCTTGATGGCGCTGATGGCGCTGATGGCGCTGATGGCGGTGTTGACGGTGTTGAGTGTGACGACCCTAGTGCCTGCTAATAGCGAGATGCCTGTTAGAGGCGAGGTGCCTGCTCATGGCAAGGCGCCTGCCCATGGTGAGGCGCCAGCCAGATCCGCCGTCGCCACCGCAGCCAAGCCGGCACTGCAGTGTTGCGATCCAGATCGCGCGGCGCCAGTCGCGCCGATTTTGCTGTTTGGTTACGGCAACCCGTCGCGCGGAGATGATGCGCTTGGACCGCTGTTGATCGACCAGTTGCAGCGCCTGCAGGGCAGGGGGCAGCTTGTCGGGGTGGAACTGCTGACCGATTTTCAGCTCCAGGTCGAGCATGTGTTGGATCTGGTTGGACGCAAGCGGGTGATCTTGGTCGATGCCGCTGTTGAATTGGGCGCGCCTTATTTGCTGACGCCGGTCGAGCCGTTGTCGGCTCAGCCCCAGACTCTTAACTGGACCACCCATCAGTTGACACCAGCGGGTTTGGCGCGGCTCTTCATCTCGCTTTATGGCGAGCTGCCCCGGATCGAACAGTTGGCGATCGGTGCCGAGGCCTTTGCGCTTGGGACTGCGCTGTCAAAAACAGCCGAGCGCCATTTGGCGGCTGCCTCGGCCTGGCTGCTGGATGATCTGCAAGGTGCGTGCTAGCCCGGCTGATGATCAGCGACAGCCACTCGTGAATCTTGATCTGCGGTCTCTATCGTTCTGCTGAGCGTTGTTTTCTAACAGCCTTGGTCGGACGCGTCGTCCAGCGGCTGGCTGAGGGTGTCGCGTGACTGCTTAGCGCGCTCGATGCCGCCCAGCGAGAACAGCCAGACCTGCTCGATGATCGCGTCCAACCGGTCAGCGACCGGGGGGCGGTCGGGATGCAACCGGGAAAGGATCGGCATGGCATGGTGATAATACAGGATCTGTCCGATCACGCTCGCGGCGCAGTCGATGGTGAGCGGGTCGGTGGCTGTGGTTTCGAGCAGCGCCGCAATGATCTCGTAGAGCATGCGGGCGTCCGGCTCGAAGTGCTCAGTGACGATTCGGTCCAGTGCCTCGGTCGGGCGCACCATCTCATTGAGATAGAGCATGCTGAGCTGGGCTTGGCGGTCGCCATTGCCCTCGCAGCAGAAGATCTCCTCGAACAGGGTGCGAATGTGCACGCGCAAGCGCACCTCAGGGGCGGCATCGGACGGTAGGAAGGCATTGCGCCGTTCGTGCAGGGTCTCGAACAGATGGCCGTAGATGGCCTCGTAGAGTTTGCGCTTGTCGCCGAAGTGGTAATGCACGGCAGCTACATTCGCGTCCGCACGGCCGCAGATCTCGCGAATGGTGGCGGCACGATAGCCATGCTCGGCAAAGACCTCAAGGGCCGCCTGCAGCAGGCGTTCACGAGTGCTGTTGTTAGTGCCTCGGTCCGGCAAGATATCACTCCTCGGCTGGCTGCTTTCTCATCATTGTAGAACACTGCTGGTGCTCAGGCTTTGGGTATCCTTGTCATGATTAATCGTTGTTGGACTCTTCGTGTAAACTGAAGACGCGCGTTGATTGTTTGCGATCGCTGGCGTTGGCCGTCCAACCTCTGCGAATCGATTGGCCTACTTTGAGGGGGTTGAGCTGGTTGGAGAATGACACTAGGGCGGAAGAGCGCCGTGGCTCGGTAGATCGTAGCGTTTCGTCAGACAGGACCTCGGGTAAGGCGACGGGCAAGGCGCAGCCGACGCGGGCGGAACGGAGCAGGGTGCGCGGCGAGAGACGCCGACGGCATTCCGGTGGGCCTTTTTTGGGGGTCTTGCACTGGCTCGCGGGATTGGTCACTGCGGGCCTGGCTATCCCGTTCGATTTGGCCTTGATCGGTGCCTTTGGTGCCGCAGTTGTGCTCAGCGTGATCGAGGTGGAACTCCCGCCGGTCGATGCGATGACTCGGATTGAGTTTGAGGAGCCGCTGCGAATCTTTACCGCGAATGGCTCATTGATGGCTGAATTCGGAGTCCAGCGTCGGCGTGCGGTGGCCTTTGAGCAAATCCCCCCGCTGCTGATCGATGCCTTCGTATCGGCCGAGGACAGCCGTTACTTCGAGCACACCGGCATCGATGCGATCGGCC
The DNA here is from genome assembly GCA_964516305.1 of uncultured Halochromatium sp. Classification (GTDB taxonomy): domain Bacteria; phylum Pseudomonadota; class Gammaproteobacteria; order Chromatiales; family Chromatiaceae; genus Lamprobacter. The sequence continues at coordinate 75,414 of CAZEZH010000001.1, read as the reverse complement.
TCGCGCGTGCGGCGGTGAGCGTTGCCAAGAGCGGTGAGGCGACCCAAGGCGGCAGCACCATCACCATGCAGGTGGCGCGCAACCTCTTCCTCACCCGCGATAAAACCATCAAGCGCAAGCTCACCGAGATCCTGCTCGCTTGGAAGCTCGAGGCCAGGCTCAGCAAGGAAGAGATACTGAGTTTGTATCTGAACAAGATCTTTTTCGGGCATCGCTCCTATGGGGTGGCGGCTGCGGCCGAATTCTATTACCAGAAGACACTGGATCAACTGACCCTGGCCGAGATGGCGATGCTTGCCGGATTGCCGAAGGCACCTTCGTCGAACAACCCCCTCTCCAATCCCACGCGGGCGACTGAGCGGCGCGACTATATCCTTGAGCGCATGCATGCGTTCGGTTACATCGACGACACCGATTTCTTGCTCGCCAGCACCGCGCCGCTGAGTGCGAAACGTTACGCGCCAAGCATCGAGTTTCGTGCCGATTACCTAGCCGAAATGGCGCGCCAGGAGATCGTTCAACGCTACGGTGAACAAGATGCTTACCGGCTGGGGATCAGGGTCTACACCACGGTTGATGAGCGCCTGCAGCGAGCGTCGGATGAGGCGCTGCGTCAAGGGCTGATGGCCTATAACCTGCGTCACGGCTACCACGGCGCCGAGGCGCAGGTAGAGAATGCCGACTCCATGGCTGCTGAGGCCCTGGACGCGATCCTCGCCGAACGTCCTCAGGTGCCCGGACTTCCGGTTGGGGTCGTGATCAGCGCGTCCGGGTCAAAGGCAGAGGTCTATTTGGGTAACGGCGAGGTGCGCAGCCTCGGACTGTCTCAGGTGAAATGGGCGCGGCCGTTCAAGACCGAGAACTGGCGGGGTCCTGCACCGCGACGGGTGACGGATGCGGTTGCGGTTGGCGATGTGATTCGGCTCCGACAGGGTGAAGATGATCTGTGGGTGCTGGCCCAGGTACCCAAGGTCGGTGGGGCACTGGTCGGGCTAGCGCCGGGGGATGGTGCCATTCGCGCCCTCTCTGGGGGCTACGCCTTCGAATGGAGCAAATTCAACCGCGCCGTGGATGCGAGGCGGCAGCCGGGCTCGACCTTCAAGCCGTTCGTCTACGCGGCCGCCCTCGCAAAGGGCTATACGCCCGCGAGCCTGGTGAAGGACGAGCGCTTCGAGATGCAGTCGACCAACGGTATGTGGCGGCCGAAGAACTCCGATGGGAAATTCATGGGGCCGATCCGTATCCGCGTTGCCTTGTCCAAGTCACGCAACCTTGCGATGGTCAACCTGATCAATCGGATGAGCGTCGACTACGCACGCGACTACATCCAGAACTTCGGTTTTTCGCTTGAGTCGATGCCGCCGGATATGGCGATGGCGCTCGGCTCCGGCTCGGTTACGCCGTTGGAGATTGCGCGAGGATTCGCGAGCTTTGCCAATGGCGGCTATCGCGTTGAGCCCTATCTGATCGAGCGGATTGAGGACGCGCAAGGCAACCTGCTATTCGATGCGCAGCCACTGCGGGCCTGCATCGACTGCTGGTTTGAGAGAGGCGAGGAAGAGGCTAGGGTGCTACCGGTTGGGGCCTCTGATGACCCGCGGGCGCCAGAGGCGATCGATCCGCGCATTGCCTACAACATGGATTCGATGCTCAAGGAGGTGATCGAGAGCGGTACGGCAACGCGCGCGAAGCGGTTGAAGCGCGAGGACATCGCCGGCAAGACCGGCACCACCAACGAGTCCCGTGACTCCTGGTTTGCTGGGTATCAGCCAGAGCTGGTGGCGGTGGTCTGGGTTGGACGCGATGATAATCAACCGCTTGGCCGCGGTGAGTGGGGCGGGACCGCGGCACTCGGGATCTGGATCGACTTTATGGAGGATGCCCTTAGTGAGATTCCGGTGGCCAAGATCAAGCAGCCAGAAGGCATGGTGCCCGTACGCATTGGTCTGAGCTCTGGTGAAGCGACCAAGTCGAAGAGCGGGAGTCGCATCGAATACATCCGCGACGAGTATCAGCTGATGACCTTGGGGCCGGACCCGGTGAGATACTCGGCGCCAGTGGTGCGGAAAAAGGCGGCGCCACGGCGGACGGCCCCGCGCGTGTTAGACGAACTCTTCTAGTACGAGGTACTGGTCAAGTTTCTTGCGCCGAAAGCGTGTGGCGAGAGGCCGATATCCTGATGAGGTCGCACTATGGGGTTCGCGCGGTAAGGACCACCGACCGTTGGTTGCAGTGAAGCTGCGTAGCGCAAGTGGCTGGGATGATGAAGGCTGCTCCGCGCTCGAGCGTAAGCGGTTCTGCGCCACTGCTATCCAAGCTGACTTGCCCATCCAGCACCAGCCCCAAGCGCAGTCTCGCTTCAGTGGCCGTGGTTGCTGAACTCGTTGCCTCGCTGCCCGGATCATTGAGACCGCTGCTGCACTCGCCCACAAGCCCGCCATCCTGCCTGGGCTTGAGTCCGCGACTGATGCTGCGTCGTTCTCCGGCGCTGAGCCTGTGCCGCTCGAGCAAGAATTCAGTCGCGGGAGTTGGATAGGTATCGGGTAGACCAGGCCCGGCTGGGGGCTGGGGTTGGCGCACGGCGCCTTGCGCCGGGTGGACCTTGAGGGTGTGCAGCAAGGCTTGCACATCAATGTGCTTGCGGGTCAGGCCGCCGCGTAGCACGTTGTTCGAATTGGCCATGAGCTCAATCGCGGCACCGTGCAGGTAGGCATGCAATTCGCCAGCGGGGAGAAACAGGGCTTCGCCAGGATGCAAGGTGATAAGGTTCAAGAGGAGCAGCGAGAACAGACCGCGATCACGCTGGCCATCCTTCGAGAACAGCCGATCTGACTCGAGCAGCCAATCACGGCGATCCCGTGGGTCGATGCTGAACCCTGCCCGTTCCCGCTGCAGACGCTGGATCAGCGGCGAGAGCAGGGCGTTGACCCGTGGCTGCTCGAGCTGCATCAGCCATCGATACAGGTTGAACAGTCCGGCTGGGCCTGGCTCGAGTCGTGCTTGGAGGGAGGCGAGTTCAGGCGCAGCGGCCAGCTCCGCGTGGATCTCGGCCAGGGGTCGGAAGCCACGCAGTGCGTAGAAGTCGGTTACCGCGACCAACAGCTCCGGTTTATGGTTGCGGTCGCGGTAGCTACGGCGAGGATCGGTCAGCGGCAGTCCGATCGCCTCCTCATGCTGGTAACCGGCGATAGCCTGTTCGCGGGTCGGGTGCACTTGGATCGACAAGGGCTCGCGTGCCGCCAGTACCTTGAGCAAAAAGGGCAGCTGGTTGTCGAAGCGCTGTGCCGACTCGGTGCCGAGCATGGTGAGCGGGGCGGCGGCGATGAGTTCTGCCAACGACAGTTGGCAGCCATCCAGTTGAACTGTTGAGAGTAGGTCAGGATGGGCGCCGATCCAGAACTCGGCGAAGGGCAGCCCGCGTGGGTTGCGGACGTCAATCAGCGTCGGGATGAAGTCGGGGTCGCCCCAGCTGTAATGCTGAACACCGCACGCCAGGCGCAGCGGCCTTGGAGCCGCCGCGAAGGCATTGATGGCCGCTCGGAGTTGATCCGCTGTCGGCACGGGCGCGATGAAGGCGCGCTGTCCGACTGGGTTGTCCATCAGTGAACGGCGGAACTCTGGATGATCGCAATGCCTTGCACAGCAGGAGGCAACTGGCGCGCGATTACTTGGATCAGGAGCCTTTGTGCTCGTGCAAAGCCTTCGCTGTGGGTTCCAGGGCCAGGACTCATCGCAACGGCTCTCCAAGTTTCAATGCTTGAGGCGTCAACCCAAAAAGCGCATTTCAACCGCAGATGACGCAGATAAGCGCAGAGAGATTAGGCCACGACGGCCAATCCCTGCTTCACATGGTCGGTGACCTTAGTCTTCCCGCTAAGGCACTATTTTGTTTATTTTTAATCTACGTCATCTGCGGTTTATAAGTTCAATGCTTGCGCTGTGACTCTGCAGCGCGAAGATAGCGGGTTTATCCTAGCTCTTCCAGTGCCTGATGGCCGCGGGGCTCGTTGGCCCAGGCGCACCCTCCGGGGGCTGCTGAGTGGCAAGGACAAGAACTTGGGTTGCCGTTGATATGCTCATGAGCGTGATGTCCAGAGCCGGTGGCAGCGACTGCTGTGGTCGCTTCGGTCGCTACAGCGGATTCGCGTTGGTCTTGGCGGTGGGATTGAGCCTCTGGCCCTTGCTGCCTTTTGCAGCCACAGATCCGCTGATCGATGCCCATCTGCATTACACCGGCGTTGACGCGGCTGAGCGACCGCCAGAGGAGATCATCGCGCTCTTTGATCGCCATCAGATTGCGGCTGCCGTGGTCTCGGGGCAGCCGCAATGGGCCGTCGAGGCGCTGTATCGCGCAGCGCCAGAGCGTATCCTGCCGTTCTTGAGCCTTTACCGCGGGCCGGCGGACAAGGCGAGTTGGATGCAGGACCCAGGTCTGCCGGCACGCCTGTCTGAGGCACTGAGCAGTGGCATCTACCGCGGTATCGGCGAAATCCACATCTTCGCTAAAGATCGCGAGAGTCCGGTGCTTGCCGCGCTGGTCGACATCGCCGCCGAACAGGACTTGATGCTTCAGGTTCATGGCGATGCGGCGGTGATCGAGACCATCTTCGCCCAGGCGCCGGAGGTGACGGTGCTCTGGGCGCATCTGGGTACCGATCCGCGACCACAGGTGCTGGCGCCGATGTTGGCGCGCTATCCGCGCCTTTTCATCGATACATCGGTGCGGGATGAGCGTTTCGTCGATGATCAGGGGCGCCTTTGGCAGCAGTGGCGACGCTTCTTCATTGCGCATCAAGACCGGGTGTTGGTTGGTGTCGACACCTATTGGACCCCACGCTGGCGTCGGTTCTCGGAGGTTGCCGCTCGCATCCGGGCCTGGCTGGATCAGCTGCCGCCGGATGTGGCAGCAGGTTTGGCCTACGGCAATGCGGCACGACTATTCGGTCTTGATGACTCGGAGTAGAGTCGGTCCCCGATGCAGACCCTAGGAGACTTTGCTGCTGATGATATCCAACGACCCAGAGCTGCCCCCGGCATCCCCAGAATCGGTTCCAGAATCCGCGCTGGAATCGAGCCAGCCCAGCAACGGGCCTGGGCCGATCGCCTTCGGCCTGATCGTGATTGGTGATGAGATCCTGCATGGCGAGCGGCAAGACCGCCATCTTGACGCTTTCAAGCGCATGCTCGCGGAGCGAGGCCATCAACTCGCTTGGTGCTGGATCTTGCCCGATGAGCCCGAGTTACTCGTGCGGCAGTTTCAAGCATCGATGGCTGCTCAGGACCCTGTCTTCTGCTGCGGCGGGATTGGTGCGACTCCAGATGACTACACCCGCGCCTGTGTGGCAGCCGCGGCTGGTGTGACCTTAGAGCGGCATGCAGAGGCGGCGACACTGATCGAGAGCCGTTTCGGCGCCGATGCCTATCCGCAGCGCATCCGAATGGCGGACCTTCCGGCTGGGGCCTCGTTGGTCCCCAATCCGGTCAACCAGGTGCCGGGGTTCGGCTTGCATCAGCATTGGTTCCTGCCCGGTTTTCCGCAGATGGCCTGGCCGATGGCCGAATGGGTGCTTGATGGTCACTACGGCCGCGCTGAGGTCTTGCACGAAGCGGCGCTCGAGGTGCGCGGTGCTCCAGAGAGCCGCCTGATCCCATTGATGGAGCAGCTCGGCGCGCAATTCCCAACGCTGAAGCTGTTCAGCCTGCCACACCTCGGCGAGACCGAGGCCGACCGCTACATCCTGCTCGGCTTTCGCGGCCGCGGCGACCTTGGCCCGGCGATGGCGGCCTTGCGTGCCGGGCTGGATGCGGAAGGGGTTGTCTATGGTGCGCGCAGATCTTGTTAATGTCTGAGCTGCCTTTACGGGAGTGAGCGATGTTGCCTGGTCTGCCCTAGCGGCTGGGGCTTTGTCCGGTACTGCAGTAGTCACCATCCGATGGTCATCGGCGCGCGGATTTGAGGTTCCCTGGCACTGTATTCAGTTATCAGCGTCCTGGCTTGTTCGGTGCAGTCGCTGACTGCGATCAATCTCGCAAGGTCTCGACCTCAAAACCGACCACCCGCCGCTGCTCATGGCTAAATTCAACGCCGATGAGATGGATCGGCTTGCCATCGGCGCGGTACTTATCCGCGTAGCCACGGGCTTTGATCTGTGCGAGCGCACTGCCCGCAGGCGCTCGTGCCGTCTCGCTTCCCGGCGCTTGCTGACGAGCATCGGCCGCGAACTCCACCACCTTGAACTCGAACAGATAGACCTGGCCATTGAAGCGCAGCGCCAGATCGAGCCGCCCGGCGTTGCTGCTCTCCTCTGGCGTCAGATCCAACCCCAGACTGGCGAAGTAGGCATAGAAGACGCTGGCGTAATAACCCTCGTAGCGGGCGATGGGATTATTGCGATACCAGTCGTGCGGAATGCTGTCGAAGAACGCGGTGAGCAGTTGTCCTAGACCCGCGAAGTCGTTGGCCAGCAAGTGCTGATGGAGTGAGCGACGCTGGCGCACGTTGGCCGTTGCGGCTGGGCTCCAGGCCTCGAGCAGCGCCGTGTTCAGGCTCTGGTAGACCTCGCGGTTTGGGTAGCGCAGCCGATAGAACCAAGCACCGCTGAATTGCTCTACGCTGGCGATGGTCAGATAGCCGGTTTGCCAGAGTAGTGCCTCCGTGGTCATGTGGTCGACATCGAAGGCTGACAGGAGCGCGGCGTCGGTCTCCAGTTGGCCGAGCTGCGGCAGGAAGACCTGGCGCTGGGTCAGCACCTCGAGCAGAAAGGTCGGTGTCGCCGTCTCGAACCAATAGGGCGCGAATTCGCGTTTCTTGAACAACAGCAGCACATCGAAGGGGTTGTAGACGGCCTCGCCGCGCCAGTTGTAGCCGTTGTACCAGGTGCGGATCTGCTCGCGATCCAACCCCGCGAGCTCGGGGGCGAAGACGCGATCGAGATCGGCTTCGGTATAGCCGCAGATCGCCGAGTAGTCGGCATCGACAGTCATGTCATAGAGGTTATTCAGCCCCGAGAACAGACTGACCTTGCTGAACTTCGACACGCCGGTGAGAAAGGCGAAGCGAATATGGGCGTCGGAATCCTTGATCACCGAATAGAGGTTACGCAACCCGTCGCGCATCGCCCGCGCGGTTTCCGGAGTGCTCAAGTTGTCGAGGATCGGCTTGTCGTATTCATCGACCAGCACCACCACCCGTTCGCCGGTTGCAGCATGCGCCTCGCGGATCAGTTCGGCAAAGCAGCCGCTAATGCTTGGCTGGTTGCATCGGATGCCGAGCACCTGTTGATTGAGATCGAGCTGCTCGCGGATCTTGCCCTCCAGCGCCGCGGGGTTGGCAACGACGCCGCCGCCGAAGCTGAAGCGGATAACTGGGGAGCGTCTCGACCAATCCCAGCGCTTATCGGCTTCCAGCCCCTCGAACAACGCCTGATGAGCGCTGAATAGCTCGGCGAGCGTATCCAAGAACAGGCTCTTGCCGAAGCGGCGCGGGCGCGAGAGGAAGTAATGTGTACCTTCCTCGATCAGGCGCAGGGCGAAGCCCGTTTTGTCAACATAGTAATAGCCGCCTTCGCGGATCTTGCGGAAGGTATGGATGCCGATCGGTAACCGTTGGTGGGGCATGGGCTTGGCTCGACTATACAAGATGGGAGCGTTTCAGCTCCCAGTGCTCACGCGATTCGTCGCCAAATTATTGTGGACGAAGCTTGACGAGCCCTCATCCAACCTCATGATGCGCGAGCGGATAACCGCAGTCACGATAATAGAGATAGCGTTTGCGGCCCGCTTGGCGGATCTCGGGCTCATGATCGAGCGGTTCGCACAGGCGCTCGAAGCGGCTAAAGAAGGGCGGGGCCACGGGGCTCGGGCTGAGATTGATCAGCACCTGGTCTTCGGCCTCCGGTTGACCGTCGGTGCTGATCAGGACCGGGGTCAGCGCTGGGTCGGTCTCGCCGACCAGCCCATGCGGCAAGAAGCTGTCTTCGCGGAAGCTCCAGAGTAGGCGGTTGAGGTGGCGCGCCTGCTGTGCTTCCGGGCAATAGATCAGCACCCTTGGCGGCTGTTCGCCTGTGGGCGCGCTCTTGTAGATGCGCTCGACCAGTCGGCAGCTGAGCCCGAAGCGGTCGCTGCGGCTGCCCTCCTTGAGGACGTAGAAATCGACCCTGGTCATGACGTGGGTCCCAACCGCAAGGTTGGCTGCGATGATGCTCGGGGAGCACGCCGCAGCCAGTTCCGTTTGCTCAGGGGCTTAGGCGCCTTGTCCAGCACGATCGAGCAGGAATTGGCTCAACAGCGGCACGGGTCGCCCGGTTGCGCCTTTCTCTTTGCCGGTGAGCCAGGCGGTGCCGGCGATGTCCAGATGGGCCCAGGTATAGGCCTTGGTGTAGCGCGACAGGAAGCAGGCGGCGGTGATGGCGCCGCCATCGCGGCCGCCGATGTTGGCCATGTCGGCGAAGTTGCTGTCGAGCTGTTGCTGGTAATCGTCCCAGAGCGGCATGCGCCAGACACGGTCGGCGCTGGCCTCGCCGGCTTGCATCAGTGCGTCGGCGAGTCCGTCGTCGTTCGAGAACAGCCCGGAGGGATGTCGTCCGAGCCCGACGATGCAGGCACCCGTGAGGGTGGCCATGTCGACGACCGCAGCGGGCTCGAAGCGCTCGACGTAGGTCAGCGCATCGCAGAGGATCAGCCGGCCCTCGGCATCGGTGTTGAGGATCTCGATGGTCTGCCCAGAGAGGCTGGTGACGATGTCGCCCGGCTTGTTGGCAGCGCCATCTGGCAGATTCTCAGACGTTGGCACCACGCCGATGACATTGAGGGGAAGGTCAAGCGCGCAGAGCGCGCGCATCGCGCCGATGACACCGGCGCCGCCGCACATGTCGTACTTCATCTCGTCCATGGCCTCGGAGGGCTTGATCGAGATACCGCCGGCGTCGAAGGTCAGCCCTTTGCCGACCAGCACGATCGGCTTGTCCTCATCACTGCCACCGCGGTAGTGCATGACGATCAGCTTGGCCGGCTCTCGACTGCCGCGGCTCACCGAGAGCAGAGCGCCCATGCCGAGCTCGGCCATGCTGTCTTCGTCTAGCACCTCGACCTCGAGCTTGACGCAGTGCTGTCCAATCGCGGTGGCCTGATCGGCGAGATAGGTCGGGGTGCAGATGTTGCCCGGCAGGTTGCCGAGATCGCGGGCCAGCGCGACGCCTTCGGCGATCGCCAAGCCATGTGCAGCACCGCGCTCGGCAAGCTCGGTCTGTGCTGCGCCTTCGACCCAGCAGTCAAGAACAGCAAGTGGGGCTGGTGCATCGGCGTCCAATTTCTTGGTCTCGCAGTAGCGATAGGCGCCCTGGGCCGCGAGCAGCACCGTGTGACGGACGCATTGGTAGCGGTCCATGCCGTTCGGCTCCAGTGCCGTGAGCGCGCAGAGGGCGCTGCCGATGCGGGCGGCATCGAGCTGCGCGAGTGCCGCTTTCAGCGCTTTTTCATAGGCGCGGCGGTCGAGCTCTTCGTACTTACCACAGTTGACCAGGAGCAGTCGCTCCGCGGTTACGCCGGCAACGCTGTAAAGCATCAGCGTGCTACCGGTCTTGCCATCGAGGTCCCCTTTTGCGAGGACGCTGGTCAGCGCTCCGCCGCTGGCTGTGTCGATGGTCTTGGCGGCATCGGACAGCTGGCGGTCGCTGAACACGCCGAGAATCAGGCACGGGGTCTCGACCTGGGTTAGGTCGCCGCTGGTGATCTGAGATTGCATCGGTGCTCCTGGAACTGGTCGCCTAAGGCTTGCGTTACTATGGCCGTCGCGCTCGACCTGTCATCATCAGACCTGTCGTTCGCCTCTGAGGCAGACCGCGATTGGTCTAGCGTCTTATTGAAGTCTACAGGAATCGCCATCGCATCCGCAGTTACTGACCAACGGGACTGCGGATACGATGGCCGCTGTTCAGTTCCGCGAGCCATAGCCGGAAATCAGGAAAGCCGTTGCGTATCCTCGATCGATATCTCGCCGGTGCCGTGATCGGCGGTACCCTGTTGACGCTGGCGGTGCTGCTGCCATTGCTGGCGGTATTCGTACTCGCGGATGAGATGGGCAAGATGAGTTCCGGGACCTATGAGTTCAGCGACGCGCTCCTGTTCGTGACCCTGACGATGCCACGCTACCTCTACCAGGTGTTTCCAATCGCAACCCTGATCGGAGCCCTGGTCGGCTTGGGTCAGCTCGCCGCCCGCTCGGAGCTGGTGGCGATGCGGGCAGCCGGGCTGTCGATCGCGCGGATCATTCGGGGCGCAATGGTGGGCGGTCTGCTGCTGGCGCTGCTGGCCACTGCTGTCGGCGAACTGGTGGCGCCGGCTGCCGAGCAGCAGGCGTTGGCCGTGCGGGCAGCCGCGACCAGCGGTGAAGCGGTGCAGATCAGTGGCAGCGGCTTCTGGGCCCGCGACGGAAACGCCTTCATCAATGTCCGCCAGATCGAGCCGGGCGCTGAGCTTTCCGACATCGATATCTTTGTGGTCGATGGTGGTCGGTTGAGCTCCGCCACCTACGCGCGCGAGGCTCATTACCAAGATGGCCAATGGGTCTTGACTGATATCGAGCAGAGTCGCATCGGTCTGGAGGGCGTCGAGGTCGACCGGTTGGAGCGCGCGCGCTGGGAATCACTGCTCAATCCCCGCTTGCTCGAGGTGATCGTCGTGGAGCCGCATGCGCTGCCGGTCTGGGGGCTTTACCGCTATCTGCGCTACATGCAACAGACCGAGCAGGATGCCGGCGCACACGAGGTTGCGTTTTGGACCAAGGTCGTGCAACCGTTGCTGATCTTGGCCATGATCTTTGTTGCTATCCCCGTGCTGCTTGGTTCTGCACGGAGCACCGGCACTGGCATCAAACTGTTCATTGGCATTGCGCTTGGCATCCTGTTCTACCTTGTGAGCCGCACCTTTACCTACCTGGCGTTGCTCTATGGTCTCAGTCCGGCACTGGCGGCCTTTGCGCCTCCCGTCTTATTCACGATTGGGGCACTGATCTTGCTGCGACGGGTTGGCTAAGCAGGTGGGTTGAGCGCTAGGTTGCGGTGCCGAGCGTTGGCCGGTGGATGGATTGGCCATCCCGCTCGCCGTGTTGGATCAGCTGCGGCAGAATGCCGAGGTTCTGCTATGCGAAGGGCCGGTTCGGCCTGAGGTCAGGTAAATGCGCTACCCAACGATTGAAGATCTGATCGGCAATACTCCGCTGGTGCGCCTGCAACGCCTGCCGGGCGCGACCAGCAATCTCATCCTCGCCAAGCTCGAGGGCAATAACCCGGCTGGTTCCGTGAAAGACCGGGCCGCCCTATGCATGATCCGCCAGGCCGAGCAGCGTGGTCGCATCCGTCTTGGCGACACGCTGATTGAGGCGACGAGCGGCAACACTGGGATTGCGCTGGCGATGGCGGCAGCCATCAAAGGCTACCGGATGTTGCTGATCATGCCGGAGCATATGAGTGTTGAGCGTCGCCAGGCGATGGCTGCATTCGGCGCTGAGATCCGCCTCACACCGAAGGTCGGCAGCATGGAGGCGGCGATCGATCTCGCCTGTGAGCTCGAGGCGCAGGGCGTTGGCATCCGCTTGGATCAGTTCTCGAACCAGGACAACCCGCTGGCCCATTACGAGGGCACTGGTCCCGAGATCTGGCGCGATACCGAAGGCACAGTGACGCACTTTGTCAGTGCCATGGGCACGACCGGGACCATCATGGGCACTAGTCGGTATCTCAAGGCACAGAATCCAGCGGTGCAGATCGTTGGTGTGCAGCCGGAGGAGGGCTCGAGCATTCCTGGCATCCGGCGCTGGCCCGAGGCCTATCTGCCTAAGATCTATGAGCCCACTCGGGTCGATCGCATCATCGACGTCTCGCAGAACGAGGCCGAGGAGACCATGCGCGCGCTCGCCGCCCGCGAGGGCATCTTCGCTGGTGTCTCCTCCGGCGGCTCCGTGGCCGCGGCGCTCAAACTATCGGCTGAGGTCGAGAATGCCCTGATCGTTGCGATCATCTGTGATCGCGGTGATCGGTATCTCTCGACGGGTGTCTACCCGAGCGGTTGATCTGCGCTGAGGCTCGGCCGTTGGACGCGAGGGATCGCGATAGATCGCGACGGATTAACCTTGCTGTCGTTGCTGTCAGCTGGCACATTGCCGCCGATGAGTAAGAAGCGCAAGTCACTGCCAAGCGAGCCGGTCGAGGCCGAGATCGAGTCACTGGCCCATGATGGGCGCGGTATCGCACGAGTCGAGGGCAAGACCGTGTTTGTGCACGGCGCCCTGGCCGCAGAGCGGGTGCGGTTTCGACTGACCCGGCGGCTGCGGCGCCACGACGAGGCGGTGGTCACCGAGGTGTTGGAGCCCTCGCCGCAGCGGATCGAGCCGCGCTGCACGCACTTTGGCGTCTGTGGCGGTTGTGCGCTGCAGCACATGGACCCGCTGGCGCAGATCGAAAACAAGCAGGCGATCCTGGCCGATGTGCTGCAGCGGATCGGCGGTCTGGCGCCGGCGCGCTGGCTACCGCCATTGGCCGCTGATCAAACAGAGGGGCATTGGGGCTATCGGCGCAAGGCACGGCTGGGGGTGCGCTGGGTACCGAAGAAGGGCCGGGTGCTGGTCGGCTTCCGCGAGCGCGGGTCGAGCTTCATTGCCGATGTACAGCGTTGTGAGGTCTTGCATCCGGCGGTTGGTGCGCGGCTCGAAGACTTGGCGCGGTTGATCGAGGGCCTGAGTATTCGCGAGCGCCTGCCGCAGATCGAGGTGGCGCAGGGCGACGGGCCGGTGGTGTTGGTGTTTCGGGTGTTGGACCCGCCATCGGCGGCGGATTGCGATCGGCTGCTGAGCTTCGCAGCCGAGACCGGTTTTCATGTCTATCTGCAGGAGGGCGGGGTCGAGACCGTCCGCCCGCTGCCGGGGCAGGGGATTGAACTCAGCTACAGCCTGCCAGGGCAGGGGCTGACGCTTGCGTTCGAGCCAACCGATTTCACCCAGGTGAATCTGGAGCTGAATCGCAAGATGATCGAACAGGCGCTTGCGCTGCTCGATCCGCAGCCGGACGAGCAACTGCTCGATCTGTTCTGCGGCCTTGGCAATTTCACGCTGCCGCTTGCCCGCCATGCGCGCGATGTGGTCGGCGTCGAGGGCGATGCCGGACTGGTCGCGCGTGCTGAGGCCAATGCGGTCCGTAATGGGATCGAGAATGCGCGCTTTTATCTGGCCGATCTCTATGCTCAGGCCCAACCGCAAGGGAGTGCACAAAGGGGGGCGCGTGCCGGGGCGCAATCGGCGGGGCAAGTGCTGGCTCCAGCCCCCTGGTTCGATCAACCCTTCGACAAGGCGCTGCTGGACCCGCCCCGCAGTGGTGCGCTTGAGGTACTCGACGGGCTTGCCGGCTCCGGTGTCCGCCGCATTCTCTATGTATCCTGCTATCCGGCAACGCTAGCGCGCGATGCGGCCAAGCTGGTCGGTGAGCTGGGTTTCCGCCTCGAGGCCGCCGGGGCGATGGACATGTTTCCGCACACGGCGCATCTCGAGGCCATGGCGTTGTTCGAGCGGCGCTAGTCTCAGGGCTATCGCTGTGTTCATCCCTGTTTATCTGTGGTTCAAACCCAGGCGGTTGCAGAGCCTCGATCTGAAATCACTGTGTTAGCCCCATGAGCCGAACACGAGAGGCGACATAAATGGCGATCGAGATCGAGCGTAAGTTCCTGGTCCGCAACGATGACTGGCGCGAGCAGGTGTTGTCTGCGACCCATCTGATGCAGGGTTATCTGGCCTCGACGCCGGCGCTGACGGTGCGGGTGCGACTCGAAGGCGAGCAGGGTCGGCTGACGATCAAGGGGGCAACCCGTGGGATCAGTCGCAGCGAATACGAGTACCCGATCCCGGCCGAGGACGCCCAGGTGATGCTTCGAGAGCTGACTGAGACCGCGATTATCGAAAAGACCCGTCATCGCGTGCGCTGCGGCGCCCATGTTTGGGAGATCGATCTGTTCGTTGGCGACAATCAGGGCTTGGTGCTGGCCGAGATCGAGCTGAGTGCCGAAGGCGAGGCATTCGACCGCCCGAGCTGGCTGGGTGATGAGGTCAGCGATGATCCCCGCTACTACAACGCCAACCTGGCACGCCATCCGTTCAAGGGCTGGTCAGGCTAGCGTTCTTGATCAAGGTCCGTGCAGCACCGCGTGCGCCCGGTTGTTCACGCCGACTGTCGGGCCAGCGGCGTCGTTTATTAACAGGGTTCTTCGGCGAAGGCCCGTTCTTTGGCAGGTCGCTGGTACTGTCCCTGTCCCTTGGCCTCAGCTTGATCCTGCCCGGTCTGCCCGGTTGCGGTGAGCGTGATGATGCGGGTGCTATTGTCGTCGCCGTCTCGCAGGCGCCGGCGAACCTGGACCCGCGGTTAGCAACCGACGCGATCTCCGAGCGCGTGAATCGGCTGCTCTACGCGCGCCTGGTCGAGCTCGACGATGCCGGGTGGCCGATCCCCGGCATCGCGCGCTGGGAGCAGCGCTCACCCCTGCACTATCGCTTCGAGCTTGAGTCCGAGCCTGCGTCTTTCAGCGATGGGCAGCCGCTCGACAGCGCCGATGTTGCGGCGACCTACCGCTCGATCCTCGACACCGAGCTTGCATCACCGCATCGGGCGCCGCTGGCCTTGATCGAGCGCATCGAGGTGCTCGATGAGCGTCGGCTCTCGTTCCATCTGTCTGAGCCTGATCCGCTGTTTCCGGCCTTTCTCAGTATCGGCATCCTGCCGGCCAAGCAGATCGCGGCTGGGCATCGGTTCCAGCGCCAGCCGATTGGTAGTGGGGCGCTACGCTTCGTCGCCTGGCCGACGGCCGATCGACTCGTGCTGGAGCGACGGCGTGACGGTCAGTTGATCAGTCTAGTCCGCGTCAAAGATCCCAACGTGCGCGTCATGAAGCTGCTGCGCGGCGAGGTCGATCTACTTCAGAACGACCTGCCCCCGGAGTTGATCGGCCTGTTGCGTGAACGCCCTGGGATTCAGGTATTGACGGCGCCTGGCAGCAATTTTTCTTACCTGGGCTTCAATCTGTCCGACCCGGTAACCGCTGATCCGCGGGTGCGCCAGGCGATTGCACAGGCGATCGATCGCGAGTCCATCTTGTACTGGCTGTTCCAAGATCAAGGGCGGCTTGCCGAGGCCCTACTGCCGCCGGAGCATTGGGCCGGTGCCAGCGGGCTGTCTGCCTATGCGTATGATCCTACGCAGGCCAAGCGTTTGCTGGCCGACGCGGGTTATGGCCCCGGGGAACGCCTACCGCTCTCTTATAAGACCTCAAGCGACCCGTTCCGCCTGCGGCTCGCCAGCGTGCTGCAGGCGCAGCTGGCCGAGGTTGGCATCGACCTGACGATCGAAAGCTACGATTGGGGCACCTTTTTTGGCGACATCAAGGCTGGGCGCTTTCAGCTGTTCGGTTTGACCTGGGTTGGGATTCGTCTGCCTGACATCTTCCGCTATGTCTTTCATAGCGCCTCGACGCCACCCGGCGGCGCTAACCGTGGCCGCTACCTGAGTCTCGAGGCCGACAGGCTGATCGATGCCGCGCGGCCTGAGCCTGAGCGACAGCGCCAGGCCCGGCTCTATAGGAAGCTGCAGGCGGTGCTGCACCGGGATCTGCCCTATATCCCGCTCTGGTACGAGGATCAGCTCGCGGTGTTGCGCGAGGGAGTACGAGGTTATCGCTTGGCGCCGGACGGCAATTACGATGGGCTGGTGGCGATTGAGCGAGTGGCCGCGCGTTAACCTGAAGCAGACACTAGATCGTTCGGACTGGCGACGCGCCATGAACGTCAGCCCGGCAGGACTACAGAGACTGCTAATGGCTGATGCGTGGTTGCTTGGGCGTTGAGCCTGTGCTGACAGGGTCGCCTGACGGCCTGTCTTGCTTGACTTCAGATTATTCGGTACTAAACTTCGCTGTTACATTAGGTTAGAAGGTTTTTGTCGGGTGAAATGTTAAAAGCTTACCGGTTGTCCTGTAACGCGAGCCGCCCGAACTGGATGGGCGGACTGCGGTTGTTGGGGGTCTGTGCCTGCCTGGGTTCGACCATTGTCCTGTTAGGCTGCGCCAGTCCAGCGCCGTCGGCGAGTCGCAACGTTGAGCTTGCCGGCGAGACCTTCGATCTCGGCAACCTCGAGCCCAAGCGCGCCGACGTCGTCATGGCAGCGCTGTCACAGATTGGCACGCCATACGTCTACGGTGGGGAGACGCCGCATCAGGCGCTTGATTGCAGTGGATTGACGCTGGTCGCACATCAGGCTGCCGGTATGCGCATTCCTCGAGTCTCCACCGCGCAGCAAGCCGCAGCAAGGCCGTTGCGTGGCCATCCAAAGCCGGGCGATCTGGTCTTCTTTAAGACGGGACCGAGCCAGTATCATGTTGGTCTCATGGTCGATCAGCTACGCTTCGTGCATGCCTCAACCTCGAAGCGTCGTGTGCGGCTTGCGAAACTCGATAATCCCTACTGGCGGCAACGGTACCTCGGCGCTGGAAGCTACCTCTAGAATCCGGGCTGACTGCATGTGTACTGATGCCGATCAGGAACGTGCTCCGGATTTGGTTGTCTAGGACCTTGGATTGGGCGACGCGCAACTGGCGATCAATTCAGGATGGCCCTCATCGCTCTCGCCTTTTCCGGGCCGTTCGTGCAGAATGGCCGGCGGTCCGGCCCTGCGTGGTGACACCGGGCCATTTGAGCAATCTCAGTCCACGCTCTGAAGGAGACGTCAGAATGTCCGATAAGCCAATGAACAAGAGCCGTCGCGACGCCGTCAAGATGATGCTTGGTGGTCTCGCCTCGGTGCCGCTCGTCAATCTGGTCGGTATCGCTGCCGCGCAGGCCCAGGATCTGCCGCACGTTGATCCCGCTACTGATCCGACTGCGCAGGCGCTGAAGTATCATCATGAAGCGACTGAGGCCGACCGCGCTGCCGCGGCCCGTCCTGGTGCGCCACCGGAGGAGCAGTTCTGCAACAACTGTCAGTTCGTGTTGGCTGACTCCGGCGAGTGGCGCCCCTGCAGTCTGTTCCCGGGTAAGGCCGTGCACGAGACCGGCTGGTGTGCATCTTGGACGCTGAAGGCCGGCTAAGGTCTAATCGTCTTGCCGCGGCCTCTCAGCCCGGCGCGGGGCGCCTAGCGCCCCGTATAGCGTTTCTCCCTCGCGAGTGTTCAGTCTCGCCGCTCTCGTGTCAGACTGACGGCCGTCCGTTGCCGAGAGGCGAGTCCAATCGGCCACGATGTCTTCGCAATAGACCTCCGCGCTGCAACACACACCTCCGTGCTGCAACGCACACCTCCGCGCTGCTACGCACATCCGCTGTGTCCGCCTAGATCCAATGACGGTTCTGATGTTGAACCCGTCGCTACACATCCTAACCTCCTTGTCGAAGGCGAGTCGGCCCCCTTAATGCCGAGTCCGCCCCGATTCCGTCCAGCATTTGCTGTGCGCGATCTTCACCCCACTTCCAGTCCGCTTGGATCTGAAGTCATGAGCCTCGCATTGTTGCCCGTTACCCGCCAACTGTTGGTTCGCACACTACTTTGGGCGCTGATTGGCGCCATCTATGCACCGTTGTTCATTGTGCTTGAAGCGCTGCTTGAGCCCTATCTGGGGACGCTTGCCTTCGTCGCAGCTGCGACTGGCGCTGGCGCGATCGGCGCCTCCTACTACAGCGCACGGCAGGCCGCCTTGGCTGCCAGCCTGGTTGGCGTCGTAACGACACTGTTCATGCTCATCCTGTTCTACGAGTATGCGGCGTTTTGGCATGCCGCGCTGCTCTGTGGCGCCCTCGGTTTAGCGACAGGGCTGTTGATCGAGTTCCCGAGCCGATGCACCGCGAATGTTCCGGCAAAGGCGCTGGTGGGTGCGTTGAGCGGGGCGGTTTCCGGCGCTGTGCTCTCTCTGGTGGCGATGCTAGGCGTTGGTCTCTCTCCCGTGGTGGCGGTCGCCTTCTTGGTCTCGGTCAATGGCGTCATCTATGTCGCCTCGGTGCGCAAGGTCGCGACCACCACCGGCGAGCTGCCGCGGCGCTGGTGTCCGCTCGCCGAAGGGTTGGTGATCGGTATCGTCGCGATCATCGTCGGCGGCAGTTTCTGGGCCTTTGCGAACACGGTCTCCGGCTACGACCGGCCAGGTTTCTTTCTGCAGGTAATCGAGACCACCTCATCGGCGCTGCCGCTTGCGGTTGCATCTGGCATGGCTGCAGGCAGCGTCACCGGTGCGCTGCTCGAACTCTTCGGCTTTGCCTGGATCGACGACCTGTGAGCGTAGCCCAGCCAGCGCACCTTGGCCCTTGGTGTGGTCTGGCCTGATGGCAGGGCGTAAAGGTGATCGCCGCTGGATGCAGCGCCATCTAAGTGATCCTTACGTCCAACAGGCCCAGCGGGACGGGTATCGCTCACGAGCGGTCTACAAGCTGATCGAACTCGATCAACGCGACCACTTCTTGCGCCCCGGCCAGTGCGTGGTTGATCTGGGTGCGGCGCCTGGTGGCTGGTCGCAGGTGGTGGCGAAGCGCAGTGGGCCAAAAGGGATGATCGTGGCGATTGACCTGCTCGAGATGGAGCCAATTGCTGGCGTTGATTTCATCAAAGGGGACTTTCGGGAGGCCGACGACCTGGCACGGCTGACCGAACGGATCGGCGAGGGCGGTGCCGATCTTGTGCTTTCAGATATGGCCCCAAACGTTTCGGGTATGACGGCGGTCGATCAGCCGCGGATGATGTATCTGGTCGAGTTAACCATTGATTTTGCAGCGCAGTTCGCGAAACCAGGTAGCAGCCTGGTGGTCAAAGCTTTTCAAGGCGAAGGCTTCGATGTCGCGTTGAAAGACCTTCGGCAACGTTATCAGCAGGTCAAGATTCGCAAGCCGAGTGCCTCTCGGGCGGCAAGTCGAGAGGTTTACCTGGTAGCGAAAGGGCGCCAAGTCCGGTAACGTCCCGATTATTCCCTATCACTTTGCAATCCCGAAGCCAGAGAGGCTCGGGGAGCGCAGTTCATCAAGAGGCCGATGCCGTGAGCGACATGGCGAAAAATCTGATTCTTTGGGTGGTCATCGCGATCGTGCTGATGTCCGTGTTCAATAACTTTACGGCTACGCAGTCGAGTCCGCAGACCCTGGCCTACTCCGACTTCATCGAGCAAGTCCGTCAGGGACAGGTGAAAGAGGTCACCGTGCAGGGTCGCACCATCGATGGCGTGAGCCAAAATGGCCAGCGCTTCACGACTTACAGCCCCGGCGATGACGGGTTGGTTGGCGATCTACTCAACAATAACGTTGAGATACGGGCCGCACCACCCGAGAAGCCCTCGGTGCTGATGCAGATCCTGATCAACTGGTTCCCGCTCTTTATCCTGATCGGCCTCTGGATCTTTTTCATGCGGCAGATGCAGGGCGGCGGCGGTGGCCGTGGCGCCATGTCCTTCGGCAAGAGCAAAGCGCGGATGCTCAGCGAGGATCAGGTCAAGGTGACCTTCGCTGACATGGCGGGCGCTGAAGAGGCCAAAGACGAGGTGGTCGAGGTCGTTGACTTCCTCAAGGACCCGTCTAAGTTCCAGAAGCTGGGCGGTAAGATCCCAAAGGGCGTGCTGATGGTCGGCCCCCCGGGTACCGGTAAGACATTGCTCGCCCGTGCGATCGCAGGTGAGGCTAAGGTGCCGTTCTTCACGATCTCAGGCTCGGACTTTGTCGAGATGTTTGTCGGTGTAGGCGCCTCGCGTGTTCGCGACATGTTCGAGCAGGCGAAGAAGCACGCGCCCTGCATCATCTTCATCGACGAGATCGATGCTGTCGGCCGTCATCGCGGTGCTGGTCTGGGGGGTGGTCACGATGAGCGTGAGCAGACCCTCAACCAGCTCTTGGTAGAGATGGACGGCTTTGAGGGTAACGAGGGTGTGATCGTGATCGCCGCGACCAATCGTCCCGATGTCCTCGATCCTGCGCTGTTGCGACCGGGCCGTTTCGACCGCCAGGTTGTTGTTCCATTGCCGGACGTTCGTGGACGCGAGCAGGTGCTCAAGGTCCATATGCGGAAGATCCCAACCGCTGAGGATGTCACGCCATCACTGATTGCGCGTGGCACCCCGGGTTTCTCCGGCGCTGATCTGGCCAACCTCGTCAATGAAGCGGCCTTGTTCGCCGCACGGGCCAACAAGCGCTTGGTCGACATGGAAGACCTTGAGAAGGCCAAGGACAAGATCATGATGGGTGCGGAGCGCCGCTCGATGGTCATGTCGGAGGATGAGAAGAAGCTGACGGCTTACCATGAGTCTGGACACGCGATCGTTGGCCGTGTGGTGCCACAGCATGATCCGGTGCACAAAGTCAGCATCATCCCGCGCGGTCGTGCGCTCGGCGTGACACTGTTCTTGCCCGAGGACGACCGCTTCAGCTACAGCAAGCAGCGGCTGGAGAGTCAGATCTCCAGCCTGTTCGGCGGTCGCCTCGCCGAGGAGCTGATCTTTGGCCCTGAGATGGTTACCACCGGTGCCTCGAACGACATCCAACGTGCGACCGACATCGCCCACAACATGGTCACCAAGTGGGGGCTCTCCGACAAGCTGGGTCCGTTGACCTACAGCGAGGACGAGCAAGAGGTCTTCTTGGGCCATTCGGTGACGCAGCACAAGTCGGTGTCGGATGAGACCACGCATCTGATCGATAAGGAGGTGCGTAGCTTCATCGATCGCAACTACGAGCGTGCAAAGTCTATCCTCACCGAGCATATGGAGCAGTTGCACGCAATGGCGGCGGCCCTGATGAAGTACGAGACCATCGATGCCGAGCAGATCAAAGACATCATGGAGGGCCGCGAGCCTCGACCGCCAAAGGATTGGAGCAGTGATGAGCCGAAGCGCCCAGGTGGTGGTGCCGATGCACCGGTGACTCCGTCGACCGATGGGCGACCGGCGTCTGGTCCGATTGGTGGGCCAGCTGGCGAGCACTAATTGGCGGCGCTGCAATGTGGGGACCGGTCCTTGGATATGACTGGTCCCCAAGTGATGGGCATCCTCAATATCACCCCCGATTCCTTCTCGGACGGGGGTGATTTTGTTTCCGTCGGCCGTGCGCTCGAGCGTGCCGAGCGCATGGTAGAGGAAGGCGCGACGATCATTGATGTTGGCGGTGAGTCGACGCGACCGGGTGCCGAGCCGGTGCCGGAGGCGGTGGAGATCGCGCGTGTGGTGCCAGTGATCGAGGCATTGGCGCTGCGTGTTGAGGTGCCGATCTCCATTGACACCTCCAAGCCTGCAGTGATGCGCGCTGCGGCAGGCGCTGGTGCAGGTATGATCAACGATGTCTATGCGCTGCGCGCGCCGGGGGCACTGCAAGCAGCGGCTGAGACGGCTTTACCGGTCTGCCTCATGCACATGCAGGGGCAGCCGCAGACCATGCAGCAGCATCCAGAGTACGCCGACCTGGTTGCGGAGGTGCTCGCATTCCTGCAGGCTCGCGTCGCCGCCTGCGAGCAAGCGGGTATCCTGCGCGATCGGCTCCTGATTGATCCCGGTTTTGGCTTTGGCAAGACCCTCGCGCATAATCTTACCCTGTTGGCGCGGTTGGATCAGCTCACTGGGCTCGGTCTTCCGCTGCTAGTGGGGCTGTCGCGCAAGTCGATGCTCGGGACACTGACGGGTCGGGATATGCTGGGCCGGGTTCCGGCCGGGGTTGCGGCGGCCACGCTCGCACTCGCGCGCGGCGCTGCAATCATCCGCACCCACGACGTCTCGGCCACCTACGATGCGGTCCGTGTCTTCACCGCCGTTGCGGCAATAGAGCATTGAGCGGCAGCCGTTTGGCGACGATTGAACTAAGCGACAGCGGATGGTCGCTAGGACCTAGAAAGGTGACGAGTTGAAGCGCAAATATTTTGGCACCGATGGGATTCGGGGGCGCGTCGGTGACCCGAGCGTCAGCCCTGACTTCGTGGTCAAGCTGGGCTGGGCAGCCGGGCGGGTGCTCGGTCAGGGCGACGGCAGCACGGTCTTGATCGGCAAGGACACGCGGATCTCCGGCTATATGTTCGAGTCGGCGCTCGAGGCTGGCTTGGTCGCGGCTGGGGTGGATATCCGTCTGCTGGGGCCGATGCCGACGCCGGGCGTTGCCTATCTGACACGGACCTTTCGGGCCGCCGCCGGCATTGTCATCACTGCGTCTCACAATCCGTACGACGACAATGGCATCAAGTTTTTCTCCAGTGATGGCGATAAGCTGCCCGATGAGGTCGAGTGCGCGATCGAGGAGATGGTCGATCAGCCTTTGCGCACGGTTGCCTCTGCTGATCTTGGCAAGGTCCGCCGGGTTGAGGATGCGGCAGGCCGGTACATCGAGTTCTGCAAGGGCAGCGTCCCTGCATCGACGACCTTGAAGGGGCTGAAGTTGGTCCTCGACTGTGCCAATGGCGCGACCTACAACGTGGCGCCCTACGTGTTTGAGGAGTTGGGTGCCGAAGTCGTTGCGATTGGTACACGACCTGATGGCTTTAACATCAATCGCGAGGTCGGATCGACCAAGCCCGGCGCCTTGGCTGATGCGGTGGTGGCTGAAGGCGCCGCCCTTGGCATCGCCTTCGACGGCGATGGGGATCGGCTGATGATGGTCGACGCCAATGGCCAGGTAGTCGACGGGGACGCCTTGATCTATCTGATTGCCCACTCGCGCCGAGCTGCGCGTGAGTTGCGCGGCGCCGTCGTCGGAACGCTAATGAGCAATCTTGGGCTCGAGCTGGCATTGCGTCGGCTAGATATCGACTTTGTGCGCACACAGGTCGGCGATCGGTACATCATGGAGCGGCTCAAGTGCGATGACGGCATCCTCGGTGGCGAGCCCTCCGGACACATCATCTGTCGGGATCGGACCACCACCGGCGACGGCATCATCGCTGCGCTGCAGGTCTTGCAGGCACTGATGGATGCTGACATGTCGCTGGCCGAGGCCGTGCAGCCGGTTGAACGCTATCCCCAAGTCCTGATCAATGTCCGCTTGGAACAGCGCACGGACGTGATGGCGCTGCCGCGGATTCAGGATGCGGTCCGCGCGGCAGAGGTCAGTCTTGGCGATCAGGGGCGCATCTTACTGCGCCACTCCGGCACCGAGCCCTTGGTGCGGGTGATGGTTGAAGGCTGTGATGCCGCTAATGTTCAGGCGCTGGCAGAGGAGCTTGCGGGCCTGGTGCGCGAGGAGTTGGGGGCCTAAGCCGATGCAGACCACCTCGATTCACGGCATGTGGTCATCGCGTCTCTCGTTTATCTTTGCGGCCACCGGCTCCGCCGTCGGTCTCGGCAACATCTGGCGCTTCCCGTACACAGCGGGCGAGTACGGCGGCGGCGCATTCGTGATCGTCTACCTGATCTGCGTTGCGGCCATTGGTGTACCGATCATGATCGCTGAGATCATGATCGGGCGCCGCGGACGGC
Organism: uncultured Halochromatium sp.; assembly: GCA_964516305.1. Lineage (GTDB taxonomy): Bacteria > Pseudomonadota > Gammaproteobacteria > Chromatiales > Chromatiaceae > Lamprobacter. The sequence continues at coordinate 51,971 of CAZEZH010000001.1, read as the reverse complement.
AGAGTCCGATCAATACCATGCGCGCGCTTGCTGACCAGGCGGGCGCGAACCGAGTTTGGCAGCTGCTTGGCTGGATGGGTATTCTAGCCGGGTTTCTGATCCTGTCGTTCTACAGCGTGATAGCTGGCTGGACCCTGGCCTATGTGTTTCGGGCAGGGAGTGGATCGTTCGAAGGCATCGATGGCCCAGCCTCCGAGGCGATCTTCGGGGCGCTGACAGCGGACCCTGAACGGCTCTTGGCCTGGCACACGATCTTCATGGTCTTGGTGGTGATGGTCGTCGCGCGCGGTGTTGCCAGCGGTCTGGAGCGGGCGGTGCGCTTACTGATGCCGGCACTCTTCGTGTTGCTGATGGTCATGGTGCTTTACGCCGCGCAGGCGGGAGACTTTGGTGCTGGGTTGTCGTACCTGTTTACCCCGGATTTTGGCGAACTCAGGGCCAATGCCGGCGATGCCATCCTGAGTGCGATGGGGCAGGCCTTCTTCAGTCTCAGTCTTGGCATGGGCGCGATCATGATCTACGGCTCTTATCTCAGTAGCCATGCCTCGATCGGCGGTAACGTGGCGATCATCGCCGGTATGGACACCCTGGTCGCCGTGCTTGCAGGGCTGGCAATCTTCCCGATCGTGTTTGCCAATGGCCTCGAGCCAAGCTCAGGGCCCGGGCTGATCTTCCAGACCCTGCCGGTTGCCTTCGGGCAGATGCCGTTTGGGGCCTTCTTCGGTGTGCTGTTCTTCCTGTTGCTCGCCTTTGCGGCATGGACCTCGGCGATCTCGCTGCTTGAGCCAATGGTGGCTTACCTGGTCGAGAACAGAGGCTTCAGCCGCGTGCGCGCCTCCTTGCTGGCCGGAGTTGCGGTCTGGGTGCTGGGTATCACCTGTTTGCTGTCGCTGAACGAATGGTCGGGCTTTACGGTCTTTGGTAAGGGTATCCTTGACCTCTTCGACTATGTGACCGCCAACGTGCTGCTGCCCCTCGGTGGCATCTTCATCGCGATCTTCGTCGGCTGGGTACTCGATGAGCAGGTGTCGCGAGAAGAGCTCAGCGCCACCAACGGTGCCTTGGTTTACCGACTCTGGCGGGGTCTGATTCGCTGGCTCGCGCCAGTCTGTGTCATCCTGGTTTTTTTGAACGCAGTTGGATTGATTTGACGTGCCACTGGTAAAGAAAAGCGCGCTGGTGCGTCACTCGGCGCAGCAAATGTTTGATTTGGTGGCAGACGTGGAAGGTTATCCGCGCTTTCTGCCTTGGTGTCAGTCTGCGACCTTGCTGTCGCGCAATGAGGACGAGCTGTGCGGACGCATCGAGGTCGCGAGACTCGGTGTGCGGCAGGTGTTCTCTACCTGCAACAAGCTCGAGCCGCCGGAGCGCATGTATCTGAGCCTGAAAGACGGTCCATTCCGTAAGCTCAGCGGCGTCTGGACCTTTACGCCCCTGCGTGACGACGCCTGTAAGGTCGAGCTAGAGCTGGATTTCGAGTTTTCGGGTCGCCTTATCGACAAGGCCTTCGGCGGCGTCTTCGGGCAGATCGCGAACTCGATGGTTGATGCCTTTTGTAAACGAGCAGATGAGGTCTATGGTGACTGAGCAGACCCTCAACGTCGAAGTCGCCTACGCGCGCGAGCGCGCGCAGGCACTGATACCAGTTACAGGGCAGTCTGGGATGACCCTGGCTGATGCGGTCGAGCGCTCCGGCATCCTATCTCGGTTTCCCGAGATCGATCTTGGTGTCAATAAGGTTGGTATTTTTGGCAAGCTGGCCAAGCTCGACCAGGTGCTCGCGAGCGGTGATCGGGTTGAGATCTATCCGCCACTGATCGCCGACCCAAAGCAGGCGCGTAAGCAGCGTGCAACCGGCGCTAAGGCTGACGCGGCTGCAACTGAGGCAAAGCAAGCCGAGGGCGCCTGAGAGACAGACGCTCATCGGTTTGGGCGACACCGCCTGTGGCCAGGGTCGCTGCCGTTTGACGCTGGCTGGGGTAGGCTTACAGGTTGGCTCAACGGAGTGAAGATCGGCGGACTAAGTCTTGATTCGACCTCACTGCCCGTTGCACAACCTCGATGATTGACGCCTTCGCCGCGCGCTCGTCAGCGCAGTCAGTCCTTGGTTTCGACGCCGACAGCGTTAAGGGTCCGAGTGATGATGCCGCGGTCGTCGCTCCAGTCCGGCACCTCGACCACGACGGTCTCTTCTTCCAGTGCCGCAAGGGCCGCCGCCGGATCAGGCTGGGCAAAGCCTTCGATGCTCACGAGCTGTTCTTCCTCAAACCAGAGCGTCAGCCGCTTGGTCTCCATCGGCTGATGTCCGCGGCGAATGGTGTAGATGTAGTCCCAGCGGTTGGTGTGAAACATGTCCGTCAGCAGCGGCGTTCCAAGCAAGAAGCGCACCTGCTCGCGATTCATGCCCAACTGGACTTGATTCACCATGCGCTCGTTAATGATATTGCCTTGCTGGACCGTCATTTTGTAGACGAAGGGCAGGTTCGAGAGCATGGAGCCGCTCGGTCGAGTCTCCTGTTTCTTGCCGCGCGCGCAGCCACTCGTGCTGAGCACCGTTGCGAGGATCAGGATCGTGCTAAGAATGACAAGCCTTTGCATCAATCTGTTATAAAGCAGGGATGGAACAGACACAGATGGTACCGCACATGAGCAAACGGCATCAGTTTCTCGAACAGACGTTAAGCGCACCACGGGACGATGGATAAGAAGCCGATGGAGAACCAGCGCCAGATCAAGCAGGCTGGGCTTAAGGTGACCGTGCCAAGGCTGAAGATCCTGCATATTCTCGAAACCAGCGAGCAGCGGCATCTCAGTGCTGAGGAGGTCTACAAAGAACTTCTGGCTGCCGATGAGGAGATCGGACTCGCGACGGTGTATCGGGTGTTGACTCAGTTTGAGGGCGCCGGCTTGGTAGTCCGCCACCACTTTGAGGGCGGCCAGTCGGTATTCGAACTCAACCGCGGCGGCCATCACGATCATCTGGTCTGCGTCAAGTGCGGGGCCGTGGTGGAGTTCTTCGACCAGGTGATCGAGGACCGGCAGCGGGCGATTGCCGAGCAGAACCAATTCAAGATCGTCGATCACGCACTGGTCATCTATGGCGATTGCCTCCAGGGCGATGATTGTCCCCGGCGCAATGCGCGCAAGCGGGGCTCGTGACTCCTGGCGGCTCGTGACGACCGCTAACGTAGCTGTTCGACTGAGCATCCGTGTCAGTCTCGAGCGGCAGCAATTGATGCTGTTTCAGGACGATGAACTGGTCGAGACCAATGCCGTATCGACCGGGTTGCGCGGTCCTGGCGAGGTCAATGGGAGCGGTTGTACGCCGCGTGGGTGGCATCGTATTCGGGTCAAGATTGGTGCAGGCTGTCCGGTGGGTGCGGTGTTTCGGGGGCGGCGCTGGACGGGCGAGGTCTATTCGGCCGCCCTAGGCGCCGCGGCACCGGAGCGCGACTGGATCCTGAGCCGAATCCTCTGGCTCACCGGATGCGAATCTGGACGCAACCGCGGCGGTCCGGTCGATACCCTGCGTCGCTATGTCTATATTCATGGCTGTCCGGATACCGAGCCGATGGGGGTACCGCGCTCGCATGGCTGCATTCGGATGCGCAACACCGATGTGATTAGACTCTGCGACTGGGCGCCGATGGGCTGTCCAGTGCTAATCGACTGATTGGACTCCGATGTTTCGGCTGGTCGCTGTGCGCTTGAGTGCTGCGTTCTTGGTGATGCTCGGCGCCTGCACGCTGGTCTTCCTATTGATCCATCTTGTTCCCGGTGATCCGGTTGATGCCATGCTCGGCGAAACCGCCCGTGCTGCGGATCGAGCGGCACTGCGTTCTGCGTTAGGACTGGATGCGCCGCTTTGGCAGCAGTACCTTGATTATCTCGCTGGTCTGACGCAGCTCGATCTCGGCGATTCGCTGCGCGAGCAGCGCCCCGTGGCGAGCATTCTCGCGGAAAGGCTGCCGCCGACCTTGCTCCTGGCGAGTACCTCGCTGATCCTTGCGCTTGCGCTTGCGATCCCGCTCGGCGTGCTTGCGGCGCGCTATCAGCACCGGCTGTTAGATAGCTTGGCGATGGGCTTTTCGCTGCTTGGCGTTGCGGTACCAAACTTCTGGCTTGGACCGATGCTGATCCTGGTCTTTTCGCTCTGGCTCGGCTGGACTCCGGTCAGTGGCATGCAACACCCGGTTAGCCTGATCCTGCCCGCTATCACGCTCGGGACAGCGCTCGCCGCGGTGCTTGCGCGCATGGTGCGCAATAGCTTGCTCGAGGTCTTGGCTGATGGCTATATTCGCACGGCGCGGGCCAAGGGCTTGTCGGAAGGCGCCGTGCTGCGGCGTCACGCGTTGCGTAATGCCTGGTTGCCTGTGCTGACCTTAATCGGTCTTCAGCTGGGCGCCTTGCTTGCAGGTGCAGTGATCACTGAGACCATCTTTGCCTGGCCTGGGATTGGCAGCCTGATGGTCGAGGCCATCCAGGCCCGGGATTTCCCGGTGGTGCAAGGGGCAGTGCTACTGATCGCGGCGCTCTATGTCCTGGTGAACACGGCGACCGACCTGGCCTATGCGGCTATTGATCCCCGCGTGAGCGTCCGTTGAGCCATGCGTCGGGTCCTGCCGGTCGGCATCCTCTTGCTCTGGGCACTGGCGGCGTTGATCGGGCCGTCCCTGCCGCTGGCGCCGAATCAGATCGATCTGCCGCAGATCCTTCAAGGGCCCAGCCTACTCCAACCCTTGGGCACCGATGATCTCGGGCGCTCGGTGCTCGATCGCCTGATCGTCGGCTCGCGGACCTCGTTTTTGGTCGCTGTCGGGGTCGTATCGGCGTCGCTGGTGCTCGGGGTGCTGGTTGGTGGCATTGCGGGCTTTGCCGGAGGCTGGCTGGATCTGGCGACGGTTCGGTTGATCGATGTCTTTCTCGCCTTTCCCGGCATCTTGCTGGCGATCGCGCTGGCCGGGGTGTTGGGGCCGGGCCTAGGTAACCTGATCATCGCCTTGGCCGCGGTCGGGTGGGTTGGCTACGCCCGCCTGACGCGGGCGCAGGTCCTGTCGCTGCGTGGTCGGGATCATGTGCTTGCAGCCCGCGCCCTGGCCGTGCCGCCGCACCGAATCCTGATCCGTCATCTACTGCCGCTGACGGCGGCGCCGCTCATCGTTGAGGCAACCTTCGGCATCGCCTCGGTGGTGGTTGCCGAGGCCGGGCTCTCGTTTTTGGGTTTGGGTATCCAGCCGCCGGCAGCGTCCTGGGGCAGCATGATCCGCGATGGTGTCGCCTATATGCTGGTCTCACCCCACCTGGTGCTCGCGCCAGGCTTAGCCCTGCTGCTGGTGGTACTTGCGGTCAATCTTGCCGGTGACCGCCTGCGCGATCGACTCGATGTGCGCGGGTCGCGGAGTTGAAGCGGTCGTGAGGGGTGAGGGGGTGAGTCTCGTGGGGTTGGTTGCTGGGCAACAAAGATGAGGCGCGGGCGGTATGATTCAGATGGTCAACGATGAAACGCCAGTGCTGAGATTCGGAGCAGGTTAATGATGGGGACAGATAGCGGTCAGCTGCCCGGCCAACGGCCCCTCGGGCCGGTGATGCTCGATCTAGAAGGGACCGAGCTGAGCGCCGAAGAGCGCGAGCTGCTGCGCCATCCGGCGGTTGGGGGCGTGATCCTGTTCCGGCGCAACTTTGTTGAGCCGGAACAGCTTGCTGCGCTGACCAGGTCGATTCTTGAGGCCGACCAGCGACGCGTATTGATCGCGGTCGATCAAGAGGGCGGGCGGGTTCAGCGCTTCTGCGACGGTCTCACCCGGTTGCCCGCGGCGGCGCTGTTCGGGGCCCTCTACGCGCAGGATGAGCGCAGGGCACTCGAGGCGACCCGGGCGATTGGCTGGCTGATGGCGGCGGAGCTGCGGCTGCTGGGCGTCGATTTCAGCTTCGCCCCCGTGCTCGATGTTGAGCAAGGCGTCAGTCACGTCATTGGTGATCGCGCCTTCGCGACCGCGCCAGAGGCGGTTGCGACCCTCGCAACGGCCTGGTTGGAAGGTGTCCACAGCGCGGGCATGGCGGGCTGTGGTAAGCATTTTCCTGGCCATGGTGGTGTTGTTGCCGATTCGCATCTAGAACTGCCCGAGGACCATCGGTCACTCAATGCGCTTGAGCACTGTGATCTGTTACCGTTTCGTCGGCTGATTGCGCAAGGGCTTGAGGCGGTGATGCCGGCGCATGTGCGCTACGCTGCGATCGACCCCGAGCCGGCAGGCTTCTCAAGGTTTTGGCTGCGCGAACTGCTCCGTGGCCGCCTGCGCTTTGATGGCGCAATCATTAGCGACGATCTCAACATGGCGGGGGCCGGCGTTGCTGGTACCCCTGCGGCTCGGGCCCTTGCCGCTCTGCAGGCGGGCTGTGACCTAGCCCTGATCTGTAACAATCGCGATGCCGCCGTGGCCGTGATCGAGGCTGTGGCGGATTGGTCTCTGCCCGAGTCAGCGCTGCGTTTGCAGCGCTTAAGGGCCCGACCTGGACCGGATCTCAATAACTCTGAACGTCGGCAGGCCGCGATGAGGGCGATCGATCGGCTGCAGGCCTGAGCCGAGTGACCGAGCCCCTCTGTCTGTGCAACGGTCTGTCCAACCGCCTGACTGAGGCCGCTGCAGAGCCCTGTCGTTGTCACCGACTGACGGCCTGCGGCTAGCGCCGATGCGTTGCTGAGCGCTTAGCGGTCGCGGCGATGTTCTCATCCCTACAGGAGATAATCGATGAACAAGATGACCCCAGAGCAATACCAGGCGATCGCTGGGCGCACTGAATGCCTTCTCTCTGCAGCAGAGGTTGAGGCAGCGCTGCAGCGGATGCGCGATGGCATCAGTGCCATGCTCGCCGATAAGGATCCGGTGGTGCTTGCAGTGATGACGGGGGGTATCGTCGCGACCGGCTTGCTGCTGCCGCGGCTGGAATTTGCCCTGCGGCTCGATTATGTGCATGCCACGCGTTATCGCGGTGGCACCCGGGGTGGCGAGATCGAATGGCGCCACCGACCCACTGCTGCAGTGCGTGGTGAGCATGTGCTGGTGGTCGATGACATCTTCGATGAAGGGCTGACGATGGAGGCGATCGTCAAGGCCTGCCGCGAAGACGGTGCGGCATCCGTTGTCAGTGCGGTGTTGGTCGAGAAGGAGCGCGAGCGCGACTGCGATTATCGACCCGACATCGTCGGCCTGCTGGTTCCGGATCGATACGTGATGGGCTTTGGGCTCGACTATAAGAGCTACTTCCGCAATGCAGACTGCATCCTGGCTGCCAATCCGGTTGACGTCTGACGGCGGTTCTGGGCTGTCTTAGCCAGCTTGGTAAAAAGCTAATATAATTAAGGGCTTTTTGACAATTGGCGGTCGATGAGCTAAACCCCTCCTAAGCGATTCAATCCGAGGAGGACGGTGATGCAGACACTCGACGGCTACCGTAGTAGTCATACTGAACTGCGCCAGATGATCGATGATCTCCGGCTGCTTATGGCGCCCGAGCAACTCAAGATCAGGCCCAACGCCAAGACTGCCTATCAGTTGCTCTGCGATCTCGCAAAGAAGGTCAAGCTTCATTTGTCTGAGGAAGACAAACAGCTCTATCCCAATCTGCTGATTCACGAAGACCCCAAGGTCAAGTCGATCGCTTGGGGATTTATCAGCGGTGAGAAGCCGCTTCGTCGTTCCTTCGACGAGTATCACAAGCGCTGGTTGAAGAACTGCGACTTCAATTTTAGTGATGAGTTCTTGGAGGAAACGCACGAGATCTTCGATATGTTGGCCTACCGGATCGACCGGGAAGAGCAGGTGCTGTTTCCGAAATTGCTCGAGATCGGGATCTTTGCCGAGCAGCGGGTCTAGCCCTCAGCTGTTAGCCCCCAGCCCCCAGCCCCCAGCCCATTGGCTCAATGGGCTGGGGCAGGGCCACAAATTCAGTCAGACTGGCATCGCTAGGATGCAGGGTGAGGCCTGTTTTAATCTGAGCGTGTGAATCGACGTTTCGCGACGGGTTCTGCAAGTGTTCAAGCATTGCCCAGGTCCAGTACAATGTCACCCCTGAGTTTCAGGAGTGGCATCCATGTCTGCGTTCGCGATCATCGGCGGTTCTGGCTTCGGCACCTTTCCAGGCCTGGAGATACAGGACAGTCAGCCTGTTGAAACCCGTTACGGGACAACCTCAGCGCCCCTGATCCGTGGGCTCCTCAATGGACAGCCGGTCTGCTTCTTGGCGCGCCATGGAGCAGAGCACCACCTGGCACCGCACCGCATCAATTATCGCGCGAATATCCAAGCCTTGGCGGATGCTGGGTGCTCGGCGGTGGTCGCGTTGGGCGCTGTCGGTGGCATCCATCCGGCCTGCCCGCCAGGAACCCTTTGTGTGCCCGATCAGCTCATCGACTACAGCTATGGTCGGGTGCATAGCTTCTACGACGACGATGCCGATGGCGTTTGCCACGTCGATTTTACCGAGCCCTATAGCCAGGCCCTCAGGCAACAACTCCTCGCTGCGGCGGGTGGCACTGGGATTGCGTTGCGGGATGGTGGAACCTATGGGGTCAGCCAAGGACCCCGGCTTGAGACTGCCGCTGAGGTGCGCCGTATGGCGCGCGACGGCTGCGATTTGGTCGGCATGACAGCGATGCCGGAGGCTGCGCTCGCCCGCGAGCGCGACATTAATTACGCGACATTGGCGTTCGTGGTCAATTGGGGCGCTGGCCTCAGTGACGAGGCGATCACCATGGACGCAATCAACGGACAGATCGAGCGCAGCGCCGATGCGATTGGGCGCCTACTAGTGGTGCTTGCTGAGCAGCGCGCTGCGTCACTCGGCTGAAATGGCCCCGGTTAATGATGACCCCCACAACCAACCACAAAGACAACTCGCGGAGAAACGACCATGGCTGATGACCAGGAGCAAACCCCAGTGCAAGACGCTGAGCAGACCCCAGGCAAGGCGCAGGAGCAACCGAAGCCTCGGATGGGCTTCTTGCCGAAGCTGGTTCTTTGGAGTCTTGTGCTGCTTTTTGGATTTCTTTATCTCGGCTCGCTAGAGCGTAAGTCCGGAGAGGCAATGGTTCCGTTCACTCTGGGCAATGGTGACGGCGAAGCCCCTGTCGCTGCAGCGCCAACGTCCAGTGAGGGAGCCACTGCGGGAACCACTGAGGGCGCCAGTGATGGAACAAGTGAAACAGCCAGCGTGGCAGGCAGTGCCGCCCAGTTTGAACCGGCGCAGAAACAGCTAGCGGAGACCGCTTCTAAGTCGCTAAGTGCAAAGCCCGAGGTGGCAGATGCCACCAGCGCACCGGCCGCGGATGCGCCTGACGTCAGCAAGCAAGAGGCGGAGGCCTTCGCGCGTGCGGTCATGGCCAAGCAGCCGGCGTCGAAGGTCGAGGTGCCGCCGGCTGGGGCGCCAGCGGCCTCAACAGCGGGCCCGACAGCGGCATCAACGCCAGCGCCGGCATCAAAACCGAGGGCCAAGCAGGCTGCGCAGTTAGAGACGGCCAAGGCGCCGACAACAGCTGCCACAGACTCTGCTGATGCAACGCCAGCCAAGTCAACGGATCCGTCTAATGCTAACGAAAAGGCCGCAAGCGAGGGCGACCCGGCTGCGATGCGACGTGCTCAACTCGACGCATTCTATGCAGAACGCAGGCGCCAAGCTGAGGAAATAGCGCGCCAGCGCTGGGAGGCGACCCGGCGCATGCAGCCTACGCCATGGCAGCCTGCGCCTTGGCAAGCTGCTCCGCCAGCGCCGCCCGCGATGCCTTACGGCCGCCCCTACGGACGTTATCCGGCGCCAGCAGCACCTGGGTACTATCAGCCACAGATGGCACCAGGTGCTTCTTCATCGCCCTCATCGGATTGATCCCGCTTGACCCAACTGCGGCTCGGCTCTAGAAGCCGGCCGTATGGATGCGGGAGAGCCGGGGTCTCCCTAGGTCTCTCGGCCGCTGGCGGTCCTGAAGGACCAGACGCCGGCTGCCGCGCGGCCTGCCGGTGGCTAGCTTTCTTGTGTCTCGCGCATTCGTTTGAACCTGTAAAAGGCAGTTGACCGCGACTTAGACCACGCAAGCGCATGGTTTTGCTGGATTTCGTACCGGCTTTGACCTCACCCGTCGGGTGCGGGCCGTGACGATCTCCAAGGCACGCTCGCCGTGTGTTATTCCCAGCGGAACAGGCGTGATGCGATGCTGATCAGGATCACGGCCATCGCGAGCAGTAGCGCTAACGCTGGTGCAATCTCGAACACGCCAGCACCGTCAATCATCACCGCCCGGGCGCCTTCAACCAAGTAGGTCAGTGGCATTAGGGTCGAGAGCATCTGGGCTGCGCCGCTGGTGCCTTCCATCGAAAACCAAACACCAGAAAGCAATAGCATTGGCCACGAGATGAGATTGAGTAGTCCATCGGCCAACTCTTCGGTGCGCAGCCGGGCAGCGACGATCAGGCCTAGACTGATCATGCAGAGCGCACCGCCGACGTAGATCAGCGCTAGTGCGAGATAAGAGCCGCGCATCGGGAAGTCGAGCAAGAGCAGCGCACCGCTGTATACGATCAGACTCGAGGCCAGGACCACGATCAGCCGGGATAGGATCTGCGCGACCAGGAATTCGAACGGTGTGAGCGGGGTCGCTTTGAGGCGTCGCAATACCCCATTCTTGCGATAACGCACGACAACCCAGCCAACCCCCCACAGGCTCGAGAACATCAGGTTCATCGCCAGAACACCTGGCACGGCCCAATCGGCATAGCTCAAGGCTTCGCCGCTGGCGGTTTGGCGCAGTGGTATGCCTTGTCGCTTATCCGTCGAGGCGCTATTCGGTGCGCCGCCGAGGAGCGAGCCAAGCAGCAGGCGCTCGGCGATCGTGCCGTTCGCTGACTCCGGATTGACCCAATAGCGAATTGGCGCGCTTGGCGCTGTAGCGGTCTCGACCAGGAGGTCAAGCTGGTGTCGGGCGACCTTGGTCATGCCATCCTCCAGCTCACCAAGCGGAACAAACTGGATGGTCTCGATCGAGAGAAAGTCCTCGGTCTGGCGCCTTGTTTCAGGCGAGACCGGTGCCGTGTCGTCCTCGACTAGCCCGACCTTGAGCAGGGTTTGGCTGCCTGCGCCGAAGATGAACGCAAAGGCGACGATCATCATGACCGGCATCAAGATGTTCCACATCAGTCCGGCACCATCGCGGTAGAACTCACGGTTGCGGGCTACGAATATTGCCAGGATGCGTTTCCAGCTGGGCCGAATGAAGGCGGTTGGCTCAACGCCTCGGCGCAGTCGGGTGCCCGCTCGTGGGTTGGCAAAGGGTTTCGCACCAGGCTTGATCATCTCGAGCGCCTCAGGCCCTGAGGCTGTGGCCAGTCAGTTTGAGGAAGAGGTCTTCGAGACTCGGGCGGTCGACGCGCAAGTCGATGAGCGAAGCCCCCTGCTTCTCCAACTGTTCGAGGGCCGTTGGCACCTCATCAACATAGATTTCGATGCTGGTGTCGCGACGCTCCGCGTTGGCTGGTAAGGGCTGGTCGCTCGGCCAGGCACTGCTCGGTAGTCTCAGGATCGCTGTCGGAAAATGCTGTCGAATCAATGTGCCAGGATGGCCTTGGACGAGGATGCGGCCATGGTCGACGATCGCGATCTCGTCGCACAGGCGCTCCGCTTCTTCCATGTAATGGGTGGTGATGAGGATGCTGGTGCCGCGCTCACGAACCCGGTCGATGAGTGCCCAGAAATTGCGCCTGGCCTGTGGGTCGAGGCCGGTGGTCGGCTCATCGAGAAAGACCAGGGTGGGATCATTCACTAGTGCGATGGCCAACAGCAGACGTTGGCGTTGACCACCCGAGAGCTTGCGTGTGTCGCGCTCAAGGATCTCATGCAGATGGCAGAGTTGGATCAACTCGTCCAGATCGGCGTGGCGCTGGTAGAGAGCCGCGAACATTGCTAGCGATTCGCGGACCGTCTGGAAGTCTTGGAGCGAGGTCGCTTGGAACTGAATGCCGATCTGTTCGCGAAACTCGCGATCGAAGATTCGGCCCCGGAACAACACCTGTCCTGACGTCGGAACCTGGATACCCTCCAGCATCTCGAGCGTGGTCGTCTTGCCGGCACCGTTCGGGCCTAGGAGACCGAAACACTGTCCGGATCGGACTGCGAAGCTGATGCCGTCGACGGCGCGAACACCTGGAAACTCCTTGACGAGTCCCTCTGCGGCGATCAGCGGTTGGTCTGTCATCGGTTTAGCGGCACGGTGACCACTTGAGGTTAGTGCTGCCGACTGGCCTGGAGGCGCATCCCTGTGCCGGCGGTGAGGCTGACCGGCCTCAGGATGACTGGTGCACAAGGCGGGCACTTCAGTCGGTTCAGGCCACGGCTGCCTGGGATGCAGCTATTCCGTGTCGTTTTTGGTGGTGTCGATCCCGAGTGGCAGGTAGGCTGCGCAACTGCCGAAATAGGCCGTGCCGAGGACAACTAGGCCAAGCAGGCTCAGCCACCAGGGGCCGCTGATGATACCAATCAGGACCAGGATGCCGGCAGCGGCGTAGCGGATGTTGCGATCGGTCTGCCCAACATTTTTGACGAGATTCATAGGGAACTCCTAAGGGTCGGTGAGTTTAGGCTCATGACACTGGTGGCTACGCCCGTTGCAAGCATTGGGCCGTGGCTGCCGTGACAGGGTTAAAGAGCAGATGGGGACGATGGCCTGGCTTTTCCCGCATCTAGACCGATGCCGAGGACCATGCCTGTGAAACCGCAGTTGGCCACTGTACAGCCTCTGCGTATCCCTAGATTGTACTGCCAGGCTGGCTATGTGGACGTTGCGATTGGGCAATCGAGGTGGCGAATTCATGGCTTCCCCGGCGAGGTTGTTATCCTGAGCGGCCGCTCCGCTGTCGTATCACTCCGAGAGTTGCCATGCACGGATTCCAGTTGTCCCGCTCCCTGTTTTGGGCGGTGATCGCCTTTCTTGCGCTGCTTGCGTTCCGCCCTTGGATCGAGGGCTGGCTGATTGAGCACAAGGCGGTGCCCAGAGCGGTCACGGCGCGCGGCGATCTGGCGGCCGATGAGCAGTCGACGATCGCGATCTTTGATGCCGTTAGCCCTTCGGTCGTCTTTATTACGACAACCGAGGAGTTGACCAGTCCCTGGACGCGTGATCCGAATGCCGTTCGCCGAGGGACTGGCTCGGGATTCGTTTGGGACGGCCAACGGCATATCGTCACCAACTGGCATGTGGTTGCCGAGGCGAGCGCGGCCTGGGTGCGGTTGGCCGACCAGCGCAACTTTCGCGCCGAACTGATTGGCAAGAGTCCGGCCCACGACCTCGCGGTGCTCAGGATCAGCGGCGCATGGCAGGCGCCCGAGCCGGTGCCGATTGGTCGCAGCGCCGATCTGCGGGTGGGGCAGAAGGTGTTCGCCATCGGCAACCCGTTCGGCTTCGATTACAGTCTCACCGCCGGCGTCGTCTCGGCCCTTGACCGCACCATCTACAACGAGCGATCCGGAGAGATCCGCGGGTTAATCCAGACCGATGCAGCGATCAATCCGGGTAACTCAGGCGGGCCATTGATCGATAGCGCTGGCCGGCTCATCGGCATCAATACGGCCATCTTCAGCACCTCAGGTACCTTTAGCGGCATTGGTTTCGCGGTGCCGGTGGATACCATCAACCGCGTTGTGCCGCAGTTGATCGCGCGCGGGCGTTATATGCGTCCGCGGATCGGGATTACTGCAGATGACGCTGTGAGCAAGCCGGTTCTGAGGCAGCTCGGCGTTGAAGGCGTCTTGGTGCTTGGGGTTGGGCCAGGCTCGCCGGCTGCGAGCGCGGGCCTCGTCGAGACCCGAGTCAGTCCGGCAGGGCAGATCGTGCCGGGTGACATCATTCAGCGCCTGGATGGGCAGGTTGTCGCTGAGATGGATGACCTGATCGAGATCCTTGAAGGCTATCAGGTGGGCGATCGCGTGACGCTCTCGATCTGGCGAGATGGACAACCGCGAGAGGTGGCCCTCCATCTCGGTGGTGAATCTGTTCGGTGGGATTGAGCGCTGGTCACTGGGCTGAGCGCCCTGCCGCTGGCAAGCCTCAGTCGAGCCCACAGACGCCGGTAGGGCAGCAGCCGCCGGTCCCGCAAGCGGGCGCCGGCGCCTGACCACTGCCGAGTGCGCTGCTTGAGATTAGGTTTCCGCCGGTGGCCATGCGATTGACCGGGGTTGATGCCGGGGTCTCGCCACAAGGGATCGCTGCACGCTCGCAAAGTTCTCCCCAGGTGCTGATGGTCTCGCTCATGCGGTGATTCACCTCGATGACACGACCATTGGTCTCGCAACGATAGTCGTAGGTTGGCATGACTGATGTCTCCGTATATCGATGGGTGCTGATATACATAGATTATACCAATCGAGAGCCGAACATCGACAGTGCTCAGCCGTCGAGCTTCACGCCTAGCTGGGCAAGCCAGAGCCGAGCACGCAGCCCAAAGCCGGTGGTGTAGCCGATACGCCGAAACCGAATCTGACCGTCGCTGTCGATAATGAAACTGGCCGGGACCGCCGGGACTCCCCAGCGCCGGGCGATGTCACCATCGGGGTCGGCGATGACGCGCAGGTCAAGTGCTCGCTGGTCGAGATAGTGGCTGATCTCCTCGGCATGGCCTGATTGCATGGCGACCGTGATGACCTCGTAATCACTGCCTATGGCCTCAATACTACCTTCCTCGAGTCTGCAGACAGGGCACCAACTGGCCCAGAAATGGACCAGCCTTGGCCCCGCTGCTGGAAGGCTGAGGTCGATCTGTTCAAGGCTTGTGACGGCCTGACCGCTCAGTGCTGGCGCCATTCCCTCGGCAAGCGGCCTTGCCTGATACCAGTGCACAACAGCGAGTACGACGAGTACGATTGTGCCTTCGAGCCCCCACCGGCGCAGGCGTTGACCCCAACTGTGCTTGCGCCCCCCTGTTGAGGGCTTGTTGTGAGGGCTTGATGCACGCATGGTTATGTTTCTATGTTGCGGGTTTCGCGCAGCTCGTCAGTTAATTTGTCCGCGCCGATCGTGACGCTGGTTCTCGAAGTGTTTATAGCAATGAGGTGCGGTGCTCTGAGGCGATTGCCGGAAAAGCGCGTGCCGTATTGCACAGGATCTTCGTTTGCCTCCAAGGAACGTCGTCGCGAACTGGATCGGGGAGGTTGTTCATGCCAATGCTGGTGATGTGTGTCGTTATGCTCGTTCTCTCGAATGCCGGGTCGGCATGGGCCGCAAAGCCGAGTGAGGGACTGTTTGACCTGAATGCGCTTAAGGTCAAGATCGCGCCTGATCTTCCCTATGTCGAGCTTCCGCAGGGGGATGAGAAGGTGCTTCTGATGCGCCACCAAGACCCTGGTCATACCATTGAGCCGCCCTATGAAAAGACGGCCCGGCCTTGCCCGCCCTACTGTGTGCAGCCGATGCAGCTGGCAACGGGGGTCGAGACCATCGGCGAGCTTGAACTCATCGGTTATCTACAGCTCGCCTTGGCGGATCCTAGCGACGTGCTGGTGATCGACTCGCGGACCACCGAGTGGGTCGAGCGCGGAACCATCCCCGGCAGCCTGAATATTCCCTACACCGAACTCGACCCCGGCTATGCGAAGCCCGCAAGGATCGCCGAGATCATGCAGCTTGACTTCGGCGCCGTGGCCGCGGACGGGCTCTGGGATTTTGAGAACGTCAAGACCCTGGTGTTCTTCTGCAACGGCGCTTGGTGCGGTCAATCGCCAACCAATATTAAGGCGCTCCTGGGTCTCGGCTATCCAGCGCACAAGCTCAAATGGTATCGCGGTGGGATGCAAGCATGGGAGCAGCTGGGCCTGACCACGGTCAGCCCGGACTCTGCTGCCAACTGAATCGATCGTTGACGCGGATCTGAATCGGTATCCAGCGCCGAATGATGCGTTCGAGCTCACCCGAGCGGCGCCATGCCTCAAGCACCCGGTCGAGTGCTCGTTGCAGATGGGCCTCCTCGGTGCGGGTCGCGAATCTCAGCCGCTCGACGGAGAGCGGTTGGAAGAGTGCCGTGAGTTCGGTCTCTTTCGGATTGGCTGCGAGTGCCCAAGCGGTTGTCGCGTCGTGGATGAAGATGGCGATCTCGCCAGCGCCAAGTGCCGCAAGTCCGGCATTTGCGTCTGCGAACGGAACGCGTTCAGCGCGTGGCAGTCGCGCTTGTACGAGCCGCGCACCGAGGCTCCCGCGCTGATAGCCGACCCGCTCGCTAGTGAGCTTGAGGTCAATGCGACGTGGGAATCGGGTCAAGTCTTGAGTGCGAATGATCGCCATCTGACCGCTCTCGAGCACCGCTGTGCTGGTTGCTAGACCGAGGGCGGCGAGCTCCTCATCTGGCAACGCTGAGAGTGCGACGTCGACCCGTCCGCCTCGCAAGGCATCGATCAGTCTCTGCTCAGGCAAGGCGTGCAGGCTGAGTTCGAGTTCGAGCGATGCGGCCAGGGCCCGGGCAAGATCGACCTCGAGCCCCTTCACGACACCGCCACGCTTGAAGGCAAGTGGTGGGCGGTCGAGGCTGATCGCGAAGGCTAGGGTCGCCGGGGCCGTTGCGGCAGCCAGATCCTGACCGAGGATCAGCAGCAGCACAGAGAGTGCGTTCGCGAGGTATTGGCGCCGCCGGCTGCGGGCACTCGGCCGAGTGCCGGCGGACTGTGCTGGGTATGGGGCTGCCACTTGCGATCTGAGCTGGGCTCCCGGCCGAGGCCCTGGCTTGACGTCCCGTTCGCAGGCGAGCTGCGCTGCGCTGGCGTCACCCATCGGCCCCCCTGATTGCGCTCAGTCGCCGGGTAGAATCGGGGTTGTCGCCCCCTGTTCGGGGTCGGGCTCGGTGCTAAACCAGGCCAGCTTATCGCGCAGGCGCACGACCTCACCAACGATGACCAACGTCGGCGGTTGCGGCGGGTCATGCTCGACCTCGGCCATGATGCTGGCGAGGGTGCCGACATAGACCTTCTGCATGTGCGTGGTGCCTTGTTGCACAAGTGCAACCGGCATCTCTGGTGCGACGCCATGCTCGATGAGCATCTCGACGATCTGCGGCAGACCGACCAGGCCCATGTAGAAGACGACGGTCTGATTGGGCTGTGCCAGCTGTGGCCAGTTGAGGTCGATGCTGTGGTCCTTGAGATGGCCGGTGACGAAGGTGACCGACTGCGCGTAGTCGCGATGGGTCAAGGGGATGCCGCCGTAGCAGGCGCAACCATTGGCGGCGGTGATGCCGGGCACGACTTGGAATGGGACGCCCTCGGCCGCCAGGGTGTCGATCTCCTCGCCACCGCGGCCGAAGATAAAGGGGTCGCCGCCCTTCAGCCGCAGCACCCGATGGCCCTCTTTGGCGAGCCGTGCGAGCAGCCGATTGATCTCCTCTTGGCGCATCGTGTGCTGGTTGCGCTGCTTGCCGACGTAGATATGCTCGGCATCACGGCGGACCATGTCGATGATCGGCTTGGCGACCAGACGGTCATAGACGACGACGTCAGCCTGCTGCAACAAGCGCAGCGCGCGGAAGGTCAGCAGATCTGGGTCACCGGGGCCTGCGCCGACCAGGTAGACCTCGCCGGTGCTTGCTTTGGTGCCGGACTCGAGCTCCTTCTCCATCGCGACCTTGGCTTCTTCCAGGTGGCCGGAGAAGATGCGCTCGGCGACGCCTCCTTGCAGTACTCGGTCCCAGAAGCGGCGGCGATCGCGCTGCTGCTCGAAGCGCGCCTTGACCTTGTCGCGATAGTCAGCGCAGAGCTCGGCCAGGCGTCCGTAGCCGGCCGGCACCAGAGACTCGAGCCGAGCCCGGATCATCCGGGCGAGCACGGGCGATGCGCTGCCGGTCGAGACCGCTACCACGACCGGCGAGCGGTCGATGATCGATGGCATGATGAAGGTGCAGTCCTCGGGCTGATCGGCGACGTTGACCGGGATGCCGCGGGCGTTCGCGAGGGTTGCGATGCGTCGATTCACCTCTCGGTTGTCGGTCGCGGCCACTACCAATCGCATGCCCTCGATATCTTGGTCTTCGAAAACGCGCGCTTGGTGGTTGATCTCTATCTGGTCGACGCGCCCAAGAAACTCATCGGTGAGCGTTGGTGCGACGACGGTGACTCGGGCGCCGGCGCGCCTGAGGTTGTCGAGCTTACGCATCGCAATCGGGCCGCCTCCGACAACGAGGCAGGGCTTTGCTTTGATATCAAGGAAGATGGGGAGATGTTCCATCGCTAACGCTGCCTCTGGGGGCGAATCTGTGATGCTCTGACCAACCGGCTTGCTCGATCGGTGCAGACAGGTGGAGTACTGGCTGTGTATCACAGCACACTGGAATCAGCTGCCAAGCAGACCAATGATCATACGCCCTGCGTGTCGCGCTTGGGCGCGATCGTCAGTACAAGACCGGCGACGGCGCTGTTCGAGCATGTTAATATACTGAAATACTTGGTCATTGGGTAGTCAAACCGTGGTCACAGAGATCGATTCCGAAACCCTACAGTCGCGGCTCAGCAACGGCGACGACCTCCTGTTGGTCGATGTCCGGACGCCATCGGAGGTTGCGCAAGGCGCGTTACCGAACGCCATCCATATCCCGATGGCGGTGATCCCCGTGCGTGTGGGAGAACTGCCGCGCGATCGCGAGTTGGTGATCTATTGTCGCAGTGGTGCGCGTTCTTATCACACCTGCCAGTTCCTTGCCCAGCAGGGCTTTGAGAACGCGGTCAACCTGCGCGGCGGCATCATCGCTTGGGCGCGGCACGGCTACGAGATCGGCCAGATCGATGGTGGCTGAACCTAGGAGAGTAAGCCCGCCTTGGCGCTGCTCTTGTTGCCTTTTTGTCCGGTTTCGGCTAAAAATCAGAAACTTCGTTTGTGCTGAAATACTAAAGCGTAAGCGTGGGTCTCGAGCTGATAGGGCTCATCCAAATTTCTAACACAGAGTATGAGGTGTATCCGATGGCAGACTTCAATCAAGAGCTCGACGCGAGCGGACTCAACTGCCCGCTGCCGATTCTGCGCGCGAAGAAGACGCTCAACGGTATGGAGGCTGGCGAGGTTCTGCACGTGATCGCGACCGATCCAGGCTCAGTCAAAGACTTCGACGCCTTCTCCAAGCAGACCGGCAACGAGCTGATGGAGTCGAAGGAAGACGGCGGAAAGTTCCACTTCATGATCAAGAAGAGTTGACCTCCGCCTCATCCCCTACAACACAACAGGGGCTCGGCGAACGGGCTCCACTAGGAGGAAACGATGGACGAAAAGAAACTGGCCATCATCGCCACCAAGGGCTCGCTCGATTGGGCCTACCCCCCCTTCATCCTGGCGTCGACTGCAGCGGCCCTAGGCTATGAGACGCAGATCTTCTTCACCTTCTACGGTCTGCAGTTGCTGAAGAAGAAGCTTGAGCTTCAAGTCACGCCGCTCGGCAACCCGGGCATGCCCATGCCGATGGGCATGGATAAGTGGTTCCCGATCCTCGGTATGACCCTTCCTGGGATGCAGGGCATGATGACCGGGATGATGAAGAAGAAGATGAAGGATAAGGGCGTCGCGAGCGTTGATGAGCTGCGCGAACTCTGCCAAGAGGCCGATGTGAAGCTGATTGCGTGCCAGATGACCGTTGATCTGTTCGATATGGATTCCTCGGAGTTCATCGATGGTGTCGAGTATGCTGGCGCCGCCGCCTTCTTCGAGTTCGCTGGCGAGAGTGACATCTGCCTGTACATCTGAGTTCCCCCGATGTCCGCCTAGCTCGTCTCTGCGATCGGCTGTCATCGGTCATCGAGTCAGGTGGGGAAAAGAAGGCCGTTCAGCGATGAGCGGCCTTTAAAATGCGCGGCGAGGTGTGCGCGCTTAGGGGGACTGGTTGTCGCGCCTTGCGTTAGAAGACGTCGAACGATTTGCTGACTTCAAACCCGATCAGGTGTGCATTGGCTTCGTAGTCGCCGTCGATGGCATCAGTGCCATTGATCTCGGCGCGGCCAAGGTAAGGCGTGGCGCTGCGGTAGTTGCGATCTTCGAACATCACGTACATGTACCCGGCCTCGACCTGCCAGCCGTCGCCTAGGCTGTGGCCGACGCCGATGCCGAACAGGTGGCGGTCGTTGTCAGGAACCCGGGCACTGAAATGGGCATCGCCCTGCGGCGTCTCGTCGTAGGAGTAGCCGAAGCGCAGCTGTGTCTGCTCCAGTAACTGGTAGGTGAGGCCGAGCCGGTAGGCGTTGGCGTCCTTCCAGTCATTCACGTCCTCAAACAGCTTGGCACCATTGAGATCGCCCTTGACCTCGATCTGTTCAAAACTGCTCCAGCCGTTTCGGGTCCAGTCGAATTCGACTGCGAGGGCTGGTGTTAGCTCGTAGCGGACCCCAAGCTGTAACCGCCATGGCAGGTCGAGGTCGAGTTCCGCGGTTTGGCTCGGCTGCAGTTCGCCGATCATGACTAAGGTCGGATTCAGCGTGCTGTAGGTGCCGTCGAGGGTGATGGTGCTGCCTGAGTGGAAATTGATTCCGGCGCTGAAAGGCCCCTTCGCGTAGAGCGCGCTGAGATTGAAGCCGAGCCCGGTGCCATCACCCTCCAACTGCGTGATCGAGGAGTTCAACCTGGCCGATTTCACCCAATAGATATCGGCGCCGATCGCGACCGCTAACGCATCCGAGACGGCGTAGGTGGCTGTTGGCGAGACGTCGAGGATCTCAAGGGCGCTTTGGGTCGGTTGTGGACTTGCGGGGACGCTACCGCCGGGACCGGCTGGCGGCGGGGGCAGCGGTGTGGTTCCAGTGAGCGGCGTAAAGGTGCCGGTCTTCCAGCGCGTCTCGAGGCCGAAAGGCGCATTAACACTCAGTCCTGCTGACCAACGCTCGTTGATTCGTAGTGCGGCCTGGATCATCGGAGCGGCCAGCCAGTCGGCGCCTGCGCTATCCTGGCTCCCCGCTGCGGTATTGACCGAGAACTCTGGGCCGATCAGCAGGCTGCCGAGCGAGAGCCAGGACTGGTCATGAAACGCGATAGCGGCTGGATTGTACGGGACGGCGCCGCGATCGACCGGATTCGCGACCAAGGCGTTTGCGGTGCTGATGCCTGCGGTGGAGATTTCAGGGACGGCGAACCCGGAGGCGAGTGCTTTTGAAGATGCACAGGCGCCCAAGATGGCGCCGGAGACGGCGCAGACCGACCAGAAGTTGTTGTGGATAGCATACACTGGCGTGCCTCCTCAGGCCGCGTTGGCATTGTGTTTCGTTCGGTTTTTTTCTCAATGTTGTGAATATACACCCGGTTGTTGCGAAAAACTAGTTTTGTTGCGAATCCGCCGTTGTGGCTGCGCAATTGGGTGCCCTGCATCCCGAACAGGGCGCCTGTGCTATAACAGCGGACGGTGAACGCAGATTTGGGGGGACAATGGCAGACCGCAGACTGCAGGTGTTTCACACTGTTGCACGCCTGATGAGCTTCACTAAGGCTGCCGAGGCCCTGCACATGACGCAGCCAGCGGTGACCTTTCAGGTCAGACAGCTCGAGGAGCAATTCAATACCAGGTTGTTTGACCGGGGGCGCAACCGCATCAGCCTGACGGCGGTCGGTGCCCGGGTGTTCGAGTATGCGGATCGGATCTTCGCGCTCTATGCCGAGATGGAGCAGGGCGTGCGCGAACTCACTGGCGACATCAGCGGCGCGTTGACCATTGGTGCGAGCACGACCATCGCCGAGTACATGCTTCCACCCCTGCTTGGCGACTTCAAGAAGCGCTATCCGGAGATTGCAATCCATCTCAAGGTGTCGAACAGTGAGGGCATCGTCTCGCTGGTCGAACGCAATGCCATCGACCTTGGCGTGGTCGAGTCACCTGTCGCGAATCGTCACCTGGTGGTGGAGAACTGCAAGCAGGACGAGCTGGTTGCGATCGTTCCGCCCGGCCATGAACTCGCGCGCTATGGTCCGGTGGCCTGTCGACGTGTGCTGGAGTATCCCTTCATCTGTCGCGAAGAGGGTTCCGGCACGCGCGAGGTCATCAATGATTATCTCGATGGCATGCTCGGCGGTGTCGGAGCGCTGAAGGTGGTCATGGAACTCGGTAGTCCAGAGGCGGTCAAGGGTGCGGTTGAGGCCGGCATGGGGGTTTCAATCGTCTCCAAGGCCACGGTTCAGAAGGAGCTCAAGCTGGGTACCTTGGTGGCGCTGCGCTTGGAGCCGCCGCTGTTCCGTCCGTTTTCGTTCGTGCATCAGAGGCACAAGTTCCGGATGCGCGTGATGGAGGAGCTGCTTGAATTCGCGCGGGCCTACTGTGAGGACCGCGGGACCCGGTGATGGCATGGGCGAGAGGTTGACATGATCCCAATGGAACGTGCCTCGGCGCACGAACGACGACTGCTCAAGATCCTCCGAACCCTCGGTCCCCAGGATCGCGCATCCCTGATCGCGTTCGGCGAGTTTCTTGTCACAGGTGGTGCCGGAGCTGAGAGCCGCGATCCGGAGCGCAGCCTCCCCGCGCCGACGGAGCCTCAGCATGAGCCGCGTCCGTCGCAGGAGAGCGTCGTCGGAGCAATCCAGCGTCTCCGCCGGGTCTATCCGATGCTTGATCCTGGCGAGATGCTGCATGAAACATCGGCGTTAATGGCCGCGCACGTGCTGCAAGGGCGAGAAGCCGCTAAGGTCATCGACGAACTCGAGGTCTTGTTTGTGGGACGCTATCAGGCTCGGCTCTCCGCGACCTCGAAGGCACTAGCAGCCGAGGATGACGGTTAAGGTCTCGAGTCTGCACGATCCGATCTGCGCGATCCGACCACCCTGCTGAAACATGTCTACTCCGACTGATCAAGGCCAGCCAACGATGCCGATGCAAGCCTTGAACCGCTGGCTGAGCCGTTACCTGTCCGACCCCCAAATTCTGGTTCTGATTTCTGTGCTGGCCGTGCTGTTTGCGGTCCTGTTGTTCTTTGGTCGGATGTTGACGCCGGTGCTGGCGAGCATTGTGATCGCCTACCTCCTCGAGGGTCTGGTCGGTGTCTTGGAGCGCCTGCACTGGCCGCGCTGGCTGGCTGTGTTCCTGGTGTTCACCCTGTTCATGCTGTTCGTGCTATCGATGTTGCTCGGCGTGCTGCCATCGGTCTCAAGCCAGATCCGTGACCTTCTGCAACAGCTTCCCGGGATGCTCGCGCATGGCCAGCATGTGCTGATGCAGTTACCGGAACGCTATCCGGATCTCATCACCAGTGCGCAGATTGCTGAGGTCATCGGCGGCATTCGGAGCGACATCGCAGGGCTTGGGCAGCAACTGCTGTCGTTGTCGCTGTCTTCCGTAGTCGGCGTGATCACGCTGCTCGTCTACCTGATCCTGATGCCGTTGCTGGTGTTCTTCTTCCTCAAGGACAAGGCGCTCATCCTCGGCTGGTTTGGGCGTTGGCTGCCACGCCACAATGCGATCGCCAGCAATGTCTGGATGAAGGTCGATCGACAGATCTCCAACTATGTGCGCGGCAAGGTCTGGGAGATACTGATCGTTTGGGTGGTAAGCTATGCTACCTTCTCCCTATTCGGCCTGAACTACGCCCTACTGCTCTCGGTGCTGGTGGGGCTCTCGGTCATTATCCCGTTCATCGGCGCCTCGGTAGTGACCATCCCAATCGTGCTGATCGCCTGGTTTCAGTGGGGTTGGGGGCCGGCCTTCATCTGGCTCACCTTTTCCTACATCATCATCCAGGCCCTGGATGGCAATGTACTGGTGCCCTTATTGTTCTCTGAGGTCGTGGATCTGCACCCAGTCGCGATTATCGTCGCGATCCTGGTCTTTGGCGGCATTTGGGGCTTCTGGGGGGTCTTCTTTGCCATTCCGCTTGCGACCGTGGTCCAAGCTCTCTTAAGTGCCCTGCCGCAGCATATGGATGCTGAGCGCGCTAAGGTCGAGCCAGCGAGTTCGCCACTCGGCAAGGACGCAGCAACCGTCGGGGTATCCGATCAGCTTCGGTGAGTGCGGCGTCTGGCGACCTCGGCAAGGGCCATAGCTGCTCAGTCGAGTGTCCACTCATGCACGGGCTTGCCGGTCGCCTGATGGGCGAGATAGGCCTCGGTGAGCGCTGCCATGTCCGGCCCATGCCTGGCAACCCAGGCGCGTTGCCAGGCCGCCCCGGTGCGACGGGTGCGGGCGCGGGCCTCGATCACACCAAGCCAATGGTCGATCTCGTCCGGGTCGATGCCGAGCGCCCTGAGTCCGATGCGCGCCTTGGGTAGCACCTGTTGATGAATCAACTGGTGGATCGGCATCCGCGCTTGGCTGCCGTACCAGAGGATCTCGGCATTCAGCCCATGACGCGCGGCGAGATAGAAGTTAATCCGTGCTTGGTTGAATGGAAGCGCCAGTTCTGGCGGCCTTGGCTCACTGGCCAGCGCCTGGACAGCGCCGCAGTAGAGGGCGGCATTCGCGATATTGTCGATGCCGGAGGGGCCGGCTGCGCCGACCCGGTGCTCCATGCGCAGATGCGGCCGTTGCTGACCGGCCGGGTCGGTCTCGAAGCCGATCAGCGGCCGGTTCCAGCGCCAGATAGTGCCATTGTGCAGCCGCAGGTGCGCAAGCCGTTCGCTCGGGTCGTCCATCAGGTGCGGCAGGAGCACCGGATAGCGCGTGATGTTGGATCGGAAGCACTCCATCACCGAGCGTTCCGCATAGCGGATGCCGAAGCCGACGCGCTCGCGCAATGGGCTGTCGCCGACCGACACGGCCTGCTCGAACAAAGGGATTCGCGTTTCGCACCAGAGTTCGCGACCGAACAGATAGGGCGAGTTCGCACCGATGGCGACCGAGATAGCGGCGAGCAGCTTGGAGGCATTGAATACGCGTGCCGATTCTGATGCGCCGATCTTGATGTGGATCTGAAACGAGGTTGCCGCTGATTCGAGCATCACGTCCGGTTGCTCGATGAACACCGGCCGCTCACCCTGGATCTCGAGTCGGATCGGCTGGCCATCGCGAAGACGCAGAATCTGCTCGTTCAGGGCGCGATAGCGGGGGCGTGGCGTCATCTGCGCCGGGACCAAGTGATCGGGCCGTACCGTCGGCAGGATGCCAATGGTGCCAACCTGGGCGTTGAGCGTGGCGGCCGCAGCCTGGCAATGGGCCAGTGTGCGCTCGAGTTCGGCATGGAGTCGGCTAAACGGCCGTCCGCTCAAGGGCTCTGGCGTGCTATTGAGCTCCAGGTTGAAGCGCGCCAGCTCGGGGACGATCAGCGGGTCTCGCAGCTGCTCGAGGAAGGGCTCGATCACCGACGCCGGTGCTTGGTGGCGACGGTCGATTAGCCAGGCCTCGAGCTCGAAGCCTATTTCAGGCGCACTCGTCGAAAAGGCATCGTCGGCGAACCACTGCTCGAGCAAAGCGGTTTCCGAGCTGAGACGTGTCTCGAACTCGTGGAAATCGGCTTCAGTAAATGCGTGATCCTGGATATCCTGGCCCATCGCGATGCGTTGCCTCCAGTCGGGCGCGAGGCGACGTTCTGCCTGGCTCAGGGATTCCTTAACATTCCGTCGAGCGCTTGTAAACGCTCTGGCGTGCCGATGTCGAGCCATTGCCCGCGATGATGAAGGCCGCTGCAGCGACCCTTGGCCATGGCTGACCGCAATAACGGGGCGAGGGGAAAGGCGCCCGCCTTACAGCCCGCGAAGAGTTCCGGGCGATAGAGGCCGATGCCGGAGAAGGTGAGCCGCACCTCGCCTCTGGTCAGCACGCGGTCGCCGCAGAGGGCGAAATCGCCTTCTAGATGGTGCGGTGGGTTGTTGACTAAGACGATCTGTGCAAGGTCCTGGTCATCGATGCGGGGTTGGCGGTAGTCGAGATCGCACCAGATGTCGCCGTTGGTGACCAGAAAGGGGCCCTCGCCGAGCAGCGGCAGTGCTCGATAGATGCCGCCACCAGTCTCGAGGGCACGCCCTTCACCCTCTGGCGAGTATTGAATCTGCACGCCTTCAGCGCTGCCGTCGCCTAAGGCCTGCTCGATCTGCTCGCCGAGATGGGCGTGATTGATCACCAGCTCGGTGAAGCCGGCCCTGCGCAGGCGCCGAATCTGGTGGGTGAGGAGTGAGACGCCGCCGGCCTGGAGTAAGGGCTTCGGGGTCTGGTCGGTGAGGGGGCGCATCCGGTTGCCACGCCCAGCGGCCAGAATCATCGCCTTCATTGTGCTCGACTCGATTGCGGGGCCCGGGCTTCGAGTAGTGCCGACAGGAACAGGCTAGCGAGCACGAAGGCGAGGAAGAGGAAAAACCCCAGCTGTAGGTTGGTGCCATTCGTACTCAGCAGGTTCACTTGCCGGCCCAGCCCGCTCAGCTCGGCGAGCTGGCTGCTGATCAGTCCATCAAAGCCGATGTAGGCCATCAGGATGGCGACCACTAGCACATCGGCCATCGACCACTTGCCCGAGCGCAGCGCAAAGAAATGCACCAGCGCCCAGCTGCGCAAGCCCTTCAGGTTGGTGTAATAGAGCAAGCTGGCCAGGAGCTTGGCGGCCGGAAAGATCAGGCTGAAAAGGACCACCAGCACCGCCACAAGGATCATATCCGCGGCGCCGGTGGCGGTGAGCACCTGAACCAGGTCGAGAATGCTCTTGCTCTGGAAGTAGAGCACTTGGTCTGTGAAGATCAGCGGTTTGCCGAGCAGGCTCAGGCTGAGTTCGTCGATACGTGCCTCGACCTCGATCATCGGCGTCATCACCCCGGCACTGAGCAACATCAGGGTTGCTGCCGAGAGCATCAGCATGATCTCGGGGGTGAGCACCGCCTCCTTGTGGCTGCTGCCGCGGCGCAGCCTACCTGGTCCCGAGCCCCAAGGGATATGCGGCTCAATCCAGGCGAGGATGAACAGCAGGCTAATGCAGCCAAGTGCCCAGAGGGCAAGGATCTGGGCCTGCGCCTGATGGGCGCGCGCGGCCTGGCTCAGGCGTGCAACGCAGTTAGTCGCGCTCTCGCAGCCATGAGTCTGCTCGATCTGATGCTGCAGCGAACGGTCGACGCGGGTAAAGGTGGCCTCAGAGGCCTGCTCGATCGCTTGCAGGAGTTGGCGCTGGATCTCGCGGCGGGTCTCGGGTCGGTCCAATTCCTGGAGCACCGCATCGGCGTAGAGCGGTACCCGGGCGCGCAGCTGGTCAAAGTCGACCAGCCAGTCTTGGACGCCCTGGCGCAGACTGCCCTGCAGCCGGTCGATCCAGTTGTCGCCTTCGGCATTGCGACGGCGCAAGACCTGCTCCACCTCCGCGAGCATTCGGTCGAGCACGACCTCGAGGTTGCGCTTGATCTGGGGGCGATTCTGCTCGGTGAGTTCGAATTGTTGGATACGCTCGGTCAGGATCACCGAGAGCTGGTCGACCCAAACCTCCGCGTCGAGCAGGCCGTATTTCACGTCTTGGAACTCGGCGCGCTGCAGTTGGACCTGCTGCAGCGTGCGCAGCTCCAGGATCAGCCGATAGGTCGACACAGCCACAACGATCAGAAGTACCGCCGAGATTAGGCCGACGATGATCCGCTTCAGCTGCCCGGACATAAGAACCTGGCGTTAGCCTCGCATTGAGTCGAAGAACTCGTTGTTGGTCTTTGTCGTCTTGAGTTTATCGATCAAGAACTCGACCGCGGCCAGTTCGTCCATGGGATGCAGGATCTTGCGCAGGATCCACATCTTCTGCAGTTCGGCATTCGGCATCAGCAGTTCCTCGCGGCGGGTGCCGGAGCGGTTGATGTTGATGGCTGGGAAGATGCGTTTCTCGGAGATACGCCGATCCAGATGCAGCTCCATGTTGCCGGTGCCTTTGAACTCCTCATAGATCACATCGTCCATGCGTGAGCCGGTCTCGACCAGCGCAGTCGCGAGGATGGTCAGCGAGCCGCCTTCCTCAACATTACGAGCGGCGCCGAAGAAGCGCTTCGGTCGCTGCAGCGCATTGGCGTCGACCCCACCGGTCAGCACCTTGCCTGAGGATGGCACCACGGTGTTGTAGGCACGCGCCAGCCGGGTGATGCTGTCGAGCAGGATGACGACATCGCGTTTGTGCTCGACCAGGCGCTTGGCGCGCTCGATCACCATCTCGGCGACCTGTACGTGACGCGTCGCGGGCTCGTCGAAGGTCGATGAGATCACCTCGCCGCGCACCGATCGGGCCATCTCGGTGACCTCTTCCGGGCGCTCGTCGATGAGCAGCACGATCAAGAATACCTCGGGATGATTGTGCGCGATCGATTGGGCGATATTCTGCAGGATCATGGTCTTACCGGCCTTTGGCGGTGAGACGATCAGCCCGCGCTGGCCCTTGCCAATCGGCGCGATCAGATCGATCGTGCGGGCGGTCAGATCCTCGGTGCTGCCGTTGCCGACCTCGAGCCCGAGTCGCTGCTGAGCGAACAGCGGCGTGAAGTTCTCGAACAGGATCTTGGTCTTCGCGTTCTCCGGCCGGTCGAAGTTGATGTCTCCGACCTTGAGCAGTGCGAAGTAACGCTCGCCGTCCTTTGGTGGTCGGATCTTGCCAGTGATGTTATCGCCGGTGCGCAACGAGAATCGGCGGATCTGACTCGGCGAGACATAGATGTCATCGGGGCCGGCTAGAAACGAGGCAGTTGCGGAGCGCAAGAAGCCGAACCCGTCGGACAGGATCTCGAGGACGCCGTCGCCGTAGATGTCCTCGCCGCGCTTCGCCTTGGCCTTGAGGATGGCGAAGATGAGGTCCTGTTTGCGGGAGCGGCCAACGCCTTCGATCTCCATGGACTGCGCTAGTTCCACCAGCGCAGGGACGGGCATCAGTTTTAGCTCGGTAAGATTCATGGATGGCTGATTCGACGGGGCTCGGGTGCGCTCCCCGCGCGAGGATCGCGGAGGACTCGGCGGGGACGAGCTGGGCTCGCTAGTGGTGGAGTTCTCGGAGTCGGCGTGGTTGCCGGGCTCCGCCTCGATGTTGCCGGATCGATTCCGCGTGTTATTCCCGGGCCGGCGCCGCGGGCGGGTGCGTGGCTGGTTCAAAGGTTGCTGTCGATAAAGACGGTCAGTTGAGACTTCGAGACCGCGCCGACCTTGATCGCCTCGGCCTCACCATTCTTGAACAGGATCAGGGTTGGAATCCCCCGAACATTGAAGCGTTCGGTGACAGCCCGGTTCTCGTCGATGTCGAGCTTGGCCACCTTGATGCGCCCTGCGTACTCCTCGGCGATCTCCTCGAGGACCGGGGCGATCATCTTGCAGGGGGCGCACCAGTTGGCCCAGTAGTCGACGAGCACGGGCTGGTCCGACTGCAGCACATCTTGTTCAAAGGTATCGTCGGTCACATGGACGATTCGGTCGCTCACTTGGGTATCTCTCCAGGTTGGGGCAAAGTCAGGTCCGGCACCGGCCGATCGTTCTTCGACAACAGGTTATTTGACAACAGGTTGTGCCCGAACAGTCATGTGATGGCGATATCGGTGATTGCGCAGATGGCAAATCGGATTGATGGGGCCGCCGCTCACGGCGTTGTGCAGGTCGAGTGCTCGAACAACCAAGGGGAGCGCGCTAGACGAACTCGCTGGCTGCTACAGCCGCAGCCTGAGGCGTTGGCTAAGGCTGCGCTGTCCGAGTGCTCGCATGCAGCACCTCTTGCTCGATAGGTCTGGGCGGTGCGACGAGACGAGATGGGGCGGGCTGGTTGGCTGGCGCAAATGCCGCCGCCAGCGTTAGGATGCTATTTGAGCTAAAGATATCAAGTTTTGCAAGCCCTGCGCACCCTATCATCGCGGCGTCGGCCCCTGTCTCCACCTTGTTAGCGTTTTTATGCCCCAGACTCATCTCACCGAAACCCGTTTCGATCAGTTCGAGCTTCACTCGAACATTCTCGCTGGCCTCGATGCCGCTGGCTTTCACTATTGCACGCCGATTCAGGCAGAGACAGTCCCCATCGCCTTGGCTGGTCAGGATGTCGCCGGTCAGGCGCAAACCGGTACTGGCAAGACGGCAGCCTTCCTGGTGGTTGCGCTGCAGCGCCTGCTCGAGCCCGACCGCGAGCCCGACGGACAAGCCTCGCTGGCCGCCAAAACCGGGGTCGTGGCAGCCGCAGTCGACTCGGTTGCTGAGCCGACTGCCGAGTCGACTGCGGCGCCAGCCGTTGCGCTCGATGCTGAGGCTGCGACCGAGCCTCGGCGCAAGTCGGCCTCGAGCCGGCGGCGCCAGCCCAGGGTGCTGATCTTGGCGCCGACTCGCGAGCTTGCGGTGCAGATCCACAAGGACGCGGAGCTGCTTGCCTCGCACACCGACTTCCGGCTGGGTCTGGTCTACGGAGGGACCGGATACCAGGCGCAACGCGATGAGATCGCGGCGGGTGTCGATATCCTGATCGGCACGCCGGGCCGGTTGATCGACTACCTGAAGCAGCGCGTCTTCGACCTGCGCCAGGTCGAGGTGGTGGTGCTCGATGAGGCCGATCGGATGTTCGATCTTGGCTTCATCAAGGACATCCGCTTTGTGCTGCGCCGGCTACCGCCGCCGTCTCAGCGGCTCGGCTTGCTGTTCTCTGCCACGCTCTCATACCGGGTCATGGAGCTTGCCTACGAGCATATGAACGACCCCAAGATGGTCGAGATTACCCCGGAGCGGGTGACTGCCGACCGCGTTACCCAGCGCGGCTACATGGTGGCCAACGAGGAGAAGGTGCCCTTGCTGATCGGTCTCTTGCGCCAGATGGAGGATGCACGCAGCATGGTCTTCGTCAACACCAAGCGCGAGGGTGAGCGGGTCTGGGGCTTCTTGGAAGGCAACGGGCTCAAGGCCGCCATGCTCTCCGGCGATGTGCCGCAGAGGAAGCGGCTGAGCTTGTTGAAGCGGTTCCAGGACGGCGAGCTTGCGACCATGGTTGCAACCGATGTCGCCGCCCGTGGTCTTCACATTCCAGGTGTCACCCATGTAATCAACTATGATCTGCCAGACGACGCCGAAGACTATGTGCATCGCATTGGTCGTACCGCGCGTGCAGGCGAGGCCGGCGATGCGATCAGCTTCGTCTGCGAGAGTTATGCGATGGGATGGCCGGACATCGAAGCCTTTATTGGGGCGCGGATTCCGATTAGCACTGTCGAGCCTGAACTGCTTGCGGAGATCGATCCGAAGAGCCGTATTCGGGTCGAACGTCGTCCGCGTGATGCAGATCGCGACGGTCGACGCGGTGCCCCGCGCGATCGCTCGCGTCGGTCGGACGGCCGCCCCGGCGGGCGTTCTGACGGCGGCGGCCGAGGCCGGGCGGGGCCCGATCGCGAGCAGCCTGCCGAGGCCAACCCGGCGCCGCCCCGCGGGCAGGCTGCGGCATCAGGCGATGCGGTTCCAGGGGGCCGCGAAGCGAGCCCCAGCGCGAACTCGAAGGTTGCGGCACCAGACGCACAGGCTGCAGCAGCCGGTTCGACCGACGCGGTCGCTGATGCCCCCAAGAAGCGCCGACGTCGCCGTTCACGGCGTCGTTCGGCCGACACGCCCGAGCCGAGTCCGCAAGTGTAAGTGCGCCATCATTCAATCCCTGGCCCTGGGGTCATTGCCCACCGCGCGTCTTTGGAGTCGACAGAGTTGATGTCTCGTTCTAGTCCTTTCCGCTCTTTGCTCTGCCTGCCGATGCTCGATTGCCTGCTCGCGGTGCTTTTGCTCGCCACGACGCTCTTGGCGAGCGCTGCCAGCGGGGATGCTGATCCCGTGAGTTTCGATGATCAACCGCGCGAAGGATCATTGAGTTACCCCGATTGGTTCAATGATCCGTTCTTGGATCTGGGCGCCGATCTTGAAGCAGCGCGCGAGGCCGGCAAGGGGCTCATCCTATACTTTGGCCAGAAGCGTTGTGCCTATTGTCATCAACTCATGGACGTGAATTTCGGCTCCGAGACGGATATCGTTGAGTACACGCGCCAGCATTTTGACGTCACGCCTATCGACATCTGGGGCATTGCCGAGGTCACTGACCTGCGCGGTCGGGTCATGACTGAACGTGGCTTCGCGCTGCGTGAGCAAGCGGATTTTACGCCGACCCTGATCTTCTACAATGATCGCGCTGAAGAGGTCTTGCGGCTACGTGGCTACTATCCGCCGTATCAGTTCCGGGCGGCCTTGGAGTACGTTGCTGATGAGCACTACCGTCGGGAGTCGTTTCGAGACTATCTGGCGCGGGGCGAAAATCGAATGGTCTTCGACGACGCAGACCTCAACGACGCGCCCTTTTTTCAGCCACCGCCTTATAATCTCGACCGCAGCCGCCTGCCGGCTGAGCAACCACTGGCCGTATTCTTTGAGCAAGGCGATTGTCATCCTTGCGACGTGCTTCACGGCCAATCCCTACAAGAACAGGCGATTGCCGATGGCTTCGCCAGCTTCGACAGCATTCAGCTGAACATGTGGTCGAAGACTCCGGTGATTACACCTGCTGGAGAGCGCACCACCGCAAGCCGCTGGGCCTCGGATCTGGGGCTCTTCTATGCGCCGGCTATCGTCTTTTTCGATGAGCAGGGCCGAGAGATCCTGCGCGTCGACTCGGTCGTCGGCTTCTACCGGCTGCGGAACGTGCTTAACTACATCAGCAGTAAGGCCTACCTCCGGGAGCCCAGCTACCAACGTTGGCGGTTGCAGCGCGCCTTCTGAAGCCGATATCTTTGCGCGTTGCTTGCATGTATCTTGCATGCCTATTGCCTGTGGCCTTGCCCTTGGCGGCTTCCGACGGCTGATCTGGCGCCTTCTGGCGAGTCCGCTCAGGCCCTCGTCCTGGTAACGCCATTGTCCGCAGGTCTGCCGTCAAGGCGTTGTAACCTTCCGCATCTGGCTTTGCGGCATGATGACCGAAATTTGTCTTGGCTGAACGCAGTTCGCGTTCGGCCTTTGGAGAGCGTGGTTTATGCAGAGTATCTATATCGCTGGTGCCGGTTCAGGCAGCGGCAAATCGGTCGTCGTGCTTGGCTTTATGGAGATGCTCTCGGCGGTCAATCGGCGTGTCGGTTTTTTCCGCCCGGTGGTCAGCGAATCGGTTGAACGGGACAGTCTGACCAGCCTGATTCGCGAGCGTTATGACCTGCCATTTCCGGCCGAGATGCTCTACGGCTGCACCGCGCAGATGGCTAGCGAATTGGCGGCAGGCGGGCATTACGACGAGCTGCTGAAGCTCATCCTGAACAAATTTATGCTGCTCGACGAGCAGTGTGACCTGGTGCTCTGCGCCGGTACCGACTACGACGGTCTGGTGCCTTCGTTGGAGTTCGACTTCAACGCCGACCTGGCCAATAACTTCGGTTGCAGCATCGTGGTTGTGATCAAGGGCTTCCAGCGCAGCTCGAAAGAGGCGCTGCATGCGGTGCATATGGCGCACGAGTCGATGATCGATCGCGGCGGCGATCTGCTTGCCACCGTTGTCAATGGCGTTCACCCGGATTATGTCGAGGTGGTCAAGCACCGCGCGCGCGGGGTGCTGCCGCAGACCGAGACGCTGCACGTGCTGCCCGAGACCGAGGCACTGCGCAGGCCGACTATCGGCGAGATCCACAAGGTGCTGCAGACCGAGCTGATCTGCGGCGAGGTCGATGCGTTGAACCAGGTGGTCAGCAACTACAAGGTTGCGGCAATGGAGGTGCCAGACTTCCTCAACTATGTCGAGGACGGCTGCCTGATCATCACGGCTGGCGATCGGAGCGACATCATCCTGGCTAGCCTGGCCGCCGATGTCGCCGACTCCTTTCCCCGGGTCGCCGGGCTGTTGCTGACGGGTGGGTTGAGGCCAGCCGAGAATGTCCAGCGGCTGTTGTTTGGTCTGCGGCGCAGCAAGGTGGCTGTGCTCTGCACCAAGCGCGACACCTTCCAGACTGCGCTGGCGGTGAATAAGGTCGAGTCGGTGATCCTGCCCGGCGACGATCGCAAGATTGCCGCGGCGCTTGGCGTGTTCGAGAGCTCCGTCGACATCAAGGGCCTGCAACAGAGTATCGCCTTGCATGAATCCTCGCGCATCACGCCGCTGATGTTCGAGTATGAGCTGATCCAGCGCGCCAAGTCGCAGCTTAAGCGGATCGTGCTGCCCGAGGGGCAAGATGAG
Source organism: uncultured Halochromatium sp. (assembly GCA_964516305.1). Taxonomy (GTDB): domain Bacteria; phylum Pseudomonadota; class Gammaproteobacteria; order Chromatiales; family Chromatiaceae; genus Lamprobacter. The sequence continues at coordinate 17,927 of CAZEZH010000001.1, read as the reverse complement.
CGCATCCTGCGTGCCGCTGAGATCCTCACGTTGCGCGGGGTTGCCGAGCTGGTGCTGTTGGGCAATCCCGAGAAGATCCGGCGCCGAATCGGCGAGCTGGGCCTGCAGCTGGAGGGTATTCAGATCATCGATCCGGTCAAATCGCCGGAACGCTCCGAGTATGCGGCGATCTACTATAAGCTGCGTGCACACAAGGGGATCTCCGAGCAGATGGCATTCGATGCGCTTGAGGACGTGAGCTACTTCGGCACCCTGATGGTCTACACCGGTGATGCCGATGGCATGGTCTCGGGTGCGCTGCATACGACCCAGCACACCATCCGACCGTCTTTCGAGACGATACGCACCAAGCCGCACACCAAGCTGGTGTCGAGTGTCTTCTTGATGTGTATGCCGGATCGCGTTCTGGTCTATGGCGACTGCGCGGTGAACCCGAATCCAGACGCCGAGCAGCTTGCCGATATCGCCATCACCTCGGCCGGCACGGCAGCGGCGTTCGGGGTCGAGCCGCGGATTGCGATGCTGTCCTATTCGACCGGCTCCTCCGGTAAAGGGGCGGATGTCGAGAAGGTCCGCGAGGCGGTTGCGATCGCGCGTAAGCGACGGCCTGATCTCAAGCTTGAGGGACCGATCCAGTATGACGCTGCGGTTGATGCCAGTGTCGCGCGCTCCAAGATGCCAGATAGTGAGGTCGCTGGACAGGCGACCGTGTTCATCTTTCCCGACTTGAATACCGGTAACAACACCTACAAAGCCGTGCAGCGCAGCGCGGGCGCTGTCGCCATTGGCCCGGTGCTGCAGGGTCTGAACAAGCCGGTCAATGATCTCAGCCGCGGTTGCACAGTGACTGATATCGTCAATACGGTTGCGATTACCGCGATCCAGGCTCAGACCCTAGAGGAGACATCATGAAGGTGCTGGTGCTGAATTCCGGCAGTTCGTCGATCAAATTCCAGTTGTTCCGCAGCGACGATTGGAGCGTGCTCGCATCAGGGTCAGTGACGCGAATCGGTGAGCCAGAGGCCCTGATGCGCTGCCGTTGGGCCGATGCCGAGGCCGGTCAGCAGAGCCTGGAGGAGCGCGCCGCCATACCTGGTCATCAGCAAGGCCTGCAGCGTATTGCCGACGCCCTGGCGCAGACCGGGGCGCTTGCCGACCCCTCTGAATTACTAGCTGTCGGCCATCGAGTGGTGCATGGCGGTGAGGCCTTCCATGCGCCGACTCGTGTCGATGACGACATCATCGCGGCGATCCGCCAAGTGATCCCGCTGGCACCGCTGCACAATCCGGCCAACCTCGATGGCATTTTGGTCGCGCGCGAGCTGTTTCCGACCATTCCGCAGGTTGCGGTCTTCGATACCGCGTTTCATCAGACCATGCCGCGCACGGCCTATCGGTATGCGATTCCAGATGACCTGTATCGCGAGCACGGGGTTCGGCGTTACGGTTTTCACGGCACCTCGCATCATTACGTTGGCCGGCGTGCGGCGGCGCTGCTCGGCAAGCGGTTCGAGCAGTGCAATCTGATCACCTTGCACCTGGGCAATGGCGCCAGCGCGACCGCCATTCGCGAAGGCAGCAGCATCGACACCTCAATGGGCATGACGCCGCTCGAGGGGCTGGTGATGGGCACCCGCAGTGGCGACCTCGATCCCGCTGTACCCTTTTACCTCAGTAAACAGCTCGGCCTCGACAACGATACCCTCGAGGAGTTGTTAAACCGCCAAAGCGGGCTGCTCGGCCTCTGTGGCGATAACGACATGCGCGAGATCCAGCGCCGGGCCGAGGCCGGCGATGAGACCGCAGAGCTTGCCCTTGGCGTCACCGCGCACCGGCTGAAAAAGTACATCGGCGCCTATCTGGCCGAGCTTGGTCACGCCGATGCGCTGGTCTTTACCGGCGGTATCGGCGAGAACTCCGCTGATCTACGTACGCGGGCTTGCGCCGACCTCGACCATCTCGGTATCCAGCTCGATGCTCAGGCGAATGCTGCGGCCTCAACCCAGGAACGCGCGGTCTCGCGGACGGAGAGCCCGGTCAAGGTCTTGGTGATTCCGACCAACGAGGAGCTCCAGATCGCGCGTGAGGCGGTCGAGGCGGTGAGCTGAGTGCTTGTTTTGGTTGGCACGGATCAACACCGAAATCGGATTGGCCGTTATCATAAAAGGTCTGCCCTCCGATTGATTTGGTCCCGATGAATACCCCTGTCAGCCTGCATCCAACTGGTGCTGCCTTGCTCTTCGACATCTTGCTGGATCTCGGTGTCGAGGTCATCTTTGGCCACACCGGTGGTGCGGTCATACCGCTGCACGTGGAGCTGAACAAACGGATGCGCCGGGGCGAGCCGGTGCCGCGCTTCGTGCTCTGTCGTCAGGAGGGCGGTGCCGGCCACGCCGCTGAGGGCTATGCCCGCGCTAGTGGGCGTGTTGGAGTTGCACTCGCCACCTCAGGGCCTGGCGCGACCAATCTCGCGACGCCGATCGCCGATGCGCACAAGGATTCGGTACCGACGGTGTTCATCACCGGCCAGGTACCGAGCCATGCGATCGGTAGCGACGCCTTCCAGGAGGTCGATACGGTCGGCTTCACTCGGCCGATCTCCAAGCACAACTATCTGGTGCGCGATGTCAGCGATCTCGACTGGGTGCTGCGCGAGGCCTTCGTCTTGGCTCAGCAGGGCCGGCCGGGGCCGGTCGTGGTCGACATCTGCAAGGATGTCCAGTTGGCCGCTTGCATGAACTCGCGCCCCGCTCGCTGCCGGCATCGGCCCGAGGTGCCCTTTGAGGCCGAGCGCGCCGATGCCATCTTGGAGGCGCTCGCTGCTGCCGAGCGGCCGGTGATCAAGGCTGGCGGCGGTATTATCCATGCCGGCGCTGCCGCCGCCCTCTGCCGTCTGGCCGAGCGCTTTGAAGCGCCAGTCACCACCACCTTTAATGCCCTGGGGGCGGTGCCCTTTGACGCCCCGTATTATCTCGGCATGCCTGGCATGCACGGCAGCGTGCCGGCCAACTATGCGCTGCGCGATGCCGACCTGATCCTGTCTCTCGGTGGGCGCTTCGATGATCGGGTTGCGGTTAAGGACTTCGCCTTAGGTAAACGTATTGCACATGTCGACATCGATCCATCTGAGATCGACAAAACCATCAAGACCGATCTGCACCTGGTCGCGTCGCTGACCGCGTTTTTGGATCATGCGCTGGCGAGTACCCGCCAGGCGCGCCATTCGCGTTGGCTGGCGCAGGTGGCCGAATGGCGGCAGCAGTTGCCACTACCCTATGACAGCGGCGATTACATCAAGCCGCAGGCAGTGGTTGAGACCTTGTCAGAGCTGACCGTCGGCAACGCGACCCTGGTCACTGGCGTGGGCCAGCATCAGATGTGGTCGGCCCAATATTATCGCTTTCAGCGACCGCGGCAGTGGATCAGCTCAGGCGGACTTGGCACCATGGGCTTCGGACTGCCGGCCGCGATCGGTGCCTGGTTCGCAGCCCCGGATCAACCGGTCGTGCTGGTCGACGGAGACGGCAGCTTCCAGATGAATATCCAAGAGCTGGCAACCGTGGTTGCGAACGCGATCCCGTTGAAGATGTTTGTGCTCAACAACAGCTTCCTCGGCATGGTGCGCCAGTGGGAAGACATGATGGACGGCGGTCATCATTATGAGACCTGCCTGGCGCGGCGCGAGGACTGCGCTCCGCATTGCACGCAGATCGATCAGACCTGTCGGCGACAGTTCCCAAACCTGCTTGGCCTCAAGCAGGTGTATCCGCGGCTCGAGACCCTCCGCGTGAAGAATCCTCTGGATCTGCGCGCCGTGCTGAATGAGGCCTTGGCCTTACCAGGTCCGGTCTTGGTGGATGTCTGGATCGACAAGACCGAGGATGTGCTGCCGATGGTGCTTCCTGGTGGTCGGTTCGATACCATGATCGAGTCTTGAGCGCCATGCGCCGACGCGAGCGCTGTCCACAGCTTTCTTGTGTGTTCAAGGTTGCTGTGCTAGTTGTAACCAGTAAAAAAAGATCAAACCACTCAATGTCCCCGCTGGGGGAAACTTATCGCTTTCGGAGGATCACTGCCACATGACTGCCTTTTCTCAACTCCATGCGCAGAATCACAAGATCACTGAGCTCTCGAACGTCTTTCTCTACCTGATCCAGAGTCGGGAGATGTGCGATACCGAGACAGCCTGCGACGTCTTTTTTGAGTACACCGGCAAGGTGCGTGAGCACATCGAGTTAGTCGACCGCGATCTCTGCGGCCGTTTGATCTCGTACCCCGATCAGTCGGTGAAGAACACCGCGAACCGCTTCCTCTCCGGCTCCACTGAGATCAAGCGTATCTTCAACAAATATCTCAAGGATTGGTGTTCGGAGCCGCATCGCCGGTTGCAGATTCGCGACTACAGCGAGTTCATGAACGAGACGGAGCAGATGTTCGCGTTAGTCCTCGATCGCATTCAACGTGAGACCGAGCACCTCTATCCGCTGATCCGCAAGCTCGAAGAAAAGGACAAGGTCGCCGCCTGAGGGGGCCTGAGGGGGCTCGGGCCAGGGCGTTTGGCCCGACGGAGTCCCGTGCGGCTGTCTGCCCTACTCTGGGTAGCACAGAGGGCAGGATCTAGGGTCTGGCGGGTACGGGCCAGGGACTAGGGCCTGCGTTCGCGCTCAGCGTTCGCCTTCTTGAATTGCTCCGGGGTTGGGCCGACCTCCTGGTAGACCCTGTACCAAACCGCACTTGGAGGCCGGTCATGCATCGAGCCAAGCTAGACGACACTGCGATTGCAACCTCGCTGCAATCTCTCAACGCCGGCGTCGGGACTGGCACGCCCTGGACGATTCAGGACGGCAAGCTGCACAAGACCTTCCAGTTCTGCGACTTCAGCGCAGCCTTTGGCTTTATGACCCGCGTCGCGCTCGCTGCCGAGGCGATGGATCACCATCCGGACTGGTGTAACGTCTACAAAACCGTCCGCGTCGACCTCAACACCCACGATGCTGGTGGCCTCACCGAGCTGGATTTTGGACTCGCCGAGCGGATGGATAAGCTGGCAAGCTGAGCGCTTGCCGCTACCTCTCGGGTGGAGCTGCACCGCCTAAGCTGGATTGGGCCGCTGGCCGTGCTCTAGAGGATCAGGATGACTGTGCTAGCCGGTGCTCGAAATGGCTGAGTAATCTTGAGCGCAGGCTCTTCTCCTTGTGCTTGGCGGCTGCCGAGAGGCGCTTGTCCGCCACGCCCATCAAGGTGTCCTGGGCGCCCTTGGCGTGTTCATCCTCTGGCTGACGCTGGACATAGCTGCCATCGGGCTGCATGTCCCAAGCCGAGCGCTGGTCGGCGAATTGCACATCGAGGATCAGGCGCAGTTCCTGGCGTAAGTCCGGGTCTTCAACCGGCGCATGGGCCTCGACTCGGCTCTCGAGATTACGACGCATCATATCGGCTGAGCCGATGAAGTACTCCTCGTCACCGCCGTTGCGGAAGTAGAGGATGCGACCGTGCTCGAGGAAACGTCCGACGATGCTAACGACACGTGCGTTCTCGCTGAGCCCGGGTAATCCAGGGCGGTAGCGGCAGGTATCGCGCACGATCAGATCGACCTTAACGCCGGCCCGGCTCGCCTTGTAGAGGGCGCGGGCGATGTCCGCATCTTCCAAGGCGTTCATCTTCATTTGGATCAGACCGCCTCCGCGCTCACGCTCGTGCGCCGTGATCTCACGCTCGATCTTCTCCAAGATGCCGCGCTTGAGGGTGTAGGGCGCGGCCAGGATCTTGCGGTAGCTTGGTGGCGGCGAGTAGCCGGTGAGGTAGTTAAAGAGCTCAGTCAGATCCTGGCCGATGTCCTCGTCGCAGCCGAGCATGCCAAGATCGGTATAGAGCTTAGCGGTGCCGCCGTGATAGTTGCCGGTGCCGATATGGTAGTAGCGGCGCAGCTGCGAATAATCACGCCGCACCACGAAGATCAGCTTGCAGTGGGTCTTGAGACCAAGCACGCCATAGGTGACATGGATACCCTCGCCTTCGAGGCGGCGCGCCCAGCCGATATTGGCGGCCTCGTCGAAGCGCGCCTTCAGCTCGACCATCACCGCGACCTGCTTGCCATTGCGAGCGGCCTTGATCAGCGCGTCGAGGATGGCGCCGCCCGAGGTTCGGTACAGGGTCATCTTGATCGCTAGGACCTTCGGGTCCTTGGCGGCCGTGGTCAGGAAGCGCTCGACGGTGGTTGAGAAGGACTCGTAGGGATGCTGCAGCAGCAGCGGGCCGTTCTCCCTGATGATGTGGAAGATATTGCGCCGATCATTGCCAAGAATCGGATGATCGCCGGAGCGGTGCGGCTTGTCGTGCAGCTCGGGTATATCGAGGCTGGCCAGCTCGAACAGGTCGCGACGGCCCATGAGTCCACCGACCTCATAGACGTCATCGGCCTCGTTCAGCCCCAGCTCGGCGGCGAGCATGCCGCGATGCACCGGGTCCATGCCCGCCTGAACCTCGAGCCGGACGATGGGCGCGAAGTGGCGCTCGCGCAACTCGGTCTCGATCATCTCGAGCAGGTCGGAGGCCGCTTCCTCCTCGGGCTCGACGATGGCGTTGCGTGTGACCCGAAACAGCTCGCAGCTCTCGATCTCCATGCCAGGGAAGAGCATGTCCAGGTTATGCACGATGAGGTCGTCCAGGGTGACGAAGGTATTGAGCCCGTCGACCTGGATCAGACGCTTGGAGACATCTTTGCTCACCGGAACCTTGACGCGCGCCATGTAGGTGTCGCTGCCGCCGGGGAAACGCAGCCTGACGAGCAGATTTAGCGCCAGGTTGGAGATAAACGGGAAGGGGTGGGCCGGGTCCATCGCCAGCGGCGTGATCATCGGGAAGATGTTGGTGCGGAAGTGCTCGCGCAGCCGTTTGCGCACCTCGGCTGATAACGCGTGTACTTCGACCAGGTAGATGTCTTGCGCTTCGAGCGCCACCATCACCTCGCCGTAGATCCGCTCCTGTTCAGCTTGGATGTCGGCGATCTCGGCGCGACACTCGTCAAGCTGCTGCACGGGGGTGCGGCCATCGACGGTTTGGCTATGCACGCCGGCGGCAATCTGCTGCTTGAGACCGCCGATGCGCTTCATGAAGAATTCGTCGAGATTATTGCTGACGATGGCGAGGAACTTGACGCGCTCCAACAGCGGGGTGCGCGGATCATCGGCCTCGTGCAGGACGCGCCGGTTGAAAGAGAGCCAGGTCAGCTCGCGGTTCAGGTAGAGTGTTGGGTCGTCTAGATCGGGCTCCGGGTTGGCGAGAGGCGCATCGGTGTCGACCGTGTTGATATCGGCATCATCGTCTTCGACGATTGGTTGTGCGCTGGCATCGGTCATCTTTGACTCCCCGGTATTGGCTTGGTGATTGTTCGTTTGGCGATACGAGACGACGCCGTATCCTAACAGCGCTGGGTTGCAATCGTGCGGGATAAGCGGGTTTATTGGCCGCATCTGTGGGTCTGTACTACTCAATAGGTCGTGATGTCTGATTTGCGCGTTGATCAAGTGTACGCCGGGGCTAACGCGCCGCGCGGTGACTTTGTATTCGACGAGCGTGTGGCGCGCGTGTTCTCCGACATGCTCGCGCGCTCTGTCCCTGGCTGGATCGAGCTGTTACGCCTGATCGGGCTGATTGGTGCCCGACTGGCCAGGCCTGGAGCACGCGTCTACGACCTCGGCTGCTCACTGGGCGCGACCAGTGCCAGCATCCTCGCGCGTTTGCCAGAGGCCTCAAGCGCCGAGGTCATTCAAGTCTATGCCGTCGATCAAGCGCCAGCGATGCTCGATGAGTTGCGCCAGCGGCTCAAGCCGGAGATCGACCGTGGTCGGCTGCAGCCGATCTGCGCCGATCTGCTCGACCTGGTGATCGCCGACGCAAGCCTGGTCGTGTTGAACCTCACCCTACAGTTCATTGCGCCCGAGCAGCGCCCGGCGCTGCTGAGCCGCATCCGTGCTGGTCTGCGACCCGGCGGGGCGTTGATCCTCGCTGAGAAGGTGGATCTTGCAGATAACGGCGGCCTTCTTACTCAGTTGCACGCCGACTTTAAGGCCGCGCAGGGCTACAGCCACCTTGAGATCGCACGTAAGCGCGCCGCGCTGGAGCAGGTGCTGATTCCAGATAGTGTTGCGCAGCATCATGCTCGGCTGCGAGAGGCCGGTTTCGAGCGGGTCGAGCCCTTCTTTCAGTGCCTTAACTTCGTTGGCTGGATCGCCCGCTGATGGCGGCGAGTGGACGCAATCCTTGCGAATCAAGGTCGCCAGGGTTGGCTCCTGCTGGTGCGGGTGCAGGTGTGGCTGCGGCTACTCCGGTTGATGGGGCCGATAGCGCTGATCATTCTGGCTTGCTCAGTGCGACCGCAATCGAGCGCCTCTTGCTGCGGCGATTCGAGCCGTTCCTCAACACGCTGAGCACGACAGCGCTAGCGGACTGGGTGCATCCGCTGCGGCGGCTAACCCTGGAGCGGCTGCAGCCTGGCCGCCATGGCGACCTCAACGATTGGATCAAAGCCCTAGAGCGCCTCTCGGCCCTGCGCCTTCCACCGCCAGATAGGTCGATCCGGATGCTTGATCAGCCCTGTGTCGGGCCTGTTGCCGAGCAACCCTTGTCGGCGGAGGTGGACGCTCAGCTCCGCCAAGCGCTCGAGCAACTGCACCCCTGGCGCAAGGGGCCGTTCTGCCTGCATGGGATCGAGATCGACGCCGAATGGTGTTCGGACTGGAAATGGGCGCGTCTGGCCGATGCCATCACACCGCTGCCAGGTCGGCGGGTGCTCGATGTCGGCTGCGGCAATGGCTATTACGGCTTTCGGGCCCTTGGGGCTGGCGCCGATTGGGTACTTGGCATCGACCCGACGCCGCGCTTCGTGCTGCAGTTCCTGGCCCTCGAGCAGCTGATCGGCGCCGAACGCCTGGCCGTGTTCCCGCTCGCTGATGATGATTTGCCGGACCTCTGCGCTGTCGCTGCCGGCCGTTTCGACACCCTCTTCTCGATGGGGGTGCTCTATCACCGCCGCGATCCGATCAAACACCTGGCCTGGTTGCGTGACTGTCTTCGACCTGGAGGGGAACTTGTCCTCGAGACGCTGGTGACCGATCGTCCTGGCTGCAACCCTGCAAACGCCGATACGCTGGTACCGGCTGGACGCTATGCGCGAATGCGGAATGTGCACACGATTCCAAGCGTTGCGACCCTCAGCGATTGGATCAGGGCCGCGGCCTATCAGGATCTGCAGTTGGTCGATCTGTCCCGCACCACCGTTCAGGAGCAGCGCGCAACGCCTTGGATGCGCTTCCATTCGCTGGCAGACTTTCTTGACCCTGATGACCCAAACCTGACCATCGAAGGCCATCCGGCTCCAGTGCGTGCATTGCTGCTTGCACGGCGAGCTGGATGACCGGTCAAGCGATTGTCGCGATCCATCGGTCAGGGCCTGGACCTAAACCTTAAGCTGGGCCGGGACCCAACCCGATCCTAAGCCGGCCTGAATTCCGATCCGCAATCGCTGTCGAAGCCCTGCCGTTGCCAGCATGACGAGGCCGAGAAGGCCCTTTCACTGAGCTTCGTCGTTGTGATCGTCGGTATGCGCCACGACACTAGCTAACCACTAACTGTCCCGCGTCTCCTGGTGACAAGCGGCCGCCCGGAGCTGGCGCCATCCGGCGGCTTGCTGCCCCCATCCGCCGCCTTCCCTCTGCTGAGAGCATCCTGTGTGAGCCGTCTGCTTAAAATCATCCTTCCTGTTCTCATCCTTGCCGTCGGTTTTGTTGGGTTTCGTTTACTGGTCGCCACCAAGCCAGAGCAGGCCTCACCGACGGTGCAAGAGCGGGTCTGGCGAGTCGAGGTGGACCCGGTGGACCTGCTGACCGCTGCGCCTGAGCTGGAACTCTATGGCAAGGTCGAGACGCCGGATCTGTTGCGCGCCACTGCATCGGCCTCCGCCTGGGTGACCGAGGTGTTGGTGCAAGACGGCGATTTTGTCGCTGAAGGCGATCTGTTGCTGCGCCTGGACGAGCGCGACTTCGAGCCCCGCATCGCCCAAGTCGAGGCCGAGATCGCTGATCTGCAGGCGCAGATCGCCAGCGAAAAGAATCGCTTTGAGACCGACCGACTGGCGCTGGAGCAGGAGCAGCGTTTGCTGAAGCTGGCGCAGGACGCCGTCGCCCGGCAGCAGCGGCTGAAGACGCAGCAGGTCGGCGCCGAGCAGTCCCTGGATGATGCCAAACGCACCGAGGCGCAGCAGCAACTGACGGTCAGCAATCGCGAGATGAGCATCGCCGATCACCCGAGCCGTCTGCGTGGCCTAGAGGCTCGCCTCGCCAGCGCCGAAGCGCGGCTGGCGGAGCTTAGGCTCGAGCGCGAGCGCGCGACTCTGACAGCGCCCTACAACGGGATTGTGACCAGCGTCGAGGTCACTGAGGGCGACCAAGTGACCAAGGGCGAGACCTTGGTGCGGCTCTATGCAACCGAGAGCCTCGAGATCCGTGCGCGCATCCCAGCGCCCTATCAGGACGAGCTGATCGCGGCAGCAAAACAGGACTTGCCACTCACGGCGAGTGCGACGGTTGGCGGGGAGTCGCTAGCGCTGCAGTTTGACCGTCTGGCCGGCGAGGCCGATCCGAGCGGCGTGGATGCGCTGTTCAAGCTCGACGGTGATCCGAGTCTGGTGCGCCTTGGCCAGCTGCTCACGGTGTATCTCGAGCGCCCGACGCGCGAAGCCGTGGTGGAGGTTCCGTTCCGCGCCGTCTATGGCGGCAGCCGCCTCTACGTGGTCAAGGATGGCCGCATGCATGGTGTCGATGTTGACAGTCTCGGTACCCGCATCGGTGCCGACGGTGAAGAACGGTTATTGGTCAGGTCAGATCAGCTGGCTGCTGGTGATGCGCTGGTGACCACGCACATGCCGAACGCCATCGAGGGCCTCCGGGTTGCGATCGTCGGTGCTGAGTCGTCGGATGGGGGCAGTGAGCCGACACCAGAGCTGGATGTCGCCGAGACCACGGCGAACGACGCCGAAAGTCACAACTGATGGATACTGCAAATCTGGATACCGCAAGCCGACATCGCGCCGACATCATTGGCATCTTTGCCCACCATAAGGTTGCGGCAAACCTGCTGATGGTGATCATGCTGCTGACCGGTGCCTTCGCGCTGGATCGGCTCAATGTGCAGTTCTTCCCCACCTTCGAGCTGGATATCGTCTCGGTGCGGGTGGTCTGGACCGGCGCCAGTGCCGAGGATATCGAAGACGGCATCACCAATCCGCTCGAGCAGCGCCTGCGCACCGTCGACGATCTGGACAAGATGACCTCGACCTCGAGCCAGGGCATCTCGTCGATCACCCTCGAGTTCAACGAGGGCGTTGACCCACTGCTAGCCCTGGATGAGGTCCGACGGGCGGTGGACGAGTTCCGCAACTTCCCGCAGGACGCCGAAAAGCCGGAGGTGTCGCTGATCAGCCGTTACGAGCAGGTGGCTCGGCTAGTGATCACTGGGTTGGAGAACCGGGATGAGATACGCAACCTGGTGCGCCGCTTCGAGACCGAGTTGCTGGAGCGCGGACTGGATCAGGTGCAGATCAACGGCTTGCCGAGCGAAGAGATCCGGATACAGGTCGATAACGACGAACTCGAGCAGCTCGGGATTGGCCTGCAGGAGATTGGCCGCCGGGTCGGTGACTTCAGTCTCGATCTGCCGGCTGGCTCGGTTGGGCGCGATGAGGGCTCACGCGAGCTGCGCAGCCTGGCTAAGCGCCGCGAAGCGCTTGGCTTCGAGCAGATCCCGATCCGTGCCGATCAGGAGTTGCGGGTCGAGCTTGGCGATGTGGCGGAGATCGAGCGCGTGCCGCGCGACAGATCGGTACTGGTCACGGTCAACGGTCAGCCGGCAGTCGAGATGGTGCTGCAGCGCAGCGAGCGGGGCGATACGCTCGAAGCCGCGCGTGCCTTCCGCGAATGGCTAGAGGACACCCGTCCGACCCTGCCGCCCGGCGTCGAGATCACCATCTACGACGCCTCCTGGGAGCTGGTGCGCGACCGCATCATGCTGCTGGTGACCAACGGCCTGGGTGGATTGGTGCTGGTGGTCGCAATCCTCTACCTGTTCCTCACCGGCCGGGTCGCCTTCTGGGTCGCCTGGGGGATTCCGGTCTCCTTCGCCGCGACGCTGTTTATCCTCTACCTGCTTGGTGGCAGTATCAACATGATCAGCCTGTTCGCGCTGATCATGGCCCTCGGCATCATCGTCGACGATGCCATCGTCGTCGGCGAGGATGCGATGGCGCACTATCAGATGGGCGAGGATCCTCTGCTGGCAGCCGAGGGCGGCGCGCGGCGGATGCTGGCGCCGGTCATCGCCTCGTCGCTGACCACTATCGCTGCCTTCTTGCCGCTGATCATCGTCGGTGGCCGGATCGGCAACATCCTCGGCGCCATACCGATCGTGATCATCTGTGTAATCCTGGCCTCGCTGGTCGAGAGCTTCCTGGTGCTGCCCGGGCACCTGCGCAACGCCTTCGTGCACACCCATAACATCAAGCCGAATTCGCTGCGCGCTCGGCTCGACCGGGGCTTTGAATGGTTTCGTGATCGCGCCTTCCGGCCGCTGGTGGCTGTTGCCGTGCGCCAGCGCTTTGCGACCGTTGCCGCTGCGATCGCCATGCTGATGATGGCCATCGGGCTGCTTGCGGGTGGCCGGCTTGGCTTTGTGTTCTTCCCAACACCTGAGTCGCAGATTCTCAATGCGAATGTCGCCTTCGCCGCGGGCACGCCGCGCGTCCGGGTTGATGGCTTCCTGACCCATCTCGAAGAGACCCTCTACCGAACCGAGAAGGAGCTTGACCAAGGCCAGCTGATCAACCTCGTCTTGGCCTTCCATGGCTCTAAGGGCGGTGGCGGCGCCGGTGGTGGGGCGACGGCGGATCAGCTCGGCTCGCTGCAGATCGAGTTGGTGGAGCCGGACTTTCGCACCGTTCGCAATAACGCGCTGATTCGCGCCTGGCGAGAACGTATCCAGATGCCGGCCGGGCTCGAGTCGCTGAACATCACCGCCCGCCGGGTCGGGCCGCCGGGGCGCGATCTCACCATCCGCCTCACCGGGGGCTCGGCCGATGATCTCAAGGCCGCGGCCTTGGCGCTGTCCGAGACCATCTCCGGGATCGACGGCGTGCTCGAGGTCGAGGACGACATGGCCTATGGCCGCGAGCAGCTGATCTATCAGCTCACACCGGTTGGTGAGGCGCTGGGGCTCACCGTGGCTGATCTCGGGCGCCAACTGCGCACCGCCTTTGATGGTCAGCTGGTGCAGATCTTCCAAGATGGCGCCGATGAGGTCGAGGTCCGGGTCAAGCTGCCAACTGCCGAGCGCGGCACCCTGGCGAGTCTCTATCGCCTCAATGTGCGCACCCCGGACGGCGACTCGGTACCGCTGACCGCGGTGGCGGAGTGGGACTCGCGGCGCGGCTTCGAGGTCTTGCGGCATGCCGAGGGCAAGCTCGCGGTGGAGGTCACGGCCGATGTCGATGCCAATGTCACCACTGCAGGTGAGGTCACTGCGGGTCTTGAGGACGGCACGCTGGAGCAGCTACAGCGCGAGTTCGGCATCGACTATTCGTTCGAGGGCCGCTCGGCCGATCAGCGCGATACCCTTTCAGACATGCGTAAGGGGCTGATCCTGGGGCTGATCCTGATCTACCTGATCCTGGCCTGGGTGTTCTCGTCCTACGGCTGGCCATTGGTGGTGATGGCGGTGATCCCGTTCGGCCTCACCGGCGCCTTGTTCGGGCATTGGTTCATGGGCATCGATCTGACCATTCTGTCGCTGTTCGGGATGTTTGGCCTCTCCGGTATCGTCGTCAACGACTCGATCATCCTGGTCAGCTTCTACAAACAGCTGCGCGGCCAGGGCCTGTCGATCCAAGAGGCGTTGATCGAAGCCGCCTGTCAGCGCCTGCGTGCGGTCCTGCTGACCTCGCTGACCACCATTGCCGGCCTCATGCCGCTGCTGTTCGAGACCTCCTATCAGGCTCAATTCCTGATCCCGATGGCGACCTCAATCGCCTTCGGCCTCGGCTTCGCGACGCTGTTGATCCTGCTGGTGATCCCAGCGCTGCTATCGATGCATGAGAGCGCCCATGGGCGGCTGCAGCGCTGGTTTGGTCGCGCACCGACCGATCGATTTGGCTCCCAATCCGCATCGGGCACGAGTGCCTAACGCCTCCTCCACTTCCACCAGCTCAGGCAGTCTCCGGTTCTCCGCGAGGGCCGACTTGAGTTCGGCCGATCGCGTTTCGACTCCGCTCCCTCCTGCTGGGTCATTCGGTTTGCGCGACTGGGCAACCCGCGAGGGGACCTCATCAAGATCGAAGCGGGTAGCGGTCCCAGGGGCTCGCAGCGCTGAAGCGCGCCTGCGCGGGTCCGTTAGCGCGGCTGATCCTGGACAGCCGGGAGATCCCGGGAGATCCGGCAAGCGGATCAGGCGTTACTCGGCCTCCTGCGGCGGCTTACTGCGGGCAGACCCACAGATCATTAATGGGTCCGCTGAACTCGCGTTGGTGCTTGGCATCCAGTCGAATCTGACAGGTCATGACGACGTTTCACAGAGGCTCTTGCGAAGACGCTTCAGAACAACATTATTCACCTCGAGGTGACAGAAACGATGCTGCTGACACCCCAAGAGCCCGACCGCCGGCGCGGTCGCTCGCGCGCACTGCTCGGCCTGGCGATGCTCGCTCTCGGCGGCAGCCTAAGCGTTACTACACAGGCCTCCGCTGCGGATGCCGATCAGCCAAGCATCGGCGTTCACAATATCAGTGCCTTCAACCACGGCATCATGGGTTACCAAACGGCCAACATCGACCGCATCGCCAACGAAGGCGGGATGCTCACGCACTACTACGCCCAGCAGAGTTGCACCGCCGGGCGCGCGGCATGCAGGCTATGGCGTCAGTGACGGCGACTACGACAAAGTCGCCGACGCCCTGCATTGGACCTTCGGTAAGGGGCTTGGCGATGAACCCCCGAGGTCAAAGCGGCCAGATCGGGGGGTTCATCCTCCGCTGATGAGTTGACCCGGGATGCGACGGGATTCTCCCCCGACGCTCACGACCACGGTTTTCAGTCAAAGCCGCTCGAGGGTAGTTTGGAGCCGTCCCCTGCAGGTAGACTCCATCGGGTCATTTCCGCCATCGCTGATGAACGTGGAGCAAAAACAGGCAACAATGCATGCTGGTGATATCCTATCCACCGGCCTAGAGGGCTTGGACCGGGTGCTCGATGGTCTACGCCTCGGCGACAATGTCGTCTGGCGCGTGGATGACATCGAGGATTATCGCCATTTCGTGCCACCCTTCGTCAGCGCCGCCGCCGCCCAAGGGCGCGCCATCATCTATGTCCGCTTCGGGCGCCATGCGCCGCTGATCGCGCCGGGGCCGGCGGTGCGCGCTGTGCGCGTCGATGCCTTGCGCGGCTTCGAGGCCTTCACGCGCCATGTGCATCAGTTGATCACCACGCATGGTCGGGGCGCCTTCTACGTCTTCGACTGCCTCTCCGATCTGCTCTCGGCCTGGGCCACCGATCTGATGGTCGGCAACCTGTTCCGGGTGGTCTGTCCGTATCTCTGCGAACTCGACACCGTGGCCTATTTCGGGCTGCTCTCGCAGGCGCATTCCCACCGCACCATGGCGCGCATCCGCGACACCACCCAGGTGCTGATCGATGTGCGTCATGCCAACAACGCGCGCTATCTGCAGCCGGTCAAGGTCAGCGGCCGGCACTCGCCGACCATGTTCCTGCCCCACACACACCACAACGGCGATTTCACGCCCGTCGCCGACAGCAGGGCGGCAACGCGCTTGCAGGCGGCGTTGCTGCGGCGCGACAGCGAAAGTGTCTGTCAGATGGATTACTGGGATCGGTTGTTCCTGGAGGCCTCGGAGTTGGCCAAGTGCGAGGACACGGGCGCGCAACGCGCGCAAGTGCTCGACCGGCTCTATCGCGTGCTCATCAGCCACGATGAGCAAGTCCTCGACTTGGCCCGGCGGCATCTCGACCTCGAGGATCTGGTGGCGATCCGCGGGCGCATGATCGGCAGCGGTTTCATCGGCGGCAAGGCCGTCGGCATGTTGCTCGCGCGGCGCATCCTCGAGCGCGATGATCCGGCGTTCTGGGCGCCCATTCTCGAACCGCACGACTCCTTCTACCTCGGCTCCGATGTCTATTATTCCTACCTGGTGCACAACGGCTGGTGGACGCGCTTGATGCGCCAGCGCACCCAGGAGGGCTATTTCGCGGAGGCCGAGACCCTCAACGCCGATCTGCGCCAAGGCGAACTGCCCGAGGAGGTGCGGCTGGATCTCGAGCGCATGCTCGATCACTTTGGCCAGTATCCGATCCTCGTGCGCTCCAGCAGCCTGTTGGAAGACGGCTTCGGCAATGCCTTCGCCGGCAAGTACGAAAGTGTCTTCTGCGTCAATCAGGGCTCGCCGGAACAGCGCCTCGCGCAGTTGGAGGCGGCGATCCGCCAAGTGTACGCCAGCACCATGAGCAACGATGCCCTGGTCTACCGTCGCCAGCGGGGTCTGGAGGCGCGTGAGGAGCCGATGGCGCTGCTGCTGCAGCGGGTCAACGGGCGCTATCACGGACGCTATTATCTGCCGGATTGCGCCGGGGTCGGGGTCTCGCGCAACCTCTTCGTCTGGGAGCCGGATCTCGATCCAGCGGCGGGCATGCTGCGGCTGGTGGTGGGCCTGGGAACGCGCGCCGTGGATCGCATCGAGGGCGATCATGCGCGGGTGGTCGCGCTCGATCAGCCACGCCGACTGCCCTTTCGCGACGCCAATGATCCGGGGCAGTTCTCCCAGCGCGATGTCGATGTGCTGGACATCAGCGACAACCGGCTGCGAACGATCGCGGTGCGCGAGCTCGCGGCGCTGGCCCCAACCTGGCCGCTGTCCTGGTGCGCCGAGCTTGATCGCGAGGCCAGCGAACGGACGCGGGCGCGCGGTGGCGCGCCGGTCTGGCGCGTGACCTTCGCCCCCCTGCTCGAGCGCACCGCCTTCGGCGCGGTGCTGCAGCGCATGCTGAAAACGCTGGAGGCGGCCTACGCCTACCCGGTTGACATCGAGTTCACCGCGCATCTGGCTGCGGACGGCAGGCCGAGCTTCAGTCTCGTGCAGTGCCGCCCATTGCAAACCTTGGGGCCGACGCAACGGGTGGAGCTGCCAGAGACAGTGGCCGAGCCGCGGTTGTTCTTCGCCACCCGCGGGCACTTCATGGGCGGTAATATGGATCGGCCGATCAGCCGCGTGATCCGCGTCGATGGCCGCCGCTATGGGGCCTTGTCCCGAATGCAAAAGTACGCCGTCGGGCGGCTCGTCGGTGGCTTCAACCGCGCCTTCGCCGAACGCGACGACTGCCCGACCTTGCTGATCGGTCCCGGCCGTTGGGGAACCAGCAGCTCCGAGCTGGGGGTGCCGGTCCGCTTCGCCGACATCAACCGCATGGCGGTGATCGCCGAGGTCGCCGAGATCGGCGCGCAGATGACGCCTGATCTGTCCTTCGGCTCGCACTTCTTCCAGGATCTGGTTGAGTCCGGGATTGCCTATGTCGCCCTGTTTCCGCGTCTGCCTGGGCATCACTACCATCCGGATTGGCTCGAGCGCCTACCCGCAGCGACACGCATCGCCGCGCCCGCCGAGACCGATCCCGAGGTAGCCGCGTGCGTCCATGTGGTCGATGTGCGCACCACTGGCCTGCGCCTGAGCGCCGATGTGGTGCGCCAGCGCCTGCTGTGCTACCAGCCGGACGAGTCAGCCCAGACCGTCGATCTCGACTAGCAGCCAGCCGAACCGTCAAGGCGGCACTCGGCACTCGGCACTCGGCACTCGGCACTCGGCACTCGGCACTCGGCAC